>NZ_JBEYJA010000002.1:0-358086 GCF_040703815.1 Streptomyces sp. NPDC006743 | reverse complement strand
CGCCTCACCGGCGAGAACACGATCTCCTGGCGCGACCCGACACCCCAGGATCAAACACCCATTCCGGGATAAAACATCGGGAGAAAACGACCTCTGAGGGGGGAGCGGTTCGTGCCCGGTTTCCACCGCTTGTCCGTCTTCGGTGGTAAGGGCCGGGGGCCGCGGGACTCGGGCGTCCGGGCGGGAGGGGCTGTGCCGCTCGCCTCCAGCCAGGTGTGCGGGGCAGCGCTGCCTGGGAGTCGGGGCGAGGCCGGGGAAGGGAGAGGGGCGCGGCGGGGAGGGGCGGGCCGGGGCACGGCGGGACGGGAAGGGGTGCGGTGGCCAGGGCGCCGGGTGCCCCACGGCGGGGAGGGGTGCGGGTGGGCCGGGGTTCCCGGGATGGGGGTACTCAGCGGGGCCCCGGGGGGGCGAGGCCCGCGTCCGGCTGCGCAGTCACGCAGGGCCTGGCGGCGCGCGGCCTGGGCCGCGAGGGGCACGGGTTGGGATGGCGCGGGGCGCGCCGGGGCGGGCACGGGGCGCGGCCTGGGACTGCGCGGGGCGGGACTGCTGGTGGGTGAGGGGCTTCCAGGGCCTCGGTGGGCTCAGGGTGCGCGGTCCGGGCGGGGTTCCCGTGACGGCGGGCCGCCGGGGCGGCCGGGGTCGGCGGTCGTGGCCGCCACGAAGACGGTGAGGGTGCGGGCGGGGACGGGGCGCGGCATCCGGGCGAGCAGGAGCGCGACGTAGCCGCGGGTGAGGTCGGCCCACAGGGGCCAGGGAAGGCGTGGACCTGGGGTGAGCCGACGGCGGAGGTCTCTCGCGGCGCGCCGGAGGGTGACCGCCAGGTCGGTCGGGATGCGGGCGGTGCTTGCGTCGGCCGCGAGGGCCGGGACCGGCGGGGGCGGCGCGGCCGGGGCCGCGCCGACGGGTGTCTGGGATACCGCCGGCCGGTGGTTGAGCATGCGTATACCCATGCCCAGATCCTGTCGGGCCGGGGTGGCGGGTGCGTCTCTGCGGGGGCCACGTGAGTGACGGCCCCGACGCGGACGGCCACGGGCCGGGAAAGGCTGCGCGGGCCGACGGCCACGAGCCGGGAACGACCGGGGCGCCCGTCAGACCGGCAAAGGCTGCGCGGGCCGACGGCCGCGGGCCGGGAACGACCGGGGCGCCCGTCAGACCCGGTAAGGCTGCGTGGGCCGACGGCCGCGGGCCGGCAAGGGGCGGGGCGTCCACCTGGGTCCGTACGGGCCGGTGGAGGACGCCCCCGCCTCCGTCTCTGCTCAGTGCGCCGCCGACTCCCAGTCCGGGCCCACGCCCACCGAGACGTCCAGCGGTGCCCGGAGCCGTACCGCTCCGGACATCTCACGGCGGACGATCTCCTCGGCCGCCGCGCGCTCGCCGGGAGCGATCTCCAGGACGATCTCGTCATGGACCTGGAGCAGCATGCGGGACTTGAGACCTGCCTCGCCGAGTGCCCGGTCCACGTTCAGCATGGCGATCTTGACGATGTCCGCAGCCGTGCCCTGGATCGGGGCGTTGAGGGCCATCCGCTCGGCCGCCTCGCGGCGCTGCCGGTTGTCGCTGTTGAGGTCGGGCAGGTAACGGCGGCGGCCGAAGAGCGTCGCCGTGTAACCCGTCGCGCGCGCCTCGTCGACCGCCCGGCGCAGGTAGTCCCGCACACCGCCGAACCGCTCGAAGTAGGCGTCCATCAGGGCGCGGGCCTCGGCGGCCTCGATGTTCAGCTGCTGGGAGAGGCCGAAGGCGGACAGGCCGTACGCCAGGCCGTACGACATCGCCTTGATCTTGCGGCGCATCTCCGCGTCGACCGCCGAGCGCTCCACGGCGAAGACCTGGGAGGCGGCCGTGGTGTGCAGGTCCTCGCCGGAGGTGAACGCCTCGATCAGGCCGGCGTCCTCCGACAGGTGGGCCATGACCCGCAGCTCGATCTGGCTGTAGTCGGCCGTCATCAGCGACTCGAAGCCCTCGCCGACGACGAAGCCGCGGCGGATGGCCCGGCCCTCGTCGGTGCGGACGGGGATGTTCTGCAGGTTCGGGTCCGTCGACGACAGGCGGCCGGTCGCAGCGACCGTCTGGTTGAAGGTGGTGTGGATGCGGCCGTCCGTCGCGATGGTCTTGATCAGGCCCTCGACGGTGACGCGGAGCTTGGCCTGCTCCCGGTGGCGGAGCATGATCACCGGCAGCTCGTTGTCCGTCTGTCCGGCCAGCCAGGCCAGGGCGTCGGCGTCGGTGGTGTAGCCGGTCTTGGTCTTCTTGGTCCTGGGCAGCGCCAGCTCGCCGAAGAGGACCTCCTGGAGCTGCTTGGGCGAGCCGAGGTTGAACTCGTGCCCCGCCGCCGCGTGGGCCTCCTTCACGGCCTGCTGCACCGCGCCGGCGAACATCTGTTCCATGGCTTCGAGGTGGGTGCGGTCGGCGGCGATGCCGTGCCGCTCCATACGGGCGAGCAGCGCGGAGGTGGGCAGCTCCATGTCGCGCAGCAGATCCGCCGCGCCGACCTCCTCCAGGCGCTCCTCGAAGGCCCCGCCCAGGTCCAGGATGGCGCGGGCCTGGATCATCAGGGCCTCGGCCTCGGCGGCGTCGTCCGCGCCGAAGGCCAGCTGGCCGTCGGCCGCGGCGGCCGGTGCCAGCTCGCGGTGCAGGTACTCCAGGGAGAGCGCGTCCAGGTCGAAGGAGCGGCGGCCGGGCTTCACCAGGTAGGCGGCCAGGGCGGTGTCCATGGTGACGCCGGCCACGCTCCAGCCGTGCTCGGCGAAGACCCGCATGGCGCCCTTGGCGTTGTGGAACACCTTGGCGCGGCCGGCGTCGGCCAGCCAGTCCGCGAACGCGCGCTCGTCGGCCTCGTCGAGCTGCGACGGGTCGAACCAGGCGGCGGGTCCGCCGGCGGCGGCCAGCGCGACCTCGGCGACCGAGCCCGCGCCCAGCGCCCACGCGTCGACCGTGGCGACGCCCAGGGTCTGCGTACCGTGCTCGGCGAGCCAGGCCGTCAGCTCACCGCTGCCGAGCACCGTGCCGTCCAGCTCCACGCCGTCCGCCGCGATCGGCGTGGCCTCGGCCTCCTCGGTCCCCGGATCGACGGCGAAGAGCCGCTCACGCAGCGACGGGTTGCGGATCTCCAGGGTGTCCAGGACCATCGCGACGGCCTTGCGGTCGTACGCGGTCCTGGCGAGGTCGGTGACGCCCTTGGGCAGCTCGACGTTGCGCTCCAGCTCGGTGAGGCGGCGGTTGAGCTTGACGGCCTCCAGATGGTCGCGGAGGTTCTGCCCGGCCTTGCCCTTGACCTCCTCGGCACGCTCGACGAGCTGGGCGAACGAACCGAACTGGTTGATCCACTTCGCCGCCGTCTTCTCGCCCACGCCCGGGATGCCCGGCAGGTTGTCCGACGGGTCGCCGCGCAGGGCCGCGAAGTCCGGGTACTGCGCCGGCGTCAGCCCGTACTTCTCGACGACCTTCTCCGGGGTGAACCGGGTCAGCTCGGAGACGCCCTTGGTCGGGTAGAGCACCGTGGTGTGCTCGGAGACCAGCTGGAAGGAGTCGCGGTCGCCGGTGACGATCAGCACCTCGAAGCCCTCGGCCTCGGCCTGGGTGGCGAGCGTGGCGATGATGTCGTCCGCCTCGAAGCCCTCGACGGCGAAGCGGGAGGCCTGCATCGCGTCGAGCAGCTCGCAGATCAGCTGCACCTGGCCCTTGAACTCGTCCGGCGTCTTGGAGCGGTTCGCCTTGTACTCGGTGAACTCCTCCGAACGCCAGGTCTTGCGGGAGACGTCGAACGCCACCGCGAAGTGCGTGGGCGCCTCGTCACGCAGGGTGTTGGCCAGCATCGACGCGAAGCCGTAGATCGCGTTCGTCGGCTGGCCCGTCGCGGTGGTGAAGTTCTCCGCGGGCAGCGCGAAGAACGCGCGGTAGGCCAGCGAGTGCCCGTCCATGAGCATCAGCCGCGGACGGGTGCCGCCGGGGGTGCTGTCGGTCTTCTTCGATGCTGTCTCTGCCACGCCCCCGATCCTGCCACGACCCACTGACACTCGGAGGACGTCCGGTCCGCGGCGGCCGATACGCGGCCCGGCACGGCCTCGCGGCCGCGCCCAGAAACGGGCCAGAAACGGGCCGGGGACGTGCCGGGGACGTGCCGGGGCGGGGCGGGACCACGGCCCGCCCCGGGACGGCTGGAACGGGCGCGCTCCCGTCCCGGGCCCGGAAGCGGCCGGGAGCGGGCGGGCGCGCGACCCGGGCCCAGAGGCGACGGACAGGCTTCCCACCTCAGCCACGGAAACGACCGAGGACGGACAGGCCCCCACCTCGATCCCGGAAGCAACCGAGGACGGGCAGGCCCCGCCTCAGCCACTTGACCGGCCCGGGACGTGCGCACCGCCGCCTCGGCTCCCGGGAGCGACTGCGCCGCTCCGTCCCCCCGGCTCCCCGCACTCCCTCTTCCCCTTTCTTATTTCTCACGCATCCCCGGCCGGGGTCACTGTCACTGCCGCGTGCGAGGATCGGAGGCGTCCGGGATCCGGGTCCGCGGCGCCCGCACCGGTGCGCGCCCGCGAAGCCGCCCCGGGGAAGAGCACACGCGCAGTCGAAGGAGAGCGTGCGATGGCCACCAAACCGCCCAAGGGCGATCCGATCCAGGACGCGCCGCAGGTAGACGGGCCCAAGCACGCGGCCGCCGGACTCCCCGCGGTCCGCCACTCCCTGCGCATGGCCCAGCAGCAGATGGGCATGAAGCGCACCGCGCTCACCCTGCTGCGGGTCAACCAGAAGGACGGCTTCGACTGCCCCGGCTGCGCCTGGCCGGAGCCGGAGCACCGGCACACCGCGGAGTTCTGCGAGAACGGCGCGAAGGCGGTCGCCGAGGAGGCCACCCTGCGCCGGGTCACCCCGGAGTTCTTCGCCGCGCACCCCGTCGCCGACCTGGCGGCCCGCAGCGGCTACTGGCTGGGCCAGCAGGGCCGGCTCACCCACCCCATGTACCTGCCCGAGGGCGCCGACCGCTACGAGCCGGTCACGTGGGAACGGGCCTTCGACATCGTCGCCGAGGAGATCGCCGCCCTCTCCTCCCCCGACGAGGCCGTCTTCTACACCTCCGGCCGCACCAGCAACGAAGCGGCGTTCCTGTACCAGCTGTTCGCCCGTGAGCTGGGCACGAACAACCTGCCCGACTGCTCCAACATGTGCCACGAGTCCTCCGGCTCGGCCCTGTCGGAGACGATCGGCATCGGCAAGGGCAGCGTCCTGCTGGAGGACCTCTACCAGGCCGACCTGATCATCGTGGCCGGCCAGAACCCGGGGACGAACCACCCCCGCATGCTCTCCGCCCTGGAGAAGGCCAAGGCCAACGGCGCGAAGATCATCAGCGTGAACCCGCTGCCCGAGGCCGGCCTGGAGCGGTTCAAGAACCCGCAGACCCCCAAGGGCCTGACCGCCGGAGCCGCGCTCACCGACCTGTTCCTGCAGATCCGCATCGGCGGCGACCAGGCCCTCTTCCGCCTCCTCAACAAGCTGATCCTCCAGACCGAGGGCGCCGTCGACGAACTGTTCGTACGCGAGCACACCCACGGCTTCCAGGAGTTCGCCGCCGCCGCCCGGGCCGCCGACTGGGACGAGACGCTCGCCGCGACCGGCCTCACGCGCGCGGAGATCGACCGCGCCCTGCAGATGGTGCTCGCCTCCCGGCGCACCATCGTGTGCTGGGCGATGGGCCTCACCCAGCACAAGCACTCGGTGCCGACCATCCGCGAAGTGGTCAACTTCCTCCTGCTGCGCGGCAACATCGGACGTCCCGGCGCGGGCGTCTGCCCGGTGCGCGGCCACTCCAACGTGCAGGGCGACCGCACCATGGGCATCTTCGAGCGCCCCGCCCCGGCCTTCCTCGACGCCCTGGAGCAGGAGTTCGGCTTCGCCCCGCCCCGCGAGCACGGCTACGACGTGGTCCGCGCCATCCGCGCCCTGCGCGACGGCGAGGCGAAGGTGTTCTTCGCCATGGGCGGCAACTTCGTCTCCGCCTCCCCCGACACCGACGTCACCGAGGCCGCCATGCGACGCGCCCGGCTGACCGTGCACGTGTCGACCAAGCTCAACCGCTCGCACGCCGTCACCGGCGCCCGCGCCCTGATCCTGCCGACGCTCGGCCGTACCGAGCGGGACGTGCAGGGCGGCGGCGAGCAGTTCGTCACGGTCGAGGACTCCATGGGCATGGTGCACGCCTCCCGCGGCCGTCTGGAGCCCGCCGGCCGGCACCTGCTGTCCGAGCCGGCCATCGTGTGCCGGCTGGCCCGCCGCGTGCTGGGCGAGAACAGCGTGGTGCCGTGGGAGGAGTTCGAGAAGGACTACGCGACGATCCGCGACCGCATCGCCCGGGTGATCCCCGGCTTCGAGGACTTCAACGCCCGCGTGGCCGCCCCCGGCGGCTTCGCGCTGCCGCACGCCCCGCGCGACGAGCGCCGCTTCCCGACGGCCACCGGCAAGGCCAACTTCACGGCCGCGCCGGTGGAGTACCCCGAGCTTCCCGAGGGCCGGCTGCTGCTGCAGACGCTGCGCTCGCACGACCAGTACAACACCACGATCTACGGCCTCGACGACCGCTACCGCGGCATCAAGAACGGCCGGCGGGTGGTGCTGGTCAACCCCGAGGACGCGCGGCGGCTCGGGGTGGCCGACGGGTCGTACGTCGACCTGGTCGGGGAGTGGAAGGACGGAGTGGAGCGGCGGGCCCGCGGCTTCCGCGTCGTGCACTACCCGACCGCGCGCGGGTGCGCGGCCTCCTACTACCCGGAGACGAACGTCCTGGTGCCGCTGGACGCCACCGCGGACACCAGCAACACCCCGGCCAGCAAGTCCGTCGTGGTGCGTCTGGAACAATCGGCGGCCGACTGAGCGTTCGCTCAGCGAAGCAGTGCCGATCGACGACGAACGGAGCCGGGCCCATGGGCGAGCAGCACGACGTGAAGTTCCCGCAAGAGGTCATCGACGAGTACGCCGCGCTCGGCGTCGACCTGCCCTCCCTGTTCTCCGCCGGGCACCTGGGTACCCGCATGGGCGTCCGGATCGTCGAGGCCTCCGCGGAACGCGTCGTCGCCACCATGCCGGTGGAGGGCAACACCCAGCCGTACGGACTGCTGCACGGCGGCGCCTCCGCCGTGCTGGCCGAGACCCTGGGCTCCGTCGGCGCCATGCTGCACGGCGGCAGCTCCAAGATCGCCGTCGGCGTCGACCTGAACTGCACCCACCACCGCGGGGTGCGCTCCGGCCTGGTCACCGGCGTGGCCACCCCCCTCCACCGGGGACGCTCGACGGCCACGTACGAGATCGTCGTCAGCGACGAGCAGGGGCGGCGGGTGTGCAGCGCACGCCTGACCTGCCTGCTGCGCGAGGTGCGGCCGGCGGACGCGGACCAGGTCCCCGCCACGAACTGATGCCGCGGGGGCGATCCGACGCGGACCGCCCCCGACCTCCGCCGGCCCCGGCGCCGACGCCTGACCTCTCCCGAACTCCGCCCCCCGGGGCTCGCCCAGGCCCCAAAGCCTGCCCCGTCCCAGGCTCCCGGCCTCCGGTAACCCGAGGGCCGCCCCCGGCCCTCGGCCCCCGGCTACCCGCGCCCACTCCCGGGCCCCGACTCCCCCAAGCTCCAAACCGCCCCACCCCCGGCTCCCGGCCTCCGGCAGCCCCAAGGCGCCCGCCCGGTCTTCGACCGCTGACAGCGTCCGGCCCCCCGCCCCGAAAACTGCGGCGGTCTCCGCCCGCCTCCAGAACTGCGGCGCCCCCCGAAGTCCGCAACCCCGCCCCCGGATCTTCCGAAAACCGCGGTCCCCAATCCGCCGTTTCTCCCGCATGCCCGGACAACACGGTGTATCGCGCTCGAGATATCCGTATTCGCGTGTTCCCGCCTGTTCTCGCCTCTCGCTGAATGCGATCTTCCGTTTTTTCGCGTAACACTGAGTAACGCATACGCAATATAGAGGCGCGGATTCCGCTTAGCGGGCGCCCTCTCGGATGATCTTCCCGGGGCGCTCCGCCCCTCTCGCCCCACAACGCCCGGCACGCCCCCGCGACGGCCAACCGGAAGTGCGCATTCTCAGAATGCGGAACGGAAGGGAATTCCGCCAAAACGGCCGAGAGTGACCCTCCGGGAAGCCCCTGAACCGGAACGGCATAACAAGAAAGTCACAAGCCAGTCCACCACCATGCCCATGGCCACAACCAGGCTTAGAGTCACGGCCAGTCACCGCTCCACCGGGAGTTCGGTACCAGCGCGGCATGCGCCACCCCCACCGGGGCAGCCCTGCCTGCGGAAAGGACTGATTGTGCGACAGCGTTCCCTGGTGATACTCACCTCCGTCCTCACAACCGGAGCTCTGGCCCTCACCGCGTGTGGCTCCCGCGGCAGCGACGACAAGGACAGCAGCAAGGGCGGCACCACCGTCGTCATCGGCGTCGACGCTCCCCTGACCGGCCAGAACTCCGCCACCGGCCTCGGCATCCAGTCCGGCGTCGAGATCGCCGTCAAGGACGCCAACGCCAAGAAGCTCGTCCCCGGCGTCACCTTCAAGGTCGTGGCCCTCGACGACAAGGCCCTGCCGCCGACCGGCCAGCAGAACGCCTCCCAGCTCGTCGCCAACAAGGACGTCCTCGGCGTCGTCGGCCCCCTCAACTCCGGTGTCGCGCAGACCATGCAGAAGGTCTTCGCCTCCGCCAACCTCGCCGAGATCTCCCCCTCCAACACCGCGCCCGAGCTGACCCAGGGCAAGAACTGGGTCTCCGGCAACAAGACCCGCCCCTTCAAGACCTACTTCCGCACCGCCATCACCGACGAGGTGCAGGGCGGCTTCGCGGCCGACTACGTCTTCAAGACCCTCAAGAAGAAGAAGGTCTTCGTCGTAGACGACAAGCAGACCTACGGCGCCGGTCTCGCGGGCATCTTCGGCAAGAAGTTCAAGGAGGCGGGCGGCACCGTCGTCGGCACCGACCACGTCAACGTCGGCGACAAGGACTTCGCCACCCTCGTCACCAAGATCAAGAACAGCGGCGCCGAACTCCTCTACTACGGCGGCCAGTACGACGAGTCGCAGGTCCTCACCAAGCAGCTCAAGGACGCCGGCGCCAAGATCCCGCTCATGGGCGGCGACGGCATGTTCACCCCGACCTACATCCAGACCGCCGGCAAGGCCGCCGAAGGCGACTTCGTCACCTCCGTCGGCGTCCCCGTCGACACCCTGCCCGCCGCCAAGGACTTCATCGACAAGTACAAGTCCGGCGGCTACAAGGGCGACTACGGCACCTACGGCGGCTACTCCTACGACGCCGCCACCGCCCTCATCAAGGCCGTCGGCAACGTCGTGAAGGACGGCAAGGTCCCCGCCGACGCCCGCCAGAAGGTCGTCGACGAGGTCCAGAAGATCGACTTCGAGGGCATCGCCGGACCCGTCGGCTTCGACCAGTACGGCGACACCAAGAACAAGCAGCTCACCCTGTACCAAGTCACGGGCGGCGTGTGGAAGTCCGTCAAGACCGGTACGTACAACGCCGGCTGACCCGGCACCACCAAGGACGACCCAGGGCCGCGCGGCCACGACGACCCGTCACCGCGCGGCCCGACCTCTCTCCCCCGTCACTCTCCGCACCCACATGGAGGCCTTGCGGTGCACACCCTGCCGCAACAGCTGGCCAACGGGCTGATCCTCGGCTCGATGTACGGGCTGATCGCCATCGGCTACACGATGGTGTACGGCATCGTCCAGCTCATCAACTTCGCCCACGGCGAGATCTTCATGACCGGCGGCTTCGGCGCCCTCAGCGTCTATCTCGTCCTGCCCGACGGCACATCCATGTGGATCGCCCTCCCCCTCATGCTGATCGGCGGCGGCCTCGTCGCCGTCCTCATCGCAGTGGGAGCGGAACGATTCGCCTACCGGCCGCTCAGAGGCGCACCACGCCTCGCCCCCCTCATCACCGCCATCGGCCTCTCCCTCGCCCTCCAGCAGGCCGTCTTCAACTGGTACCCCCACGCCGACAACGCCCGCAAATTCCCCCAGCTCCCCGGCGGCCCCTTCAACATCACCGACAACCTCAAGATCCAGTCCGGTGAACTCTTCGTCCTCATAGCCGCCCCCCTCTGCATGGCCGCCCTCGCCTTCTTCGTCCGCACCTCCCGCACCGGCCGCGCCATGCAAGCCACCGCACAAGACCCCGACACCGCCCAGCTCATGGGCATCGACACCAACCGCATCATCGTCATCGCCTTCGCCATCGGCGGCTTCTTCGCCGCCGTCGCCGGCGTCGCCTGGGGCTTCCGCGTCGGCAGCGTCAACTACGACATGGGCTTCGTCGCCGGCCTCAAAGCCTTCACCGCCGCCGTCCTCGGCGGCATCGGCAACATCTACGGCGCCATGCTCGGCGGCATCGTCCTCGGCCTCGCCGAAGGACTCGCCACCGCCTACATCGCCGACATCCCCGGCATGGACCAGTTCGGCGGCCAGGGCTGGGCCTCCGTCTGGGCCTTCGTCCTCCTCATCCTCGTCCTCCTCTTCAGGCCACAAGGCCTGCTCGGCGAACGCGTCGCGGACAGGGCGTGACCACCATGACCGACACCACCCGCCCCACCAAAAACGCCCCCCTCATCCCCCTGCCCCACAACACCGCCCGCCTCCTCACCGCCATCGGCGCCCTCGCCACCATCGCGAGCACCATGCTCGCCTGGACCTGGACCTCCCAGTTCCCCGGCGACCTCACCGTCACCGCCTACCCCGCCGGCCTCCAACTCCTCACCCTCACCGGCGGCATCCTCACCCTCCTCTACGCCCTCACCCTCTGGAACATCCGAGGACTGCGCTGGCTCAACCCCGCCCGCGCCACCGCCCCCGTCTTCCTCACCGCCCTCGCAGCCTTCGCCGTCACCTGGTACACGATCCTCGCGATCGCCATCGAACTCGGCGGCCTCGCCAACCTCGAACCCGGCGGCTACATCGCCGCCGTCGCCTCCCTGCTCCCGGTCATCGGCACCCTCGCCCTCCCCCGCCCCGGCGACACCTGGAAGTCCTACTTCGCCAAAGCCGACCCCATCCCCCGCCCCACCCCCGTCCCCGCCTGGGCCGAACGCATCACCATCACCCTCTCCCTCGCCCTCGGCCTCATCGTCTTCACCTACGGCATCAGCACCCCCGACGACGAATACGGCGAAACCTTCAGCGGCTTCGGACTCCTCGTCGTCTTCGCCGCCTGGGCCCTCTTCACCGCAGGCCTCACCGACCGCTTCGCCGCACTCAACGCCCGCCACAAAGGATTCGCCACCTCCATGGCCTTCCTCGCCGCGGCGGTCTTCCCCTTCACCCAGTCCGAGGACCACAACGCCAACATCGGCGTCAACATCCTCATCTTCGCCACCGTCGCCCTCGGCCTGAACATCGTCGTCGGCCTCACCGGCCTCCTCGACCTCGGCTACGTCGCCTTCCTCGGCGTCGGCGCCTACGCCGCAGCCCTCGTCTCCGGCTCCGAATACTCCCGCTTCTCCGGCACCCAACTCCCCTTCTGGGGCGCCGTCCTCGTCGGCATGGGCGCCTCCCTCGTCTTCGGCGTCCTCATCGGCGCCCCCACCCTCCGCCTGCGCGGCGACTACCTCGCCATCGTCACCCTCGGCTTCGGAGAAATCTTCCGCATCGCCGTCAACAACCTCGACGGCTCCTCCGGACCCGACATCACCAACGGCCCCAACGGCATCGCCAACATCCCCGACCTCGAAATCTTCGGATTCAACTTCGGCGACCCCCACGACATCGGCTCCTTCACCCTCGGCCGATTCGCCAACTACTTCCTGCTCATGCTCCTCTTCACCGCCGTCGTCGTCCTCGTCTTCACCCGCGCCGCCGACTCCCGCATCGGCCGCTCCTGGGTCGCCATCCGCGAAGACGAAACCGCCGCCACCGCCATGGGCATCAACGGCTTCCGCGTCAAACTCATCGCCTTCGCCCTCGGCGCCGCACTCGCCGGCCTCGCCGGCACCGTCAGCGCCCACGTCAGCTACTCCGTCGTCCCCACCCCCTACCAGTTCGCCGGCGCCGCCCCGCCCAACTCCGCCTTCCTCCTCGCCGCCGTCGTCCTCGGCGGCATGGGCACCGTCAGCGGCCCCCTCCTCGGCGCCAGCATGCTCTACCTCATCCCCGAAAAACTCCAATTCCTCAAGAACTACGAACTCCTCGCCTTCGGAATCGCCCTCGTCCTCCTCATGCGCTTCAGGCCCGAAGGCATCATCGCCAACCGCCGCCGCCAACTCGAATTCCACGAGACCGGCCAACTCGACATACCCGAACAAAAAACACTGCCCGAAGACCAGGCCGTCACCAAGGCAGGGGCGTAAGAACGATGACGACACCTGTACTCCAAGCCCGTGACGTCACCATGCGCTTCGGCGGCCTCACCGCCGTACGCTCCGTCGACCTCACCGTCAACAGCGGCGAGATCGTCGGACTCATCGGCCCCAACGGCGCAGGCAAAACCACCTTCTTCAACTGCCTCACCGGCCTCTACATCCCCACCGAAGGAACCGTCTCCTACAAAAACACCATCCTCCCCCCCAAACCCCACCTCGTCACCCAGGCCGGAATCGCCCGCACCTTCCAGAACATCAGGCTCTTCGCCAACATGACCGTCCTGGAAAACGTCCTCATCGGCCGCCACACCCGCACCAAAGAAGGACTCTGGTCCGCACTCCTCCGCGGCCCCGGATTCAAAAAAGCAGAAAAAGCAAGCGAAGAACGAGCCATGGAACTCCTCGAGTTCATCGGCCTCGCCCACAAACGCGACCACCTCGCCCGCAACCTCCCCTACGGCGAACAACGCAAACTCGAAATCGCCCGCGCACTCGCCAGCGAACCCGGCCTCCTCCTCCTCGACGAGCCCACCGCCGGCATGAACCCCCAAGAAACCCGCACCACCGAAGAACTCGTCTTCGCCATCCGCGACCAAGGCATCGCCGTCCTCGTCATCGAGCACGACATGCGATTCATCTTCAACCTCTGCGACCGCGTCGCCGTCCTCGTCCAAGGCGAAAAACTCATCGAAGGCACCTCCGACATCGTCCAGGCCGACGAACGCGTCGTCGCCGCCTACCTCGGCGAACCCTTCGAAGGCGCACCCGGCCAAGCCGAAGCCGCAGAAGTCGAAGCAGCCGAAGCCGCCGCCGACACCCCCACCACAACGCACACGGGCACCGGCGCCAACGCGAACACAGCGAACAGCACCAAGGGAGAAGCCCAGTGACCGCACTCCTCGAGGTCGAGGACCTCCGGGTCGCCTACGGCAAGATCGAAGCCGTCAAAGGCATCTCCTTCAGCGTCGAAGCAGGCCAGGTCGTCACCCTCATCGGCACCAACGGCGCCGGCAAGACCACCACCCTGCGCACCCTCTCCGGCCTCCTCACACCCACCGCCGGAAAAATCACCTTCGACGGCAAACCCCTCACCGGCATCCCCGCCCACAAAATCGTCGCCCTCGGACTCGCCCACTCCCCCGAAGGCCGCCACATCTTCCCCCGCCTCAGCATCGCCGAAAACCTCCAGCTCGGCGCCTTCCTCCGCAAAGACAAAGAAGGCATCGAAAAAGACATCCAGCGCGCCTACGACCTCTTCCCCATCCTCGGCGAACGCCGCAAACAAGCCGCCGGCACCCTCTCCGGCGGCGAACAGCAAATGCTCGCCATGGGCCGCGCCCTCATGTCCCAGCCCAAACTCCTCATGCTCGACGAACCCTCCATGGGCCTCTCACCCATCATGATGCAGAAGATCATGTCCACCATCGTCGAACTGAAATCCCAGGGCACCACCATCCTGCTCGTCGAACAGAACGCCCAGGCCGCGCTCTCCCTCGCCGACCAAGGACACGTCATGGAAGTCGGCAACATCGTCCTCTCCGGCACCGGACAAGACCTCCTCCACGACGAATCCGTCCGCAAGGCCTACCTCGGCGAAGACTGAACCCGAAGACAGAACCACCCACCACACGAAAAGGCCCGCACCCCCCGTCAGGGATGCGGGCCTCATCCTGCGAACCCGGGCTGCGGACCCGCGGTCAGTCCTGACCGGACTTCCCCGCCTTCCCGCCCTTCGCCGCCTTCTTCTCCTCGCTGTCCTGAATCACAGCCTCCGCCACCTGCTGCATCGACATACGACGATCCATCGACGTCTTCTGAATCCAACGGAACGCCGCCGGCTCCGACAGCCCGTACTCCGTCTGCAACACCGACTTCGCCCGGTCCACCAGCTTCCGCGTCTCCAGCCGCTGCGAGAGGTCCGCGACCTCCTTCTCCAGCTCCTTCAGCTCCGTGAACCGCGACACCGCCATCTCGATCGCCGGCACCACATCACTCTTGCTGAACGGCTTCACCAGATACGCCATCGCACCCGCGTCCCGCGCCCGCTCCACCAGATCCCGCTGCGAGAACGCCGTCAGCATCAACACCGGCGCGATACTCTCCTCGGCGATCTTCTCCGCCGCCGAGATACCGTCCAGCTTCGGCATCTTCACATCAAGGATCACCAGATCCGGCCGGTGCTCACGCGCCAGCTCCACCGCCCGCTCACCGTCACCGGCCTCACCTACGACGCTGTAGCCCTCCTCCTCCAGCATCTCCTTGAGATCGAGACGGATCAGCGCCTCGTCCTCGGCAATGACGACACGGGTCGTCAGCGGCGGGACGTGCGACTTGTCGTCATCGGCGGCGTCAACGGGCTGGGGCGACTCGGCGGCGGTCACGGGGGCGCTCCTTGTTCCGGGGGAGGCAGATACTGCTCCCAAGAGCCTACCTAGCTGCGGTAAGGTGGTGGCACGGCGGGTGACCGTCGATCTTCGTTTCGAAGGGCGCCCCGGTAGCCCAGCGGTAGAGGCAATGGTCTCAAACACCATCCAGCGTCGGTTCGAATCCGACCCGGGGTACTTTTCCTTTGTTCCCAAGGTCACGTCTTGAAGCGGATGTCCACGTTCTCGTGAACATCCGCTTTTTGCTGCACGCCGCTGCGATCAGTGCCCCAGGGTGGCGGCATGGAACAGCACAGCCCTTCGATTCGCGCGCAAGCTATCGCACTCATGCGCCAGGGAGTCCCCAACCGTGTCGTTGCCGAGCAACTGAACATCCCCCGCGGCACCGTCGGCTGGTGGCGCAGCGAGGACCGTCGAGCGCGCGGCGAGAAATACGAACAACCCACCGACTGTCCCAGGTGCACGGGGCGTGCATTCGACAGGAGCGCCTACGCCTATCTCTTGGGCCTCTACCTCGGGGATGGGCACATCATCTCGAAGCGCAAGCAGCACCACCTGTCCATCTTCTGCAACGCGACGCAGTCCGGCCTAATCGCTGCGGCCGAAGACGCCATGCGCAGGGTGATGCCCTCCCCCAGCGTGCGCCAGCGTTACAAGCCGGGGTGCATCGAGGTGAAGTCGTTCACCAAGCATTGGACATGCCTCTTCCCTCAGCACGGCCCCGGCAAGAAGCACGAGCGCCGCATCGCGCTCGAAGCCTGGCAGCAGGAGATCGTCGACGCGCACCCCTGGGAGTTCATCCGGGGCCTGATCCACTCGGACGGTTGCCGGATCACCAACTGGACGACTCGCCTCGTCGGCGGTGAGCGCAAGCGTTACGAGTACCCCCGGTACTTCTTCACCAATGTGTCCGACGACATCCGTCAGCTCTACACGGACACCCTCGACAAGCTCGGCATCGCGTGGACGCACTGCACCCGTCACGGCAACCCGTACAACATCTCTGTCGCCCGCAAAGCCTCCGTAGCCCTCATGGACGTCCACGTAGGTCCCAAGTACTGACCGCTCCCCTACCGGGGCAGGTCGTCCTCGCCGATGTGGTGGACCCGGACCAGGTTCGTGGAGCCCGGTACCCCAGGCGGGGAGCCTGCCGTGATGACGACGACGTCGCCCTTCTTGCAGCGGCCGTACCTGAGGAGCAGCTCGTCGACCTGGTCGACCATCGCGTCGGTGGAGTCGACGTGGGGGCCCAGGAACGTTTCGACGCCCCAGGTGGCGCTGAGCTGGGAGCGGGTGGCGGGTTCGGGGGTGAAGGCGAGGAGGGGGATGGGTGAGCGGTAGCGGGAGAGGCGGCGGGCGGTGTCGCCGGACTGGGTGAAGGCGACGAGGAACTTGGCGCCGAGGAAGTCGCCGATCTCCGCTGCCGCGCGGGCGACGGCGCCGCCCTGGGTGCGGGGTTTGTTGTGGTCGGTGAGGGGCGGCAGCCCTTTCGCGAGGATGTCTTCCTCGGCGGCGGTGACGATCTTGGCCATGGTGCGGACGGTGGCGACGGGGTGTTTGCCGACGCTGGTCTCGCCGGAGAGCATGACCGCGTCGGTGCCGTCGATGACGGCGTTGGCGACGTCGCTGGCTTCCGCGCGGGTGGGGCGGGAGTTGTCGATCATGGAGTCGAGCATCTGGGTGGCGACGATCACCGGTTTGGCGTTGCGCTTGGCGAGTTTGACGGCGCGTTTCTGGACGATGGGGACCTGTTCGAGGGGCATTTCGACGCCGAGGTCGCCGCGGGCGACCATGATGCCGTCGAAGGCGTCGATGATCTCGCCGAGGGCTTCGACGGCCTGGGGTTTTTCGATTTTGGCGATGACGGGGAGGCGGCGGCCCTCGTCGTCCATGATGCGGTGGACGTCGAGGATGTCGGGTCCGCTGCGTACGAACGAGAGTGCGATGACGTCGAAGCCGGTGCGCAGGGCCCAGCGGAGGTCGTCCTCGTCCTTCTTGGAGAGGGCGGGGACGGAGACGGCGACTCCGGGGAGGTTGAGGCCTTTGTGGTCGGAGACGATGCCGCCTTCGGTGACCTGGGTGTGGACGCGGGGGCCGTCGACGGCGGTGACGCGGAGGGCGACTCTGCCGTCGTCGACGAGGATGCGTTCGCCGGGGGTGAGGTCGTCGGCGAGGCCGGCGTGGGTGGTTCCGCAGTGGTGGCGGTCGCCTTCGACGCCTTCTTCGACGGTGATGGTGAAGGTGTCGCCGCGTTCGAGGAGTACGGGGCCTTCGCGGAAGCGGCCGAGGCGGATCTTCGGGCCTTGGAGGTCGGCGAGGAGGCCGACGCTGCGGCCGGTTTCGTCGGCGGCTTCGCGTACGTGCTGGTAGCGCGCTTCGTGTTCGGCGTGTTCGCCGTGGCTGAGGTTGAAGCGGGCTACGTCCATTCCGGCGTCGACCAGGGCTTTGATCTGGTCGTAGGTGTCGGTGGCGGGCCCCAGGGTGCAGACGATCTTCGCTCGGCGCATGGTGTGAGCCTAGGCCTTACCTGTCGGTAGCGATGTGGCGTGAGGTGTCTGTTCAACGGCCTTTGGGTGAATGGGTGTTGACAAGTTCCGAAGTGTGCGGGGTGGTGCTCCTGCGAGCGTTCGGGGGTCGGTCGGCGGGTGGGTCGACGGTTGGTCGGCGGGGTCGGCCGGTGGTCGGGTCGGTGGGCTGACGTGTTTACAGTTTGGGCGGTTTCATGGTGAATCGCGCGTTGAGTTGCGCATGGATGTGCTGGCGCTGGGGTTCGAGGTCGAGGGGGGCCGCCTCGTCGGGGGCGGCTCCGGGGGCCTTGCCGTAGGCGGCTGTCCCGCGGGCGGCTCCGAAGTGCGGGGGGAAGGAGGCGGGGCCCTCGGCGCCGATGTCGGCGATCTCGATGAGGGCGGCGAGGCTGGTGCCGAGGGCTTCGGCGTACTCCTTGGCGCGCTGGACGGCGGCGTGGACGGCCTGCCGGCGGGCTTGCCGGTGGGCGGGTGAGTCGGGGCGGAGTGTCCACCAGGGGCCGTCCACTCGGGTGAGGTCCAAGTCGGCCAGTCGGGTGGCGAGTTCGCCGAGGGCGGTGAAGTCGGTGAGTTCGGCGGTGTGGTGGACGGTGCCGTGGTAGGTGCGGACGCGTTCGGTGCGGCCGTGGCGGGTGGGTTCGGGGGCGAGGGAGAAGGCGCCGGTTTCCAGGTGTGCGACGGCGGGGCCGTAGGACCTGACGAGGTCGAGGACGGTGGTGTTGCGGCGGGTGAGGTCGTCGAGGGCGGTGCGGCGGTCCTTGCCGCGGGCGGTGACGGTGATGCCGATGCGGGCGATCTCGGGGTCGACTTCGAGGTGGGCTTCGCCGCGGACGGCGATGCGGGGTGCGTCGGGGGTGCCGTAGGGGGTGGCGGGGTGGGGGTCGTCGGGGTGGGGGCCGTCGGGGGTGGGTGGGGTCATGGGTTCCACTGTGTCACCCGTCGGCGGGGGCGTGTGGGGGGTGGCGGTCATCAGATCGCAACCTGCGGGGGCTGTTGCGGTTCGGCGTGTCCCGGCCAGAATCTACGCGCGTCCATCTACGCGCGTCGTCGTCCGCGGGCCGTCCGCGAGCCGGGCTGTCCGTGGGCGGGGCCGGCCGCGTGGCCGGCCGTACGCAAGCCGATCCTTCGCGAGGAGTGCCTGACATGGCGTTGAACCGCCGGAAGTTCCTGAAGAAGTCCGCCGTGACCGGGGCGGGGGTGGCGCTGACGGGTGCGGCGGCGGCTCCGGCGGCGCAGGCCGCGGCTCCGGCGCACGGTCCCGGGCACGGGCGGGGCCCGCACCCCAAGCGGTACTCGCTGACCGTGATGGGTACGACGGACCTGCACGGGCACGTCTTCAACTGGGATTATTTCAAGGACGGGGAGTACAAGGACGCGGCGGGCAACGCGCAGGGTCTGGCGCGTATCTCGACGCTGGTGGACCAGGTGCGTGCGGAGAAGGGGCGGCAGAACACGCTGCTCATCGACGCGGGTGACACGATCCAGGGCACTCCGCTGACGTACTACTACGCGAAGGTGGACCCGATCACCGCGCAGGGTGGTCCGCTGCACCCGATGGCGCAGGCGATGAACGCGATCGGGTACGACGCGGCGGCGCTGGGCAACCACGAGTTCAACTACGGTATCGAGACGCTGCGGAAGTTCGAGCAGCAGTGCGACTTCCCGTTGCTGGGTGCGAACGCGCTGGACGCGAGGACGCAGCGGCCGGCTTTCGCGCCGTACGTGATGAAGGAGTTCCGGGTGCACGGGGCCCGGCCGGTGAAGGTGGCCGTGCTGGGGCTGACGAACCCGGGGATCGCCATCTGGGACAAGGCCTATGTGCAGGGCAAGTTGACGTTCCCGGGTCTGGAGGAGCAGGCGGCGAAGTGGGTGCCGAAGCTGCGTTCGATGGGTGCGGACGTGGTGATCGTGTCGGCGCATTCGGGTACGTCGGGTCAGTCGTCGTACGGTGACCAGTTGCCGTACGTGGAGGACGCGGCGGCGAACGTGGCGCGGCAGGTGCCGGGTATCGACGCGATTCTGGTGGGGCACGCGCATCTGGAGATTCCGGAGCTGAAGGTCGTCAACGAGAAGTCGGGGCGGACGGTGGTGCTGTCGGAGCCGTTGTGTTTCGCGGAGCGGTTGACGCTGTTCGACATCGAGCTGGTGTTCGCGCGGGGCCGGTGGGAGGTGGAGTCGGTCTCGGCGTCGCTGCGCAACTCGAACACGGTGGCGGACGATCCGCGGATCAGCAGGCTGCTGGCGGACGAGCACGAGAAGGTCGTGGGGTACGTCAATCAGGTGGTGGGCCGGGCGACGCAGACGCTGACGACGGTGGAGGCGCGGTACAAGGACGCGCCGATCATCGACCTGATCACGAAGGTGCAGGAGGACGTGGTGCGGTCGGCGCTGGCGGGTACCGCGTATGCGGCGCTGCCGGTGATCGCGCAGGCGTCGCCGTTCTCGCGGACGTCGGAGATCCACGCGGGGGACGTGACGATCCGGGACCTGTCGAGCCTGTACGTGTATGACAACACGCTGGTGGCGAAGCTGATGACGGGTGCGCAGGTGCGGGCGTACCTGGAGTACTCGGCGGGGTACTTCGTGCAGACGGCGGCGGGTGCGGCGGTGGACGTGGAGAAGCTGACGAACGCGGGGGGCCGTCCGGACTACAACTACGACTACGTGTCGGGGCTGGCGTACGACATCGACATCGCGCAGCCTGCCGGTTCGCGGATCAGGAACCTGACGTACCGGGGTGCGGCGCTGGATGACGCGCAGCAGTTCGTGCTGGCGGTGAACAACTACCGGGCCAATGGTGGTGGGGCGTTCCCGCATGTGGCGTCGGCGAAGGAGTTGTGGTCGGAGTCGACGGAGATCCGGACGCGGATCGCCGAGTGGGTGACGGCGAAGGGTGTGCTGGATCCGAAGGACTTCGCGTCGGTGGACTGGCGGCTGACGCGGGACGGTGCGCCGGTGTTCTGACGGGTAGGCCGGTTGTGATCGGTACGCCGGGTCCTGGGCCGTACGCGGGTGTTCTGGACCGTACGCCGGTGTGCTGACCGGTGCGCGGATGGTCCGGTGGTCCGTCGGTCCGGTGGTCCGGTGGTGCGGAGCGGCCTCAGATTCCGTCTGCCAGGGGGGTGAGTGCCCTGAGCTGGTGTGCGGGTGGGATCTGGGGCCGTTGCCGTTGCAGTCCGAAGGTGGTGAAGGCGGTGCGGGCGGGCAGCGGGTAGGTGGTTTTCGCGGTGACGGTGTTGAGGATGGTGGCGCTGCGCCAGGCGGCGAGGCCGAGGTCGGGTGTGCCGACGCCGTGGGTGTGGTGTTCGGCGTTCTGGACGTAGATGTGGCAGCCGGCGGTGGTGATGGCGGGGTCGAGGACGAGGCGGTAGTGCTCGTCGATGCTGGGGCGTTCGCCGGTGTCGCGGTGGATGTAGGGGTCGAGGGCGGTGAGGAGGGGGCTGAGGGGGCGGGGCCGGTAGCCGGTGGCGAGGACGACGGCGTCGGTGGTGAGGCTGCTGCGGGCACCCTGCTCGGCGTGTTCGAGGTGGAGTTCGATTTTGGTGCCGGCGACGCGGCCGGCGGTGCGGACGCGGACGCCGGGGGTGAGGGTGGTGTCGGGCCAGCCGCCGTGGAGGGTGCGGCGGTAGAGCTCGTCGTGGATGGCGGCGAGGGTGTCGGCGTCGACGGCCTTGTGGAGCTGCCATTGGGCGGGGACGAGGCGGTCGCGGACGGGTTCGGGCAGGGCGTGGAAGTAGCGGGTGTAGTCGGGGGTGAAGTGTTCCAGGCCGAGCTTGGAGTACTCCATGGGGGCGAAGGCCTGGGTGCGGCCGATCCAGTGGAGGCGTTCGCGGCCCGCGGGGCGGGCGCGGAGCAGGTCGAGGAAGACTTCGGCGCCGGACTGGCCTGAGCCGACGACGGTGACGTGGCCGGCGGCGAGGAGTGTGTCGCGGTGGTCGAGGTAGTCGGCGGCGTGGACGACGGGGGTGCCGGGGGCGCTCGCGAGGGGCCGCAGGGGTTCGGGGACGTGGGGTTCGGTGCCGATGCCGATGGCGATGTTGCGGGTGTAGGTGCGGCCGAGGGCTTCTGCTTCGCCGTCGGTGTCGAGTTGGGTGAAGTCGACTTCGAACAGGGCGTGTTCGGCGTTCCAGCGGACGGCGTCGACCTGGTGGCCGTAGTGGAGGGCGGGGAGGTTGTCGGAGACCCAGCGGCAGTAGGCGTCGTATTCGGCGCGCTGGATGTGGAGGTGTTCGGCGAAGTAGAAGGGGAAGAGCCGTTCGCGGGATCTGAGGTAGTTGAGGAAGGTCCAGTGGCTGGTGGGGTCGGCGAGGGTGACGAGGTCGGCGAGGAAGGGGACCTGGATGCGGGCGCCGTCGAGGAGGAGTCCGGGGTGCCAGTTGAAGCCGGGGCGTTGTTCGTAGAAGGCGGTGGACAGTCCGGTGAGGGGGTGGGCGAGGGCGGCGAGGGAGAGGTTGAACGGTCCGATGCCGATGCCGACCAGGTCGCGGGGGGTGGCGGGGGTGTGGCGCAGGGGCGGTGCGGGGGTGTCCGGGTGGTTCATCGGGGGGTGGTTCCTTCCACCAGTTCGAGGAGGGTGGCCAGGTCGGCGGGGCGGGTGCGGGGGTTGAGGAGGGTGGCTTTGAGCCAGAGCCGGCCGCCGAGGCGGGCGCGGCCGAGGACGGCGCGGCCGTCGGTGAGCAGTCCGCGGCGCAGTGCGGCGACGGTGTCGTCGGTGGCGTGGGCGGGCCGGAAGAGGACGGTGCTGATGGTGGGGCGGTCGTGGAGTTCGAAGCGGGGGTGGTCCTCGATCAGGTCGGCGAAGGTGCGGGCGAGGGCGCAGACCTGGTCGACGAGGGCGCCGAGGCCGCTGCGGCCGAGGGTCTTGAGGGTGACGGCGATCTTGAGGATGTCGGGGCGGCGGGTGGTGCGCAGGGAGCGGCCGAGGAGGTCGGGGAGGCCGGCTTCGGTGTCGTCGTCGGCGTTGAGGTAGTCGGCGTGCTGGTGCAGGGCGGTGAGGTCGGCGGGGTCGCGAACGGCGAGGAGTCCGGCGGCGACGGGCTGCCAGCCGAGTTTGTGCAGGTCGAGGGTGACGGTGTGGGCGGCGTCGAGGCCGGTGAGGCGGTGGCGGTGGCGGTCGCTGAAGAGGAGGCCGCCGCCGTGTGCGGCGTCGATGTGCAGGCGGGCGCCGTGGGCGGCGCAGAGGGCGGCGATCTCGGGGAGCGGGTCGATGAGGCCGGCGTCGGTGGTTCCGGCGGTGGCGGCGACGAGGAGGGGGGTGCGGGGGCCGCCGAGGCCGGTGAGGGCCGCGTGGAGGGCGGCGGGGTCGAGGGTGCCGGCGGGTGCGGGGACGATCAGGGGTTCGGGCAGGCCGAGGAGCCAGGCGGCGCGGGGCAGGGAGTGGTGGGCGTTGGCGCCGTACAGGAGCCGGATGCCGCCGGGGTGGGTCTCGCGGGCGAGGAGGAGGGCGAGGTGGTTGGACTCGGTGCCGCCGGTGGTGACGAGGGCGTCGGCGAGTCCTGCCTGCCGGGCCAGGGTGTGGGTGACGAGGGTTTCGAGTACGGAGGCGGCGGGGGCCTGGTCCCAGGAGTCGAGGGAGGGGTTGAGGGCGCTGGCGGCGAGGTCGGCGGCGGTGGCGACGGCGAGGGGCGGGCAGTGCAGGTGGGCGGCGCAGAGTGGGTCGGCGGGGTCGGCGGCGCCTTCTGCGAGGGCGTGCACGAGGACGCGCAGGGCGTCGGGGTCGCCGTGGTCGGGGAGGAGGTCGCCGGCCGCGGCACGGACCCGGGCGGCGACGGCGTCGGGGCCGCCGGCGGGGAGGGGGCCGCCGCGGGCGCGCCGTCCGCTGTCGAGTGCGCCGAGCACGGTGTCGAGCAGGGGCCGCAGGGCGTGGGTGCCGCCGGGGCCGGAGGCGAGCGGGGCGGGCGGTGGCGGGCTGTGCGGGCGGCGTGAGGCGTGCGGGTGTGGCGGTGCCTTTGCCTCGGGCGAGGCCTGCGGGTCTGCCGTGTCTTGCGGGGCCGGGGAAGCCTGAGCTTCCGGTGAGGCTTGCGGGTCCGGTCGTGAGGCTGAGTCGCGTGACGAGACTTGTGGGTCCGGCGAGACCTGCGAACGTGCCGAGGGCTGAGCCTCGGGCGAGGCCTGCTGGCCTACCGGGTCTTGAGGGGCCGGCGGCTCAGGCGGTACTGGCGGTGCAGACGGTGCTGGAGCTGTCGGCGGTACTGGCGCTACTGGGGGTGCGGGCGGGTGCGGAGTACCCATGGGGCGTCCTCCTGGGTCGTCCTCCGGGGTGCGCGGGGCGGGGCGCCCGGCTTGTCCGCCTGGAGTCCGTGGTGCCCGGAAAGTCCAACGACCGGAACCCGGAAGTGGTATTGCCACGCAAGGAGCGCGCGGGGCCCGGGCGGCAGGCGCTCGGCCGCAGCGACCGAGCGCCGGGCGTGCGGGGACTCCCGTTCGTCCCTGGACGAACGCGGGTCCCAGGACCCTTAGCTCCTTGCGCCCCCTCGCCCCCAGCCGGCCGGGCCCCGGCGCCCCTCGTCCCCCACTCCCGGTTGCGCTCAGCCCCCGGCGCCCTCGCCCCCGCACTCCCCCGATTGCGCTCAGCCCCCGGCGCCCTCGCCCCCGCACTCCCCCGGTTGCGCTCAGCCCCGGCGCCCTCGCCCCCGCACTCCCCCGATTGCGCTCAGCCCCCGGCTGGGGTCAGGCGCGGAAGTCCGCCGTGTGGTCCTTCGCCCACCGGGCGAAGGTGCGGGCCGGGGTGCCGGTGATCTTCTCCACGGTGTCGGTGATCTCGGGGGTCGCGCCGACGGAGTCGCGCAGGGTGTTCAGCAGGCCCTGCAGCGCGTGCGGCGGGACGTGCGGGAAGAGTTCGGGTCCGGCCTCCTCGGGCGGCACCTCGGTGAAGGTCAGCTCCCGGCCGAGGGCGTGGCCGATCGCCGCGACCTGGTCGGCGTTGCTGATGGCCTCGGGTCCGGTGAGGCGGTGGACAGCGCCCTCGTGGCCGCCGTCCAGGAGGGCGCGTTCGGCGACGGCGGCGATGTCGTCCTCGTGGATGGGCGCGCTCCTGCCGTTCCCGAAGACTCCGCGGACGGTGTCCCCGGCGCGGATCTGCGCGGCCCACTGGAAGGCGTTGGTGGCGAAGGCGCCCGGGCGCAGGAACGTCCATTCCAGGCCGCTGTCGCGGACGGCCCGTTCCACGCCGGCGTGCATGACGTGGATGGGGTGGGTCTCGTCCGCGCCCTCGTGGATGATGGCGGAGGACAGGAACACCACGTGCCGGACGCCCGCCTCGCGCGCCGCCGCGAGGAACTCGGCGGTGCGGTCGCCGGCGGCCTGGACGTAGAGGAAGAGTCCGCTCGCCCCGGTGAACAGGGCGGCCGGGTCGTCCGGCTGGAACCGGACCACCTCGGCGTGTCCGGGCAGGTCGGCCCGCTGCGGGTCGCGGGTCAGCGCCCGCACGGGCCGGTCGGCGGCGGCGAGGCGCTCGACGAGGGCACGGCCGACGTTTCCGGTGGCGCCGGTGACTACGATCACGGTTTCCTCCGTGGCTCGGGCTGGTGTCGGGCTGATCGCCCTTCAGGTCTGTGAGCCTAGGAAGGACGATCAGCTTCCGCATCGTCGTCAGGGACCAGGTGTGTCGTACGTCCCGGGTCGTAGGCCCCGGTCGTACGCCCCCGGAGACGGCGACGGCGGGCGACGGCGTCGGCGCCTTCGCCGGCTCCGGCCACCGCGCCCACGCCCGTCTCCGCGCTCACGCCCGCCTTCGTGCCTCCTACGGCTGCGGCACCTGCGCCGGGGTCTGCGGCTGTTCCGTCTCCTGGGCCTGGCGGACGCGCAGTGCGCGGGCCAGGTCGTCGAGCTGGTCGGCGAGCCTGCGGCGCAGGGAGGGGACCGGGTCGCCGCCGGCCAGGCAGGCCTCGCCCAGGCGGAGGGTCTCGGCGTCGACGGCGTGCGCGGGGAAGGCCCAGCGGGCGGCGGCGTCGGCGATGGCGGGGCCGCGGCGGGCGGCGACGGCGACGGCGTCCTCGTAGTAGCGCGGTACGTAGTCCCGTACGAGGTCGGCCTGTTCGGGCTGCCAGAAGCCCCTGGCGGTGGCCGTGAACAGGTAGTTGGACAGGTCGTCGGAGGTGAACATGGCGTCCCAGGCGGCGCGTTTGGCGTCCGGGTCGGGCAGGGCGGCGCGGCAGTGGGCGGCGCCTTCCTGGCCGGTGGCGGAGGGGTCGCGGTCCAGTTCGGCGGCGATGGCGGTCTCGTCGGTAGCGCCGAGGACGGCGAGCCGGGCGAGGATGCGCCAGCGCAGTTCGGGGTCGAGTTCGGGTCCGCCGGGGACGGTGCCGTCGGCGAGCCAGGCGGCGATGGTGTCGGGGTGGGCGGCGACGTCGATGAAGTGGCGTACGGCGATCAGGCGCAGGCCGGGGTTGTCGCCGTCCTCGGTGCGGCGGATGAGGTCGCGGCACAGGCCGGTGAGGGTGGCGAGCGCGGCGGGCCGCCGGCCGGGGGTGAGGTAGCGGTCGGCGATGTGGGTGCGGGCGAAGGCGAGGACGGCTTCGGCGAGGGCGAGGTCGCTCTCGTGGGGCAGGTGGGTGCGCGCGGTGTCGAGGTAGGTGCCGGCGGGGAGTTCGCCGTCGCGGACGGCGTCGCGCAGGGCGTTCCAGACGACGGCGCGGGTGAGCGGGTCGGGCAGTGCGGACAGGTTTTCGCGGACGGCGCGGAAGGATTCGGGTTCGAAGCGGATCTTGGCGTAGGTGAGGTCGCCGTCGTTGAGGACGAGCAGGGCGGGGCGTTTGCCGATGGGGTGGGGGGCGGTGTGCGGGATGTCGAGGGGGAGGCGGGTGCGCAGGGTGAGGCGTCCCTCGTCGGTGAGGTCCTGGTCGTAGAGGCCCGCGGTGATGTGGTGGGGGCGGCTGCCGTGGTGGTCGACGGTGAGGGTGCAGGTGCCGTCGGCGGCTGGGGCGACGCGGGGGGTGAGGGTGTCGACGCCGGTGGTGCGCAGCCAGGCCTGGGCCCAGGCGTGGACGTCGCGGTCGGTGGCGGAGGCGAGGGAGTCGATGAAGTCGGCGAGGGTGGCGTTGGCGAACTTGTGCCGGGCGAAGTGGGTGTTGATGCCGGCGAGGAAGTCCTTCTCGCCGAGCCAGGCGACGAGCTGGCGCAGTGCGGAGGCGCCCTTGGCGTAGGAGATGCCGTCGAAGTTGAGGAGGGCGGAGGCGGTGTCCTCGACGTTCTCGGGGGCGACGGGGTGGGTGGAGGGGCGCTGGTCGGCGTCGTAGCCCCAGGATTTGCGGGAGAGGCCGAAGTCGGTCCAGGTGCCGGTGAAGCGGGTGGCTTCGGCGGTGGTCTGGTAGCCCATGTACTCGGCGAAGGACTCGTTGAGCCAGATGTCGTCCCACCACTTGAGGGTGACGAGGTCGCCGAACCACATGTGGGCCATTTCGTGGGCGATGACCATGGCGCGGGTCTGGCGTTCGGTGTCGGTGACGGCGGAGCGGTAGACGAACTCGTCGCGGAAGGTGACGAGTCCGGGGTTCTCCATGGCGCCGGCGTTGAATTCGGGGACGAAGGCCTGGTCGTAGGAGTCGAAGGGGTAGGGCTCGTCGAACTTCTCGTGGTAGCGGTCGAAGCAGGCGCGGGTGATGGCGAGGATCTCGTCGGCGTCGGCGTCGAGGTGGGGGGCGAGGGAGCGGCGGCAGTGGAGGCCGAAGGGCAGGCCGCGGTGTTCGGTGCGCACGGAGTGCCAGGGGCCGGCGGCGACGGCGACGAGGTAGGTGGAGACGGGCGGGGTGGTGGCGGCTTTCCAGGTGCCGTCGCCGGTGTGTTCGGTGATGCCGTTGGCGAGGACGGTCCAGCCGTCGGGGGCGGTGACGGTGAGGTCGAAGACGGCTTTGAGGTCGGGCTGGTCGAAGGCGGCGAAGACGCGCTGGACGTCTTCCATGAAGAGCTGGGTGTAGACGTAGGTCTCGCCGTCGGAGGGGTCGGTGAAGCGGTGCATGCCTTCGCCGGTGCGGGAGTAGCGCATGAGGGCGTCGATGCGCAGGGTGTGTGCGCCGGGGGTGAGGCCGGTCAGGGGGAGGCGGTTGCCGGTGAGGGCGGTGGGGTCGAGGGGGTGTCCGTCGAGGGTGGCGGAGCGCAGTTCGGCGGGCTTCAGCTCGACGAAGGTGTCCGTGCTGCCTGTGCCGTCCGGGCCGGTGCGTACGGTGAACCCGATCTCGGTGCGGGAGTCGAAGGTGTCCTCGCCGCCGGTCAGGTCGAGGTCGACGGTGTAGTGGTGGACGTCGAGGAGCTGGGCACGGGTCTGCGCTTCGTCGCGCGTGAGTACGGACATGGACGCCATGCTGCCTGATGGCGGGGGCGGGGCACGAGGGGGTTCGGGGGACGGGCTCGGGGAGGGGTGTCGCCGGGCTGTGCGGGGGTGCGCCGGGGGCGTGGGCGGGGGTGTGCGCGCCGGGGGGGCCGGCGCGCGCGGGGGGTCGGTCAGCTGGTGGTGGCGGGGCGGTCGCCGGAGTCCTCGGCGATGCGTTCGTGGTGGCGGATGACTTCGGCGATGATGAAGTTGAGGAACTTCTCGGCGAAGGCGGGGTCGAGTCTGGCGTCCTCGGCCAGGCCGCGCAGGCGGGCGATCTGGCGGGCCTCGCGGGCCGGGTCGGCGGGCGGGAGCTGGTGGGCGGCCTTGAGGTGGCCGACCTGCTGGGTGGCCTTGAAGCGTTCGGCGAGCATGTGGACGACGGCCGCGTCGATGTTGTCGATGCTGTCGCGCAGCCGTGCGAGTTCCTTGCGGACGGCGGGGTCGACGTCGCCGTTTCCGGTGCTGCTGGTGGTCATGGGGGTCAACCCTACGGGGTGGGCGGGCCCGTGACCGGGGGTGTCCGGTGGGCGGGCCGTTCAGGGGGGCGGGCCGTAGAGTGGGAAGGGGTTCAGGGGCGTCTTTGGGGGTGCGGACGTGGCGGACGGCGGACCGGTCGAGCACGGCTTCCCGCATCTGGAGACGGTGCGTGCCGCGATCACGGCGCTGTACCGGCGGTTGTCGCATGAGACGGTGCTGACGTTCGCGACGAGTGTGGCGCCGGTGGACGTGGCGTTCTGCGACGGTGACGATCTGCATCTGGGGGCGCAGCGGGTGGCCCGTGAGCTGGTGCGGCACTACGGGTTGCCGGATGCGCGGCTGATCGTGAGTTTCCGGGAGATGACGCATGCGGCGAACGTGGAGCTGACGGCGGGCCCGGAGTATTTCGTCGAGCTGAACGACCGGTTCCGTACGCATCGCAGGGACATCGGGGCGGCGCTGGCGCACGAGGTGATGCACGTGTATCTGCACCGGCTGGACCTGTCGTTCCCGGGGACGCGGGACAACGAGATCCTGACGGACACGGCGGCGACGTATCTGGGGGCGGGCTGGCTGCTGCTGGACGCGTTCCGGGAGGACGGGGCGTCCTCGCAGAAGCTGGGCTATCTCACGCCGGAGGAGTTCGGTTACGTGCTGGGCAAGCGGGCGCTGGTGTTCGGGGAGGATCCTTCGACGTGGTTCACCAGTGCGCAGGGTTATGAGGCGTACGTGAGGGGTCTGGCGCGGGCGCGGGAGGACGGGCGGCAGCCGCCGCTGACGGCGGCGGGGTGGGCGGGGCGCCGCCGTTATGCGCGGGAGCGGCGGTACGCCCAGGAGCACGGCCGGGGGTCGGGGGCGGCGGCGGGTGTGCCGTACTCGTTCACGGCGGGTGGTTCCGGTCCGCTGCGGGTGTCGTTCCCGTGTCCGACGTGTCATCAGCGGATCAGGGTGCCGGTACGGGGCAGGGTGCGGGCGCGGTGCGGGTTGTGCCGGACGGTACTGGAGTGCGACACCTAGGGCCGGCCGTCCGGGACCGGGCGGGGCGCGGGCGGAAGCTTTCGAGGTCCTGGCGTGGTGTTCCGGTGGGCCGGTGGTGACGCTCAGGTGCTCAGGTGCTCAGGTGCTCAGGTGACGATGCCCTGGGCGCGGGCCGCGGTCAGCCAGAGGGGGAATTCGGCGAGGAGGCTGTCGTAGAGCCGGGCGTCGGTGAGGCGCCGCGGGGCGCGGCCGGCGGGGAAGAAGCCTGCGTTGTCGACGATCCTCCTGCCGGGTACGGCCAGGTCGTCGAGCCGGCGCAGGAAGTCGAACTGGTGGCTGCGGGCGTCGCCGAAGCCGATGAACTGCCAGAAGAGGGGGAGTTTCGCGGCCTTGCACAGGTGGCGTTCGGCGGCCGCCCTGCTGGTGGGGGCGCCGTCGGTCTGGAAGATCACCAGGGCCGGGTCGGTGGCGCCGCAGTCGAGGTAGTGGTCGATGACGGCGTCCATGGCGGCTTCGTAGTGGGTGCGGCCCATGTGGGCGAGGCCGGCGGCGATGCGCCGGATGCTGCCCCGGTGGTCGTCGAGGGAGATCTCGCTGACGGCGTCGACGTCGGTGGAGAAGAAGATCACGGGGACGCGTCCGTCGTCGTCCAGGTGGGCGGACAGGGACAGCACGCGGTCGGCGAGGGCCTGCACGCTGCCGTCGCGGTAGTAGGGGCGCATGGAGCCGGAGTGGTCGAGGACGAGGTACACGGCGGCCCGCTGTTCGTCGAGCCCGTGCTCGATGAGTGAGGTCTCGGCGCTCTTGTAGAGGCTGACCAGCGCGGGGGCGGTCTCCTCCACCTTGCTCAGACTGATCGCGGCCATGTCGCCTGCTCCTCCCCTGTCGTTCAGCAAGCAGGACGCCGGGGCGCGGCGGATGGTTTCGGGACATGCGACGGCGCCTGCCCTGTTGTCCGGTCGGGGACGGGCGGGCAGGCGCCGGCACGGGGGGTCTGGGGGGAGGTCCCCCCAGATGACCCGCCCGTACGCCGTTGTACGGGACGTCTTTGTGTGGTGGCCGCAGGTCAGACCGTCAGCGCGCGGTCCGTCGGGCGGATCGGGGCCGGCAGGTCGCTGGCACCGGTCAGGTACCGGTCGGCACCGCGGGCTGCCGAGCGGCCCTCGGCGATCGCCCACACGATGAGCGACTGGCCGCGGCCCGCGTCACCGGCGACGAACACTCCGGGCACGTTGGTCTGGAAGTCGGCGTCGCGGGCGATGTTACCGCGTTCGTCGAGTTCCAGGCCGAACTGGTCGACCATGCCGTTGGCGCGGTCGGTGCCGGTGAAGCCCATGGCGAGGGTGACCAGCTGCGCGGGGATCTTCCGCTCGGTGCCCGGCTTCTGGTGGAGCTTGCCGTCGGCGAACTCGACCTCGGCCAGGTGCAGCCACTGTACGTTGCCGTCCTCGTCGCCCTCGAAGTGGGTGGTGGAGGCGGAGTAGATCCGCTCGCCGCCCTCTTCGTGGGCCGAGGTGACCTTGTAGAGGATCGGGAAGGTCGGCCAGGGCTGGTGGGTCGGGTGCCGCTCGTCGTTCGGGCGGGGCATGATCTCCAGCTGGGTGACGGAGGCGGCGCCCTGGCGGTGGGCGGTGCCCACGCAGTCGGCGCCGGTGTCGCCGCCGCCGATGACGACGACGTGCTTGCCCTCGGCCGAGATCGGCGCGGTGACGTAGTCGCCTTCCTGGACCTTGTTGGACAGCGGCAGGTACTCCATGGCCTGGTGGATGCCGGCCAGTTCGCGGCCGGGCACGGGCAGGTCACGGGCGGTGGTGGCGCCGGCGGCGATGACGACGGCGTCGTAGCGCTTCTTCAGGTCCGTGGCCAGGATGTCGCGGCCGACCTCGACGCCGGTGCGGAAGCGGGTGCCTTCCGCGCGCATCTGCTCGATACGGCGGTTGATGTGCCGCTTCTCCATCTTGAACTCGGGGATGCCGTACCGCAGGAGGCCTCCGATGCGGTCCGCGCGTTCGTAGACGGCGACGGTGTGGCCGGCCCGGGTGAGCTGCTGGGCGGCGGCGAGGCCGGCCGGGCCGGAGCCGATGACGGCGACGGTCTTGCCGGACAGGCGCTCGGGGATCTGCGGGGCGACGTCCCCGGTCTCCCACGCCTTGTCGATGATGGAGACCTCGACGTTCTTGATGGTGACCGGCTGCTGGTTGATGCCGAGCACGCACGCCGACTCGCAGGGCGCCGGGCAGAGGCGACCGGTGAACTCGGGGAAGTTGTTGGTCGCGTGCAGGCGTTCCTGGGCGGCGGCCCAGTCCTCGCGGTAGGCGTAGTCGTTCCACTCGGGGATGAGGTTTCCGAGCGGACAGCCGTTGTGGCAGAACGGGATGCCGCAGTCCATGCACCGGCTGGCCTGCTTGGAGATGATCGGCAGCAGGGAGCCGGGGACGTAGACCTCGTTCCAGTCCTTCTTGCGCTCCTCGACCGGGCGGGACGTGGCGACCTCGCGGCCGTGGTTCAAAAAGCCCTTCGGGTCAGCCATTGATCGCCGCCTCCATCATCTTCTCGGTGATCTCGGTCTCGGACAGACCGGCTCGCTCGGCGGCGTCCTTGGCGGCGAGCACTGCCTTGTACGTACGGGGGATGATCTTGCTGAAGCGGTCGGCGGAGGCGGACCAGTCGGCGAGCAGCTTCTCGGCGACGGTGGAGCCGGTCTCCTCGGCGTGGCGGCGCACGACGTCGTGCAGCCACTGCCGGTCCGTCTCGTCCAGGGCCTCGACGGCGTCGAGGTTGCCGGCGTTGACGTGGTCGCGGTCCAGGTCGATCACGTAGGCGATGCCGCCGGACATGCCGGCCGCGAAGTTGCGCCCGGTCTCGCCGAGGACGACGGCGTGGCCGCCGGTCATGTACTCGCAGCCGTGGTCGCCCACGCCCTCGGAGACGACGAGGGCGCCGGAGTTGCGGACGCAGAACCGTTCGCCGGTGCGGCCGCGCAGGAACATCTCGCCGCCGGTGGCGCCGTAGGCGAGGGTGTTGCCGGCGATGACGCTGTACTCGGCGAGGTGGTCGGCGGCGCGGTCGGGGCGGACGACGATGCGGCCGCCGGACAGGCCCTTGCCGACGTAGTCGTTGGCGTCGCCCTCCAGGCGCAGGGTGATGCCGCGCGGGAGGAAGGCGCCGAAGGACTGGCCGGCGGAGCCGGTGAAGGTGATGTCGATGGTGTCGTCGGGCAGACCGGCGCCGCCGAACTTCTTCGTCACCTCGTGGCCGAGCATGGTGCCGACGGTGCGGTTGATGTTGCGGATGGCGACCTGGGCGCGCACCGGCTGGGCCTCGGTGGCCCCGGGTGCGGCGAGGGCGTCGGCGGCGAGCTTGATCAGCTCGTTGTCGAGTGCCTTCTCCAGGCCGTGGTCCTGGGTGATCACCTGGTGGCGGGCGGCGCCTTCGGGCAGCTCGGGCACGTGGAAGAGCGGTGCCAGGTCGAGGCCCTGTGCCTTCCAGTGGTCGACGGCGCGGGTGACGTCGAGGATCTCGGCGTGGCCGACGGCCTCCTCGATGGAGCGGAAGCCGAGTTCGGCGAGGAGTTCGCGGACCTCCTCGGCGATGAACTTGAAGAAGTTCACCACGTGCTCGGCCTTGCCGGCGAAGCGGTCGCGCAGCACCGGGTTCTGGGTGGCGATGCCGACGGGGCAGGTGTCGAGGTGGCAGACGCGCATCATGACGCAGCCGGAGACGACGAGCGGGGCGGTGGCGAAGCCGAACTCCTCGGCGCCGAGCAGGGCGGCGATGACGACGTCGCGGCCGGTCTTGAGCTGGCCGTCGGTCTGGACGACGATCCGGTCGCGCAGCCCGTTGAGGAGGAGGGTCTGCTGGGTCTCGGCCAGGCCCAGTTCCCAGGGGCCGCCCGCGTGCTTGAGGCTCGTCAGGGGCGAGGCACCGGTGCCGCCGTCGTGACCGGAGATGAGTACGACGTCCGCGTGGGCCTTGGACACGCCGGCCGCGACCGTGCCGACGCCGACCTCGGAGACCAGCTTCACGTGGATGCGGGCGGCCGGGTTGGCGTTCTTCAGGTCGTGGATGAGCTGGGCGAGGTCCTCGATGGAGTAGATGTCGTGGTGCGGCGGCGGGGAGATCAGGCCGACGCCCGGCGTGGAGTGCCGGGTCTTCGCCACCCAGGGGTAGACCTTGTGGCCGGGCAGCTGGCCGCCCTCGCCGGGCTTGGCGCCCTGGGCCATCTTGATCTGGATGTCGTCGGAGTTGACCAGGTACTCGCTGGTGACGCCGAAGCGGCCGGAGGCGACCTGCTTGATCGCGGAGCGGCGCGCCGGGTCGTACAGGCGGTCGGGGTCCTCGCCGCCCTCACCGGTGTTGGACTTGCCGCCCAGCTGGTTCATGGCGATGGCGAGGGTCTCGTGCGCCTCCTTGGAGATGGAGCCGTACGACATGGCGCCGGTGGAGAAGCGCTTGACGATCTCGGAGACCGGCTCGACCTCGTCGACGGGGATCGGGGCGCGGTCGGAGGTGAAGCCGAACAGGCCGCGCAGCGTCATGAGGCGCTCGGACTGCTCGTTCACGCGGTCGGTGTACTTCTTGAAGATGTCGTAGCGGCCCGAGCGCGTGGAGTGCTGGAGGCGGAAGACGGTCTCCGGGTCGAACAGGTGCGGTTCGCCCTCGCGGCGCCACTGGTACTCGCCGCCGATGTCCAGGGCGCGGTGCGCCGGGGCGATGCCGGAGACGGGGTAGGCCTTGGCGTGGCGGGCGGCGACCTCCTGGGCGATGACGTCGATGCCGACGCCGCCGATCTTGGTGGTGGTGCCGTCGAAGTACTTCTCGACAAAGGCGTCGTCCAGGCCGACGGCCTCGAAGACCTGGGCGCCGCGGTAGGAGGCGACCGTGGAGATGCCCATCTTGGACATGACCTTCAGGACGCCCTTGCCGAGGGCGTAGATCAGGTTGCGGATGGCCTTCTCGGGTTCGATGCCCGGCAGGAACGTGCCGGCGCGGACGAGGTCCTCGACGGACTCCATCGCCAGGTAGGGGTTGACGGCGGCGGCGCCGTAGCCGATGAGCAGGGCGACGTGGTGGACCTCGCGGACGTCGCCGGCCTCGACGAGCAGGCCCACGTGGGTGCGCTGCTTGGTGCGGATGAGGTGGTGGTGGACGGCGGCGGTGAGCAGCAGCGAGGGGATCGGCGCGTGCTCGGCGTCGGAGTGCCGGTCGGAGAGGACGATCAGGCGGGCGCCGTTGTCGATGGCGGCGTCGGCCTCGGCGCAGATCTCCTCGATCCGGGCGGCCAGCGCCTGGCCGCCGCCGGAGACCCGGTACAGGCCGGAGAGGGTGGCGGCCTTGAAGCCGGGCATGTCGCCGTCGGCGTTGATGTGGATGAGCTTGGCCAGCTCGTCGTTGTCGATCACCGGGAAGGGCAGGACGACGCTGCGGCAGGAGGCCGCGGTGGGGTCCAGGAGGTTGCCCTGCGGGCCGAGCGAGGAGCGCAGGGAGGTGACGAGTTCTTCCCGGATGGCGTCCAGCGGCGGGTTGGTGACCTGCGCGAACAGCTGGGTGAAGTAGTCGAAGAGCAGGCGGGGCCGCTCGGAGAGGGCCGCGATGGGGCTGTCGGTGCCCATGGAGCCGATCGGCTCGGCGCCGGTCTTGGCCATGGGGGCGAGGATGACGCGCAGCTCTTCCTCGGTGTAGCCGAAGGTCTGCTGGCGGCGGGTGACCGAGGCGTGGGTGTGGACGATGTGCTCGCGCTCGGGCAGGTCGCCCAGCTCGATCTCGCCGGCCTGGAGCCATTCGGCGTACGGCTGCTCGGCGGCGAGGGACGCCTTGATCTCGTCGTCCTCGATGATGCGGTGCTGGGCGGTGTCGACGAGGAACATGCGGCCGGGCTGCAGGCGGCCCTTGCGGACGACCTTGGCGGGGTCGATGTCGAGGACGCCGACCTCGGAGCCGAGGACGACGAGGCCGTCGTCGGTGACCCAGTAGCGGCCGGGGCGCAGGCCGTTGCGGTCGAGGACGGCGCCGACCTGGGTGCCGTCGGTGAAGGTGACGCAGGCCGGGCCGTCCCAGGGCTCCATCATCGTGGAGTGGTACTCGTAGAACGCGCGGCGGGCCGAGTCCTTGATGTTCATGGACTCGTGGTTCTCCCACGCCTCCGGGATCATCATCAGCACGGAGTGCGGCAGCGAGCGTCCGCCGAGGTGCAGGAGTTCGAGGACCTCGTCGAAGGAGGCGGAGTCGGAGGCGTCCGGGGTGCAGACCGGGAAGATCCGCTCCAGGTTCCCGTCGCCGCCGAACAGTTGCGAGGAGAGCTGGGACTCGCGGGCGCGCATCCAGTTGCGGTTGCCCTTGACGGTGTTGATCTCGCCGTTGTGGGCGACGAACCGGTAGGGGTGGGCGAGCGGCCAGCTCGGGAAGGTGTTCGTGGAGAACCGGGAGTGCACGAGCGCGATCGCGGAGGCGAAGCGGCGGTCGGACAGGTCCGGGAAGAAGGGCTCGAGCTGGCCGGTGGTCAGCATGCCCTTGTAGACGATGGTCCGCGCGGACAGCGAGGGGAAGTAGACGCCCGCCTCGCGCTCGGCGCGCTTGCGCAGCACGAACGCCTTGCGGTCCAGGGCGATGCCCTCGCTCACGCCGTCGCCGACGAACAGCTGGCGGAAGGCGGGCATGGTGGAGCGGGCGGTGGCGCCGAGCAGCGCGGGGGCCACGGGGACCTCGCGCCAGCCGAGGACGGTCAGGCCCTCCTCGGCGGCGATCGTCTCGATGCGCGAGACGGCGTCCTCGGTGCCGTCCTCGGGCAGGAAGGCGATGCCGACGGCGTAGGCACCGGCGGCGGGCAGTTCGAATCCGGCCACCTCGCGCAGGAACGCGTCGGGCACCTGGGAGAGGATGCCGGCGCCGTCGCCCGAGTCGGGCTCGGAGCCGGTGGCGCCGCGGTGCTCCAGGTTGCGCAGAACCGTGAGCGCCTGCTCGACCAGCGCATGGCTCGCCTCGCCGGTGAGGGTGGCCACGAATCCGACGCCGCAGGCGTCGTGTTCGTCGCGGGGGTCGTACATACCCTGCGCAGCAGGGCGAGCATCCATGAACGACCAGTTCTGGCCATTCGCGGAGTGCTGGGACGGCTGGCGCGGCGTACGCATCGGCTCTCCCGTCGTCGTCATCTGGCATGTGCTGGTGCCGAGGGACGACGTTGGCCCTCTGCGTGAAGTGCGAAATTTCGTGCAGGTTACATGATGGAGCGGTTCTCGGGAACCGGATACTCCGTTCCAGCATGCGGACACCGCGGGGTCGGCGGCGGGGGGTTTCCGCGCCCGGCGGTGGAGGTCTGTGCGGGGGCCGGCGGGGGCGGGAATCGTTCGGATCCCTGGCCCTCGGCCGGGCCGGTAGGCGGGGGTGGGCGGCGTCGCCACCCGTCCCAGGGGTGCACGGCGGGCCTCATTGCCCACAGCGCTTACGGCTCATGCCCGGTGGTCATACGGTCGAAACCAGCGGGTAACGGCTTACTTATGCGGTCCCTTGCATAAGTTCCAGTCACGTCATCCTACGGCCGTTCCGAACAGGGTGCCCAGGACGTACGTCACACCGGCGGCGGCACCACCCAGGACAAGCTGCCGCAAACCGCTGTACCACCAGGTGCGCGCGGTCACCCTGGCCACCACCGCGCCGCAGGCGAACAGGCCGATCAGGGCCAGCAGCACGGCGGGCCACAGCGCACTGGCACCCAGCAGGTAGGGCAGCAGCGGCAGCAGTGCGCCCAGCGCGAAGGAGCCGAACGAGGAGACGGCCGCGACCAGCGGGGAGGGCAGGTCGCCGGGGTCGATGCCCAGCTCCTCGCGGGCGTGGATCTCCAGGGCCTGCTCCGGGTCCCGGGACAGCTGGCGGGCCACCTCCCGCGCCAGTTCCGGCTCGACGCCCCGCGCCGCGTACAGGGCGGCCAGTTCGTCCTCCTCGTCCTGCGGGTGCTTGCGCAGCTCGCGCCGCTCGACGTCCAGCTCGGCCTCGACCAGCTCCCGCTGGGAGGCGACGGAGGTGTACTCGCCGGCCGCCATGGAGAAGGCGCCCGCGGCCAGGCCGGCGAGGCCGGTGAGGACGATGGTCTGCCGGCTGACGGCGCCGCCCGCGACACCGGTCATCAGGGCGAGGTTGGAGACCAGGCCGTCCATCGCGCCGAAGACCGCCGGGCGCAGCCAGCCGCCGTTCACGTCACGGTGCGTGTGGTTGTCGCGGTGCGCCTCGTGCAGGGTCGCTTCGGTGTCGAGGATGGCCATGAGAGTCCCCCCAGGGCTTAGGCAAGGCTTGCTTTTGGACTGGTTCTACTTTTCGACAACACCGAACCTACGCCGGAAATTTCACCGACGCCAGCAAGGAAAGGCTGGGCTAACCTGGGGCTTTACCGTTCTTTGCTCATCCGTGCAGGACTACGCACAAATGTCGTACGGGTGACGCTGAGGCGGTTCAGGGTGCGTCGGGGCCGCGACCGGGGACAGTTCCGCAGAGGAGCCCGCCGGGACCGCCGGTCCACCTGCCCGCCGGGGCCGCCGGTTCCCGGGGCCGACGCGGACGTACCGGCGTCCGCGTCGCCGCGGGAGTCCGCGCGACCGGGCGGGCCCGCGAGGGCGCGCGTGCGCCGGCGTTCGCGTGGCGTGCCGCGATCCGTGAGGACCGCCGGGGCCCGCCGGACCGCCCGGCGTCCGCGCGGGGCGCTGGCGTGCCGCTGGGGTCCGCGCGGGACCGGGCCGCGTTCCGCGCGGTCACCGGCGGAGCTCTGGAGAGGAGAGTCCGCGATGGCATCGACCGCCTGCGCCGCACCGGCCCGCCTGCGGGACCGCGCGCGCGGCGCGCTGCTCGGCCTGGCCGTCGGGGATGCGCTCGGCGCGCCCGCCGAGAACCTGAGGCCCTCCGAGATCCGCGCCCGCTGGGGTCGCGTCACCGGCTACGTCACCGACCACCCGGCCGGCACCGACGACACCGAGTACGCCCTCTTCTCCGGCCTGCTGCTCGCCCGGCACGGCGCCGCCCTCACCCCCGCCGACGTGGAAGCGGCCTGGCACGAGCACATCACCGTCCGCGCCGAGGCGCCCTTCCGCGGCGCGGGCTTCAGCGAGCGGGGCACCCTGGAGAACCTGCGCCGGGGCCTGGCCGCCCCGGTCTCCGCACAGCACCGGCACGCCTGGAGCGACGGGCTGGCCATGCGGGCGGCACCCTTCGGCGTGTTCGCCGCCGGACGCCCCGCCGAGGCGGCCCGCCTGGTGGCCGTCGACGGCTCCGTCAGCCACGAGGGCGAGGGCATCCACGGCGGCCGGGCCGTGGCGGCCGGCGTCGCCGCGGCCATGGCGGGGGCGCCGCCGGTCGCGGTCGTGGCCGCCGCGCTCGCCGTCGTCCCCGAAGACTCCTGGACGGCCCGCTCGCTGCGCCGCGCCACGGCCGCCGCCCACCGCGGCGAACGCGCGGTCCGCTCCGCCGTCGTCATCGCCGGCTACCCGTGGTCCGACCTCGCCCCCGAGGCGGTCGCCCTCGCCTTCGGCGCGTACGCCGCCGCCGACGGGGACTTCCGCGACGCCGTGCTGACCGCCGTCAACATGGGCCGCGACGCCGACACCACGGCCGCGGTCGCGGGCGCCCTGGCCGGCGCGACCCAGGGGGCGGCCGCCATCCCGGAGGAATGGGCGTCCCCCATCGGCCCGGCCCGGGGCAGCTGTCTGCCGTCGGTGGCCGGGCGGCACGTGCTGGAGGTGGCCGACCTGCTGCTGGCCCGGGCCGCCGCGGCCGGGCACACGGCCTCCCCCGCCCGCCCGGCCGCGGGCGCGGGCGCAGGGGACGACACGCCCGCTCCTCCGCCTCCCGGCACCCCCGCACCCCTGACCACGACCGTCACCCCGCCCGCACCCCCGACGACCACCGCCGCCCCCGTACCCGTGGCGGCGAGCGCCTCCGCCACCGCCTCCGTCCCGCCGGCAACGAGCGCCCCCTGCCCCGCCCCCGCCACACCGGGCGCCCCGGCCGCTCCCGCCCGCCCCGGCGCCGCCGGGCGCCCCGGCCCCCGGGAGACCGGTCAGCCCGAACCCGCCGGCGAGCGCCGCCCGGACCCGGTCCTTCCCGCACCGGCACCCGCCGGCGCGGCAGCGGCCGCGGTCCCGTCCACCCCCGTGTGCCCCGACGCCTCCTCCCCTGTCGGCGTCGGCGCCCCCGCGCATCCCCGCGGTGACCCACGGGCGGCCGGCACACCCCAGGACGACCCCGTCGAGCCCCCTCCTGAGCGCCGCCCCGACCCCGCCGCCTACGTCCTCACCTGCGACGACGGCGAGGCCGGCCGGTGAGCGGGCAGCGGCGGGTCGAGGGACTGCTGCTGGGGCTGGCGGCGGGCGACGCCGCCGGGTGGCCGGCCGCGCGGCACCGGGCCGCCCGGATGCCGCAGTGGACCCGGCGGCTCACCCGCGAGCTGGACACCTTCGCCGAGGAGAACGCGACCACCACGCTGCCCGTCCCCGTCGCCCTGAACCAGTCCCCCGAGCCGCTGCGCCTGGGCCCCTCCGACGACGCCGAGTGGGCGGCGTTCGCGGCGGAGGCGGTGCTGCGGGCCGGGGACGACGGCGCGCTCGGCGACCTGAGCCGGGAGCGCCGGATGCGGGCCGCGATCGACCTCACCTGGAACGCCGTGGCGGGCGAGGTCGCGGCGGCGGCCGAACGCGCCGCCGAGATCGAGTCCGCGGTGCTGCCGCTGCGGGCCCGCATCTCCGTCCGGGCGGGCCTCGGCAACCTCGCCACCGGCCTGCGCCCGCCCGCCACCGGCCACGACAACCCGCACTACTTCGACGACGCGGCCTGCGTACGGGCCTGCGCCCTGGCCGTCGCCCACCCGGGAGACCCCCGGGCCGCCGCCGACCTCGCCGAGTTCGACGCCCGCTACACGCAGGACGGCGACGGCGTGCACGGCGCCCGCGCGATGGCGGCGGCGCTCGCCCTGGCCCTGGCCGGATCCGGGGTCGGCACCTGCGTCTCGGCCGCCCTCGCCGAGCTGCCCGAGGGCACCGAGATCGGCCGCAACGCGCGGCACGCGCTGGCGCTGACGGCCGACTGCGAGGACGCGTTCGAGCTGGTGCCGCTGCTGGAGCACCAGATCGTCGACCACGTCTACAGCTACGGCGTCGCCGCCGCCGAGACCGTACCGGTCGCGCTCGCCCTGGCCACCGCGGCGGACGGCCGTCTCGCGCGGGCGCTGCCCGCCGCCGCCTGCCTGTCCCGGGTCGCGGACTCCGCCCCGGCCCTGACGGGCGCGCTCACCGGCGCGCTGGGCGGCGGCGCGGCGGTCCCCCGGTCCTGGCGCGACGCCTGCCGCACCCTGGCCGGCTGCGTACTGCCCCGCCTCACCGGCACCGACCTGGTGGAACTCGCCGGACTCCTGGAAGCCGCGCAACCGGCCCCGCCAGGAGGATGATTCGGGCCATGACGCCCAGAGGAGAAGAAACCACCGGACCGGGTGCGAGTCTGGACGAACGGATCACCGGCGCCCTCGTCGGCGCGGCGGTCGGCGACGCGCTCGGCGGTCCCGTCGAGGGCTACTCCCCCGACCAGATCGTGGAGCGCCACGGCGGCCGGGTCCACGGCATCGTCGGCCCCTGGAACGGCGACGAGTGGCGCACCGCCCGCCCGATCGCGCCGTACCACAAGGGGGACGGCCACGTCACCGACGACACCCTGATGACGCACGCGCTGGTACGGGTGTACGCGCAGGTCCGCGACCACCTCGACGCCTACGCCGTCGCGGACCGTCTCGTCCCCGACCTGATGACCGAGCCGCGCTGGATCCCGGAGCTGGAGGCGGAGGCCCTGCCGCTGCACCGCGTCTTCCTGGCCGAGAAGTGGCTCGTGGCGCGGTTGCACTACGGTCACGTCGACCCTCGGGAGGCGGGCACCGGCAACATCGTCAACTGCGGTGCCGCGATGTACATGGCCCCGGTCGGCCTGGTCAACGCGGCCGACCCCCGGGCCGCGTACGCGGAGGCCCTGGACGTCGCGGGCGCCCACCAGTCGTCGTACGGACGGGAGGCGGCGGGCGTGCTCGCGGCCGGGGTCGCGGCGGCCTGCTCGCCCGGGGCCACGCCGGACTCGGTCGTGACGGCCTGTCTGTCCCTGGCCAAGGACGGCACCCGGGCGGCGATCGAGGACGTGTGCGAAGCGGCCCGCGACCACACCGACTTCGAGTCGGCGCTGGGCCCGCTGCGGGCGGCGGTCGCCCCGTACGACACGGTCGGCCCGGACTACCGCAGCCCCTCGCTCGGCGCGCGCCGCCCCTCCCGGCTGCACGCGATCGAGGAACTGCCCGTCGCGCTGGGGATGCTGCTGGTGGCACGGGGCGACTACCGGCGGGCCGTCCTCGGCGCGGTGAACTACGGCCGTGACTGCGACTCCATCGCGACGATGGCCGGGGCGCTGGCGGGAGCGCTCGGCTCGCCGGTGCCGCAGGACTGGGCGAAGGCGGTGGCGGAGGCCAGCCGGCTGGACCTGTGGGAGCCCGCGCGCACGCTGGCCGCGGTGGCCCGGGAGGTCTTCGGGAAGGACGTACGACGGCGGCGGGCGCACGAACGGGCGTTCGCCGGGATGGGAGGTCCGGGATGCTCCGCCTGACCTGGGTCCAGCCGGAGGACCTGCTGGGCCACGAGCTGCGCCAGGCGGCGCAGGACGGCCGCGAGCCCTCGGCGGTCGCCGCCCGGTGGCGGGCCGCGGGCGGCTTCGACGCCCCGGCCCGGTCCGGCGCCTCGCCGCAGCCGGCCTCCCGCTACCTCCGCCTGCTGGCCGAGGACCTCCTGGACGAACTGGCCGAGCTGCCGAGCCGGTTCGCGGAGGCGGAACCCACCGGCCTCGCCGCGATCAGGGCCCTGTGCCCCGACTGGCCTGCCCGGGAGAACGTGGCCGGGGAGGGCAGGACCCCGGAGGGAGGACCCGGGGAGGGCGGCACCCCGGAGGGGGGAGCCTTCCTGAGCGTCGACGAGGCCGCCCGCGGGGAGAACGGAGCCGGGGACCGGCCGGCCGTGCCCGCCCCGGACCGCTTCGAAGCCGCCTGGCTGGGCCGGGCCGCGGGCTGCCTGCTGGGCAAACCCGTGGAGAAACTCCCCCTCGACGGCATCCGCCAACTGGCCCGCGCCACCGGCAACTGGCCGCTCGGCACCTGGTTCACCGCCCGGGGCGTACCCGAGGACCTGGCGGCCGCGCACCCCTGGAACCGCCGCTCGGCGGGCACCTGCCTGGCCGAGAACATCGACGGCATGCCCGAGGACGACGACCTCGACCACCCGCTGCTGGCGCTGCTCCTCCTGCGCCGTCACGGCCGCGGCTTCACCACCGCCGACCTGGCCCGGCTCTGGCTGGAGGAGCTGCCCGCGGGCCGCACCTTCACCGCCGAACGCGTCGCCTACCGCAACCTCCTGCTCGGCATCGAACCACCGCGCACCGCCCGCCACCGCAACCCGTTCCGCGAGTGGATCGGCGCCCTCATCCGCGCCGACGCGCACGGCTGGACCAACCCGGGCGATCCGGCCGCCGCGGCCGGACAGGCGTACCGCGACGCCGTCCTCAGCCACACCGCGAACGGCGTCTACGCCGCCATGTTCGCCGCCGCCGTGATCGCCGCCGCGGCGACCGGTACCCATGACGTGCACGCCTGCCTGGCCACCGGGCTGAAGGTCGTGCCGCCCGGCTCCCGGCTCGCCCGGGCGGTCCGCCACGCGGTCCGGCTGGCCGCCACGCACGAGGACTTCGACACGGTCGTGGACGAACTGCACGCCGCGCACGCCGGGTACCACTGGGTGCACGCCGTGCCGAACACCGCTCTGATCGCCGCCGCCCTCACCCACGCCGACGGCGACTTCACGGCCTCCATCTGCCGGGTGGTGTCGGGCGGCTGGGACACCGACTCCAACGGCGCCACCGCCGGATCCGTCGCCGGTCTCCTCGCCGGCTCGCCCGCCGCGCTCCCCGACCGGTGGACCGCGCCGCTCAAGAACCGGCTCGCCACGACCGTCGGCGACTTCGACGGCACCGGCTTCGACGCCCTGGCCCGCCTCACCCACCAGGAGGCGTCCCGCCCATGACCCCGCACACGCACGGCCCCACACCTGGCCCGCACGACCCCGTCCCCGGCCCGTCCGCCCACGGCCCCTCCCCCGACCCGCACATCCCCACACCCGGCCCGGACGCGCCCGTCCCGGCCCCGGACGAGCCGCGGGCCGCGCCGCCGCTCGCCGGGCTGCGGGTCCTGGACCTGGCCACCCTGTTCGCCGGGCCGATCGCCGCCATGATGCTCGGTGACTTCGGTGCCGAGGTCATCAAGGTCGAGCACCCGGCCAGGCCCGACCCCGCCCGGGGCCACGGCCCGTCGAAGAACGGCGTCGGCCTGTGGTGGAAGCTCCTCGGCCGCAACAAACGCGCCATCACCCTGGACCTGTCCCGGCCCGGCGGCCGCGCCACCCTGCTCAGGCTGGCCGCGACCGCCGACGTGATCGTGGAGAACTTCCGCCCCGGCACCCTGGAGCGGTGGGAACTGGGCTGGCCGGAGCTGTCCGCGGCCAACCCGCGCCTGGTCCTCGCCCGGGTCACCGGCTTCGGCCAGTTCGGCCCGTACGCGTCCCGGCCCGGGTTCGGCACCCTCGCGGAGGCGATGAGCGGCTTCGCCGCGATCACCGGCGAGCCCGACGCACCGCCGACCCTGCCGCCCTTCGGGCTCGCCGACTCGATCGCGGGCCTGGCCACGGCGTACGCCGTGATGACCGCCCTCGCCGCCCGGGAACGCACCGGAGCGGGACAGATCGTCGACATGGCGATCATCGAACCCATCCTCACCGTCCTCGGGCCGCAGCCCCTGTGGTACGACCAGCTCGGCTACGTCCAGCCCCGCACCGGCAACCGCACCCAGAACAACGCCCCCCGCAACACCTACCGCACCGCGGACGGCACCTGGGTCGCCGTGTCCGCCTCGGCGCAGTCGGTGGCGGAGCGCGTGCTGCGGCTGGTGGGACGCCCGGAGCTGACCGGCGAACCGTGGTTCGCGACCGGCGCCGGGCGGGCGGCCCACGCCGACGTCCTCGACGAGGCGGTCGGCGGCTGGATCGCCCGGCACACCCGCACCGAGGTCATGGCCGCCTTCGAGAAGGCCCAGGCGGCGATCGCCCCGATCCAGGACGTCCGGGACGTGGTCGCGGACCCGCAGTACCAGGCCCTGGGCAGTCTGACCACGCTCCACGACCCGGAGCTGGGGAGGATGCGGATGCAGAACGTCCTCTTCCGGCTGTCCGCCACTCCGGGTGCGATCCGCTGGGCGGGCCGCCCGCACGGCGCGGACACCGACGCGGTGCTGGCCGAACTGGGCCTGACCCCCGAGGAACTGGCGGCGCTGCGCGCGGAGGGCGCCCTGTGACGGCCACCGCCCCCTTCCCCCTCACCTGGCTCTACGTCCCCGGCGACCGCCCGCACGTCGTGACCAAGGCCCTCGCCTCCGGCGCGGACGTGGTCGTGATCGACCTGGAGGACGCGGTCGCGCCGGACCGCAAGGAGTACGCCCGCGCCGCCACCGCCGAACTCCTGACGGAGCCGCCGCCGGTCCCGGTCCACGTGCGCGTCAACGCGCTGGACGGACCGCTGGTGGCGGCGGACCTCGCGGCCGTGGTCCCGCGCGTGGGCCTCGCCGGACTGCGGCTGCCGAAGGTGACGTCGGCCGGACAGGTGATCCGGATCGCGGAGCGCACGGAGCCCGGCGGCCCCCGGGCGCGGCTCGCGGGGTGCGCGGCGCACGGCGGGCGCGGCGCGCACCGGGAGTGCGGCGGGGCCGGGCACGGGGGCGAGGAGGCCGGGGAGCCGGCCGGGACGCGCGGGCGCGACGGGGCCGGGGCGAGCCGGTGCGCGGCCCGCGGGCCGGAGACCCGCCGGGACCCGGCGGGCGGAACCTGCGGGTGTGCCGCGGACGGGGAGCCGGCGGCGGCCTCCGGGACCGGGTACGCCCTGCCGGGGGCGGCGGCCCACGGCTCGGGACCGCCGCTGTACGCCCTGCTGGAGAACGCCCTGGCCGTCGAGCAGGCCTATGCCATCGCCTCCGCGCACCCGTCCCTGCGGGGTGTCTCGATCGGCGAGGCCGATCTCCGCGCCGACCTCGGGGTGCGCCAGGACGCCGGTCTCGACTGGTGCCGTGCGCGGGTCGTCGTCGCGGCCCGCGCGGCGGGGCTCGCCCCGCCCGCCCAGTCCGTCCACCCCGACATCCGCGACCTGGAAGGGCTGGCGTCCTCCTGCGCGCACGGCCGCGCCCTGGGGTTCCTCGGCCGGGCGGCCATCCACCCCCGGCAGTTGCCGATCATCGAACGCGCCTACCTGCCGACCGACCGCGAGCTGGAGGAGGCCGAGACGGTCGTCAAGGCGGCCACCGTGGACCGGGGCGCCCACGCCCTGCCCGACGGCCGTTTCATCGACGCGGCGGTGGTCGCGGCGGCCCGGCGGACCCTGGCGCTGGCCCGCAGGTACTGACCGCGCACGCGTGGAGGGCGCCTCCCGGAACGGGGGGCGCCCTCCACGCACGTACGACGGCCGGCCGTCAGCCCTTCTTGGCCGAGCCCGCCTCGTCCTTCACACCGGCCGACTCCGGGGCGCCGCCACCGGTGCCGGCGGCGTCCCCGTCACCGGGAGCCGCACCGGCGGCCTCGCTGCCGGCGGTCTTGGTGCCGGCGGTCTTGGTGCCGGCGGTCTTGGTGCCGGCGGTCTTGGTGCCGGCGGTCTTGGTGGCGCTCGTCTTGGTGACGCTCACCTTCGGGGTGTCCGCCGCGCCGGCGGCGGGCTGCGGGACCGGGGCCGCGGCAGCGGTGTCCTTGCCCTCCGGGGCCTGTGCCGCCTCCGCTCCGTCCGGTCCGGTGCCCTCCGCGTCGGCGGGCACGCCCCGCTCGACCTGGGCCTCCCGGCCCGGCCGCTTCTTCGCCGAGATCCACATGTAGGCCACCGCGAGGAGGAAGACCACGAGGGCCGTCCAGTCGTTCAGCCGCAGGCCGAGGATGTGGTGGGCGTCGTCGACGCGCATGTACTCGATCCAGCCGCGGCCCACGCAGTACGCCGCCACGTACAGGGCGAACGCCCGGCCGTGGCCCAGCTTGAAGCGGCGGTCGGCCCAGATGACCAGGACGCCGACGCCGATGCACCACAGGGACTCGTAGAGGAAGGTCGGGTGGTAGTACCCCGGCACCCGGCCGTCCGCCGACGAGGTGATGTGCAGCGCCCAGGGGACGTGCGTCTCCCGCCCGTACAGCTCCTGGTTGAACCAGTTGCCCCAGCGGCCGAGGGCCTGCGCGAAGGCGATGCCCGGGGCGACCGCGTCCGCGTAGGCGGGCATCGGGACGCCCCGGCGGCGGGCACCGATCCACGCGCCCAGCGCGCCGAGCGCGATCGCGCCCCAGATGCCGAGTCCGCCCTGCCACACCTTGAAGGCGTCCACCCAGTCACGGCCCTCGCTGAAGTACAGCTCGTAGTCCGTGATCACGTGGTAGAGCCGGCCGCCCACCAGGCCGAACGGCACGGCCCAGACCGCGATGTCGGCCACCGTGCCGGCCCGTCCGCCGCGGGCGACCCAGCGCTTGTTGCCGAGCCAGACGGCGACGAAGACGCCGATGATGATGCAGAACGCGTAGCCGCGCAGCGGAATGGGACCGAGGTACACCACTCCGTGCGACGGGCTGGGAATGTAGGCAAGTTCCATGGCAGGGTCGACGCTACCGCAGCCGGAGCGGGCCCAGGACGGGCATCCCGGCTACGGGTCCATAACGGGCACCCGCCCGGGAGCGTCGCGGCCCGCAGGCGCGCGCACCCCTTACCGGCTCCTTACTCATCCCGGGTCACCTTCTCCCCGCCGCTCTCCTGTGGGCTCATCCCTTGGCGGCCGCCTCCACCTGCTGCTTGAGCTTGGCCGGGGTCATCGAGCGGTCCTCGATGATGTTCTTGCCGTTCAGCAGGACCGTCGGGGTGCCCGAGAAGCCGCCGGCCTGGAAGGCCTGGTGGGACTTGTCGACCCAGCTGTCGTGCGTGCCGTTCTTCACGCAGCTCTGGAAGGCCGGCGTGTCCAGGCCCGGCACCTTGCGGGCCAGCTGGATCAGCTTGGCGTTGTCCGCGTAGGCGTCGTCCGTCTCCTTGGGCTGGTTGTCGTACAGCACGTCGTGGAAGGCGGGGAACCTGCCCGCGTCCTGGGCGCAGGCCGCGGCGTTGGCGGCGCGCAGCGAGCCGCTGCCGCCGAGGTTGCCGTCGATCAGCCGGACCAGGTGGTACTCGACCCTGAGCTTGCCGGCGGCGGTCAGCTCGTGGACGGTCGGCCGGTACGCCGCCTCGAAGGCCTGGCAGGCCGGGCAGCGGAAGTCCTCCCACACGGTGAGCGTCGACCTGGCGCTGTCCTTGCCGACCGGGATCGCGAGACTGTCCTTGCCCTGCGCGCCCGAGGGCGCCGCGACGGGGCCCGTACCGGTGCTCTTCTTCTTGCCGGAGTTCGCGGCGAGCACGCCGATCACCGTCGCCAGGGCCAGCACGCAGACCACGCTGGCGGCCACGATCAGCGTGCGGCGGCGCCGCTCCGAGGCCTTCTGCTTCTCGCGCTCGGCCGCCAGCCGCCGGCGGGCGGTGCGCTTTCCGTCATGGTTCTTCTCGCTCACACCACCAGAACGAACCGGGGAGGCGCATTGCGCCTCCCCGGTCCCAGGTCCACCCGTTCGAGTGACCGAATGTCCTGTGTTGTCCAGCTATGCCTGTCCGGGTGCCGGTCCGGCTACGCCTGTCCGCGCACTCCGCGGGCCAGCTCCCCGGCGAGCGTCCGGACCGCCTCGACACCGGCCGCGGCGTCCGGGGCGTCCAGCATCCGCTTGACGAACGCCGAGCCGACGATCACCCCGTCCGCGAAGCCGGCGACCTCCGCGGCCTGGGCCGGGGTGGAGACGCCCAGGCCGACGCAGACGGGCAGGCCGGTGCCGGTGGCGCGGGTGCGCTCCACCAGGGTCTGCGCCTGCGCGCCCACCGACTCGCGGGTGCCGGTGACGCCCATCAGCGAGGCGGCGTAGACGAAGCCGGAACCGGCCGCGGTGATCTCGGCCAGCCGTGCGTCCTTGCTGCTGGGCGCCACGACGAAGACGGTGGCCAGGCCGTGCTTCTCGGCGTGCTCGCGCCACAGGCCGGACTCCTGGACGGGCAGGTCGGGCAGGATGCACCCGGCGCCGCCCGCCTCGGCCAGTTCGGCGGTGAACCGCTCGACGCCGTAGCGGTCGATGGGGTTCCAGTACGTCATGACCAGGACCGGCTTGCCGGTGGCCGCGTGCGCCTCGCGGACGGTGCGCATCACGTCGGCGATCCGGACCCCGCCGCGCAGGGCGATGTCGTCGGCGGTCTGGATGACCGGTCCGTCGAGCACCGGGTCGCTGTGCGGCAGACCCACCTCGACGATGTCGGCGCCGCCGTCGAAGACGGCCTTGACCGCCTCGATGCCGCCGTCCACGGTGGGGAAGCCCGCCGGGAGGTAGGCGATGAGTGCCGAGCGGCCCTCCGCGCGCGCGGCGGCGAGGGTGTCCGACAGAAGCTGGATGGTGCCGCTCACTTGGCGTCCCCCTCGATCTCGGCGGTGTCGGCGGCGTCGGCGGCGACCTCGGCGTCGGTGTCGTACAGGCCGAAGTAGCGGGCCGCGGTGTCCATGTCCTTGTCGCCGCGGCCGGAGAGGTTGACCACGAGCAGCCCGTCCGGGCCCAGTTCGCGGCCGACCTCCAGGGCGCCGGCCAGCGCGTGGGCGCTCTCGATGGCCGGGATGATGCCCTCGGTGCGCGACAGCAGGCGCAGCGCCTGCATGGCGGCGTCGTCGGTGACGGCGCGGTACTCGCCGCGGCCCGAGTCCTTGAGGTAGGAGTGCTCGGGGCCGATGCCCGGGTAGTCCAGACCGGCGGAGATGGAGTACGGCTCGGTGATCTGACCCTCGTCGTCCTGGAGGACGTAGGAGCGGGAGCCGTGCAGGATGCCGGGCTCGCCCGCGGTCAGGGTCGCCGCGTGCTCGCCGCTCTCCACGCCGTGTCCGGCGGGTTCGCAGCCGATCAGGCGGACGCCCTCGTCGGGGATGAAGGCGTGGAAGAGGCCGATGGCGTTGGAGCCGCCGCCGACGCAGGCGACCGCGGCGTCGGGCAGCCGTCCGGCGCGTTCGAGGAGCTGGCGGCGGGCCTCGACGCCGATGACCCGGTGGAAGTCGCGGACCATGGCCGGGAAGGGGTGGGGGCCGGCGACGGTGCCGAACAGGTAGTGGGTGCGGTCGACGTTGGCGACCCAGTCCCGGAACGCCTCGTTGATGGCGTCCTTCAGGGTGCGGCTGCCGGACTTGACGGCCACGACCTCGGCGCCGAGCATGCGCATCCGGGCCACGTTGAGCGCCTGGCGCCGGGTGTCGATCTCGCCCATGTAGATGGTGCAGTCGAGGCCGAAGAGGGCGCAGGCGGTGGCGGTGGCGACGCCGTGCTGGCCGGCGCCGGTCTCCGCGATCACGCGGGTCTTGCCCATGCGCTTGGTGAGCAGGGCCTGGCCGAGCACGTTGTTGATCTTGTGGGAGCCGGTGTGGTTGAGGTCCTCGCGCTTGAGGAACACCCGGGCGCCGCCGGCGTGCTCGGCGAAGCGGGGCACCTCGGTCAGGGCGCTGGGCCGTCCGGTGTAGTGGACGAGCAGGTCGTCCAGCTCGCGGGCGAAGGCGGGGTCGGCCTTCGCCTTGTCGTACTCGACGGCGACCTCGTCCACCGCGGCGACGAGCGCCTCGGGGATGAACTTGCCGCCGTAGCTGCCGAAGTAGCCCTCGGCGGTGGGGACCTGACCCTCCGGGTCGGGGAAGAAGAAATCGCTGGGCATGCCAGAACCTCACGGTGAGTGCGTGGAAGAACACTGTTCGCCGTGGGGGCGGGGGGTCTCCTCCGGGCCGCGGTCTACTCGCGGCCGCGGACCGGACGTGGTTGCTCGCGCAGGTCCCCGCGCCCCTTCAGGGACGCTGCCATCGGCGCCCGTTGACCTGCCCCGGTTCGGCACCGATGACGTACCGGACGCGGCGGCCGTGCACGCGCCGCGCCGGGGCACGGCAGCCCCGGGGGCGGCAGCCGCGCGCCAGGCGGGCGTGCCGGTCGACGGTCGTCACGGTGAGAGTCATCGGGCCCAGCCTACCGGCGCCTCAGAGCCGCGAACAAAAGGGGAGCCCGGCTCGCGGCGTCCGGCACGCACGCTCGCAAGGCACCGGACGCCGCGAGCTGATCGGACTCCCCTTCTGCTCGCAACTCTCAGCCCCGGCCGTGCCGCAGCGCCGGGTGCGTCCCGGCGGCCACCAGGTCGGCGACGGCGGTCTTCGGGTCGCGGCCGGTGACCAGCGACTCGCCGACCAGCACCGCGTCGGCGCCCGCGTTGGCGTAGGCGATCAGGTCGTGCGGGCCGCGGACACCGGACTCGGCGACCTTGACGATGTGGTCGGGGATCTCCGGGGCGATCTGCTCGAAGGTGTCGCGGTCGACCTCGAGGGTCTTCAGGTTGCGGGCGTTGACACCGATCACCTTGGCACCGGCGTCGACCGCGCGTTCGACCTCTTCCTCGTCGTGGACCTCGACGAGCGGGGTGAGGCCGATGGACACGGCGCGCTCGATCAGCGACTCCAGGGCCGGCTGGTCGAGGGCGGCGACGATCAGCAGGGCGAGGTCGGCACCGTAGGCACGGGCCTCCCACAGCTGGTACGACGTGACGATGAAGTCCTTGCGCAGCACCGGGATGTCCACGCGGGCGCGGACGGCCTCCAGGTCGGCGAGCGAGCCGCCGAAGCGGCGCTGCTCGGTCAGGACCGAGATGACGGAGGCGCCGCCGGCCTCGTAGTCCGCGGCGAGTCCGGCCGGGTCGGCGATCGCGGCCAGCGCGCCCTTGGAGGGGCTGGAGCGCTTGACCTCGCAGATCACCTTGACGCCGTCGCCGCGCAGCGCGGCCACGCCGTCCTTGGCGGCCGGCGCCTTCGCCGCGCGCTCCTTGAGCTCGTCGAGGCTGACGCGCGCCTGCCGCTCCGAAAGGTCGGCACGGACTCCGTCGATGATCTCGTCGAGCACACTCACGCGAGCGGCCCCCTTCCAGACGGTGGGATGTTCCAGCGGATCGAGCGGCCTCCGGCGGACCGCTTGAGGCGGATCGGGCGGATCGGGCGGATCAAGCGGGCGGAACCGGTGGTCACTGCGATGGTATCCGCAGGAGGGGCGAGGCCTCGCATCCGGCCGACCCCGGTCCCATTACCTGGACAGACGCCCGTGGATCAAGGGTGGAGCCAGCCGCCGAAGGGCAGGTTCCGGACAACGGTGAAGGCGGCGACCAGGACGCCCAGGGTCCACAGGTGCACCGGGCGCGGTTCGATCCGCAGGGGCCGCCCGCGGATCGAGCGGACCGCCCAGAGCGTCCACAGCACGGCGAAGGCCAGGTAGCCGGCGACGGCGGGCGCGTTGTCCCGCAGGGCCGCGAGGAGGTCGCCGTGGACGAAGGCGTGGGCGCTGCGCAGTCCGCCGCAGCCGGGGCAGTACAGGCCGGTGCAGGCCAGCAGGGGGCAGGCGGGGTAGTGCCCCGGCCGGCCGGGGTCGACCGCCCCGACGTACGCGAAGGCGCCGGCGACGGCGGCCAGGACCGCGCCCGGGACGGCGAGCCGCCCGTACACGGCTCGGACGCCCCGCGCCGGCACCGCCCTGTCCTCGGGCGTGCACCTCGGGGCGGGGACGGGCAGCCGCCCGTGCGCCACCCGCTGCCTGTCAGCGTTCACTCCAGGCATTCTGCCCGCAAGGGGCCGCCCGCGCGCGGGGAGAGGCCGGCACGGCACGCGTGAGGGGCGGCACCGGGGCCGCCCCTCCACGTCGTCTCGTACGGGTCCGCCGTGGCGGTGTCAGCCCTTGGCGCCGGCCGGTGCGCCCTTGGCCGCGACCTGGTGCACCGGGTGCTCGTTCTTCTGGCCCATGCCCATGATGCGCATGATGCCGCCGACGACACCGCCGAGCAGCACGACGCCCATGCCGACCCAGAAGCCGACCGGCTGGGCCATCACCATGAAGGCGCCCGCGACCAGGAAACCGATGAAGGCGATGATGACACCGGTCCAGGCGGCCGGGGTGTGACCGTGGCTGCTGCCCGCCATGACTTGCTCCTCGTTGCTTGTACGTGTCTGAGCCGGACGCTCGGATCCATTGTCCCGTACGCGTGCGCGGGACATGAGCGGGGGTGGCGCCTCGCGTACCCGTTTCATCACAACGGGAAGCGGACCTGGCCGGGCGGCGGTCAGGCCGGGCCGGCGCCGGTCGGGTCCTCGCCGCGGTCCAGGGCCTTCCAGAGGTCCTCGGGGCGGTCGGGGTCGAGGGGCTTGGCCGCGCGGGAGCGGGGCGCACCGGAACGCTCGTAGCGGCCGGACATGGCCGGCCACAGCCGGCCGTAGCGCAGGGCCAGCAGCCCGGCCAGCAGGAGCAGCGCCCCGCCCGCCGCGGCGACGTAGGGCCAGGCGGTATGGCTGAGCGAGGCGGCGGTGGCGGCCGTGACGCCGGAGGTCTGCGCGGCCTTCTCGTCGAGCACCCCGCCGTCGGAGGCTCCGGAGAGGGCGGCGGCGACGGTGCCCGCGCCGGAGAGCGCGAGGAGCGCGGCGACCAGCAGCCGGCCGGAGCGGCGCACGGCGAAGACGGCGACGAGCGCGGCCAGGCCCACTATGGCGAGCGCCGCGGGCACGCCCGTGACCTCGCTGCCCTTGGCGGTCAGGGGGAAGACGCCGCCGGCGACCGTCGTGGTGCCCTCCGCCCAGCGCTGCCGGGAGGCCAGCAGCGCCACGGCCGCGCCGAGCGCCCCGCACAGCAGGGCGACGGCGAGGCTGCGGCGGCCGGAGCGGGCGGACGCGGCGGCTTCGGTACGGGGGTGAGGAACAGCAGTCACGTACTCCACTATCGCGTGGAGCCGGGGCCGGCCGTCACCCGGGGTTCCGTGAGATGCGCCCCATCGGTCCGCCCCGCTGCGGCGCAGCCGCCCTACGGCGTCAGCCGGTTGGCGGTGTGCACCGCCCGCAGCACCGCGGCGGCCTTGTTGCGGCACTCGGTGTCCTCGGCCACCGGGTCGGAGTCCGCGACGATCCCGGCGCCCGCCTGGACGTAGGCCGTGCCCTCGCGCAGCAGGGCGGTGCGGATGGCGATGGCGGTGTCGGAGTCGCCCGCGAAGTCGAGGTATCCGACGCAGCCTCCGTACAGTCCGCGCCGGGACGGCTCGAGTTCGTCGATGATCTGCATCGCGCGGGGCTTGGGCGCGCCGGAGAGGGTGCCCGCGGGGAAACAGGCGGTGAGCACGTCGAAGGCGGTGCGGCCGGCGGCGACCCGGCCGGTCACCGTCGAGACGATGTGCATGACGTGCGAGTACCGCTCGATGGACATGAAGTCGACGACCTCGACGGAGCCGGGCTCGCAGACCCGGCCGAGGTCGTTGCGGCCGAGGTCGACGAGCATCAGGTGCTCGGCGCGCTCCTTGGGGTCGGCGAGGAGTTCGTCGGCGAGGGCCTGGTCCTGCTGCGGGGTGGCGCCGCGGGGCCGGGTGCCGGCGATGGGGTGGACCATGGCCCGCCCGTCCTCGACCTTCACCAGGGCCTCGGGCGAGGAACCGACGACGTCGAAGCCGTCGAAGCGGAACAGGTACATGTACGGCGAGGGGTTGGTGGCCCGCAGCACCCGGTAGACGTCCAGGGCGCTCGCCGTGCACGGCGTCTCGAAGCGCTGGGAGGGGACGACCTGGAAGGCCTCGCCGGCGCGGATGCGCTCCTTGACGTCCTCGACGGCCGCCCGGAAGTCGGCACCGCCCCACAGCGCGGTGTACTCGGGCAGTTCGGAGGGCGGCAGGGCGGCGGGGGGCTGGGCGACGGGCCGGGACAGGTCGGCCTCCATCGCGTCCAGCCGGGCGACGGCGTCGGCGTGGGCCTCCTCGACACCGGTGTCGAGGTCGTTGTGGTTGATCGCGTTGGCGATCAGCAGCACCGTGCCGTCCCAGTGGTCGAGGACGGCGAGGTCGGAGGTGAGCAGCATGGTCAGCTCGGGGAGCTTCAGGTCGTCCCGTTCGCCGGGGCCGATCTTCTCCAGGCGGCGCACGACGTCGTAGCCGAGGTAGCCGACCATGCCGCCGGTGAAGGGCGGCAGGCCCAGGTCGTGGGCGAGGTCGCGCGGGGTGTGCAGGGCCTCGACGGTGGCCCGCAGCGCGGCGAGCGGGTCGCCCTCGACGGGGACGCCGACCGGCGGGGTGCCCAGCCAGTGGGCGCGGCCGTCCTTCTCGGTGAGGGTGGCCGAGCTGCGGACGCCGATGAAGGAGTAGCGAGACCACTGGAAGGCGGTGCGGCCGTTCTCCGCGGACTCCAGCAGGAACGTGCCGGGGCGCTCGGCGGCGAGCTTGCGGTAGAGCGCGACGGGGGTGTCGCCGTCGGCGAGGAGCTTGCGGGTGACCGGGATGACGCGGCGGTCGCCGGCCAGTTTGCGGAAGGTCTCGAGGTCCATGGCGGCCGACCCTACTGATCCGCGGCGGGTGTGCCGGAATCGGCGGCGGTCCGGGCGGTGCCGCCGTCCTCCAGCAGGACGTCGGCGTCGAAGCAGGTGCGGTCGCCGGTGTGGCAGGCGGCGCCGACCTGGTCGACCTTGACCAGCACGGTGTCCGCGTCGCAGTCGAGCGCGACGGACTTGACCCGCTGGAAGTGGCCGGAGGTGTCGCCCTTGACCCAGTACTCCCGGCGGCTGCGCGACCAGTAGGTGCAGCGGCCGGTGGTCAGGGTGCGGTGCAGCGCCTCCTCGTCCATCCAGCCGAGCATGAGCACCTCGCCGGTGTCGTACTGCTGGGCGATGGCGGGGACGAGCCCGTCGGCGCCGCGCTTGAGGCGGGCGGCGATCTCCGGGTCGAGGCTGCTGGGCCGTGGGGTGCCGGGCGTGCTGGTCATGGGTGCCATTGTGCCGCGCGCGGCCGGTGGCCAGGGCCGGCCGTCCAGTGGGCGGACCCGGCCCGGAGTCGTAGGCTGAGCCCATGTCGACCTTTGCCAAGCGTGAACGGCTCCTGCTCGCCGACCTCTTGGAGACCGCCGGTCCGGACGCGCCCACCCTCTGCGAGGGCTGGCGCACCCGCGACCTCGCCGCGCACGTGGTGGTGCGCGAGCGACGCCCGGACGCGGCGGGGGGTGCGCTGATCAAGCCGCTGGCGTCCCGGCTGGAGAAGGTTCTGGAGGAGTACGCGGCGAAGCCGTACGAGGAGCTGATCCAGCTGATCAGGACCGGTCCGCCGCGGTTTTCACCCTTCCAGCTCAAGCAGGTCGACGAGGCGGCCAACACCGTCGAGTTCTACGTGCACGCGGAGGACGTGCGGCGGGCCCAGCCGGACTGGTCGCCGCGCGAACTCGACCCGGTCTTCCAGGAGGCCCTGTGGTCGCGCCTGGAGCGCACCGCCCGGCTGCTGGGCCGGGGCATCCCGACGGGCCTGGTGCTGCGCCGCCCGAACGGCGAGACGGCCGTCGCCCACCGCGGCACGCCCGTGGTCACGGCGACCGGTGAACCGGCGGAGCTGCTGCTGTTCGCCTTCGGCCGGCAGAGCGCGGCCCGGGTGGAGCTGGAGGGCGAGCAGGACGCCATCGCGAAGGTGTCGGAGACCAAGCAGCTCGGGTTCTGACCCCCGGCCGCGACTGGGACGGCAGGCGCCTCCCGCCTCCCGGGGGGCCGGCCGGGAACAGGGCCGGCCCCGGTCCCTCCCCCCCTGGCCGGCCCCCGGGCGGTGCGCGGTGGCGCCGGTCTTGGGGGGCGGCGCGGGGCCGGGGCTCCGGGCTGAGGGCTCCGCGGGGCGGGAGGCCGGGAGAGTCAGGGAAGTTCGGCGCGGCGCAGGTCGGGGACGCCCAGGACGACCAGGCCCGACAGAGCGCTCACCGCGCCGCAGACCGCGAACACCGGCCCGGTCCCCCACAGGGCTATGGCCCCGCCGACCAGCGGGAAGGTGAGGGGCGCGACGCCGAAGCCCACCAGGGTGGACACCGAGGTCACCCGGCCGATGTAGGCCGCGCCGGCCCGGACCTGGACCAGTGCCCCGCACAGCGCTCCGGCGAGACCTGCGCTCACGCCGATGAGCACCGCCACGCCGGCCGCGGCGGGCACGGACGGCACCTGGGCGAGGGCGGCGACGGCGACGGCGGACAGCAGGCCGGCGGCCGCGGCCACCGCCGCGGCGTGCGGCACCCGGCCCCGCCAGGTGAGCAGGAGCGAGGCCGCTCCGGCCCCGGTGCCGAACCCGGCCAGCACCCAGCCCATGCCCGCCGAGCCCCAGTCGCGCTGCTGGGCGAGGAGGGTGAGCCCGAGGTTCATCGGCCCGACGAAGCCGAGGTCGCTGAGGGCGACGGCGAGGACGAGGGGGCGCAGTACGGGGTCCTGCCGGATGTGCCGCAGACCGTCCCGCAGCTCGCTCAGGACCGCAGGTCTGCCGGGCCCGTCGGCGGGGTCCGGCTCTCCGACGCGGACGGTCAGCAGGAGCGGCAGGGACAGGCCGACCAGGAGGGCGGCCAGGCCGAACGCCCCCGCGGTGCCGCCCACGGCGACGCCGAGGCCGCCGAGAGGGCCGCCGAGGACGTTGGCGAGCCGGGTGGCCAGGCCGCGCATGCCCTGGACCCGGGCGAGCTGGGAGCGGGCGGCGATCCGTGCGGGCAGAGCGCCCGCGGCGGGCAGGAAGACGGCGTCGACGACGCCGAAGAGCACGGCGACCGCGCCCAGCGCCCACAGACCGGGGCTGGTCACGAGCAGCAGGACGGCGGCGGTCAGGACGAGGGCGCCGCGCGCGGCGGTGCTGCCGAGGACGACCCGGCGCGGCCCGTAGCGGTCGGCGACCACTCCCCCGCCCAGCATCAGCAGGGCGCGCGGCAGCGCACTGGCCGCGGTGACGAGTCCGGCCTGCGCGGGGGTGCCGGCCTGGACGGCCGCCCAGGACAGGGCGATGTAGTAGACGTTGTCCCCGACCGCGGACGAGGCGTAGCCGCCGAGCCAGCGCAGGACGTTGGGGTCACGGTGGGCCGGTCTGCGGCGCAGGTCTGCCGCAGGCGCGAGTGTGCTGGTCACGGCGGTACGTCCTCTCGGGCGCGAGGTCGGGCACCGGCCGCCGGGGGCCGGGCCGGAGGCGGTCGGAGCCGTCAGGTGCGGAACGGGAAGCCGTACGTGTGGACCGCCACGTTCTCGCGGTTGTCCGTGTCGCCCGCGGCGGTGGCCGCGCGCCCGCGTTCCTCGTACTCGCGGACGAGGTCGTACATGCGCCGGGACAGCTCGGTCAGTTCGTCCGGGGTGAGCTTGAGCAGCCATTCCGAGGAGTCGGACGCCTTCGTCCACACCTCGGGCCAGTGGGCGCGTTCGTCCAGGAAGCGCCGGTACAGGTCGGCGCGCTGTTCGAAGAAGAGGCGGCTGGCGGCGGTGTGCGCGGCGGCCTTCTCGGGCGCGTCGGAGAAGTCCTCGTCGCGGATGCTGACGCCGTCGCTGGCGGGCTGCCACCAGCGTTCCCGTCCGTCGGTGGTCTGCGGTTCGGCCTCCTCGATGAGGCCGTGCTCGGCCAGCTTGCGCAGGTGGTAGCTGACGAGGGAGACGGCCTCGTCGACCTGTTCGGCGAGCTGGGAGGCGGTCGCGGTGCGGGCGACGGTCAGCGCCCGGTACAGATTCATCCGCAGGGGGTGGGCGATCGCCTTGAGCGTGCCCAGGTCCTTGATCCGGCGGTCTCGTTCCCTGTCCGACATACCTTCACCGTAGACGCGCAAGAAAAGTTGCACAACTTATTTTGTGCAACTTTTCTTGCGCAGTTGCGTCTGGGTGTCTTCCCCGGGTCCGCGCGCACGAGAAAGCCCCGGCCGCCCGCAGGCGACCGGGGCCCTGACCGAACCGGTCGGGCGGCCGTCCTCACCGCACCGGGTGCCCGGCCTCCCGCAGCGTCTCCTTGACCTGGCCGATGCGCAGATCACCGAAGTGGAACACCGAGGCCGCGAGGACCGCGTCCGCGCCCGCCGCGATCGCCGGCGGGAAGTCCGCGAGCCGGCCTGCACCGCCGGAAGCGATCACCGGGACGGTGACGTGCTTGCGGACGGCCGCGATCATCTCCAGGTCGTAGCCGTCCTTCGTGCCGTCCGCGTCCATGGAGTTCAGCAGGATCTCCCCCGCGCCCAGTTCGGCGGCCCGGTGCGCCCACTCCACCGCGTCGATGCCGGTGCCGCGGCGCCCGCCGTGGGTGGTCACCTCGAAGGACCCGGCCGCGGTGCGGCGCGCGTCGACCGACAGGACCAGCACCTGACGGCCGAACCGCTCGGCGATCTCCCGGATGAGGTCCGGACGGGCGATGGCGGCCGTGTTGACGCCCACCTTGTCGGCGCCCGCCCGCAGCAGCCGGTCCACGTCCTCGGCGGTGCGCACGCCGCCGCCGACCGTGAGCGGGATGAACACCTGCTCGGCGGTGCGGCGCACCACGTCGTACGTCGTCTCGCGGTCGCCCGAGGACGCGGTGATGTCCAGGAACGTCAGCTCGTCGGCGCCCTCGGCGTCGTACACCTTGGCCATCTCGACGGGGTCGCCCGCGTCGCGCAGGTTCTGGAAGTTGACGCCCTTGACGACCCGGCCGTTGTCCACGTCCAGGCAGGGGATCACTCGGACCGCCAGGGTCATGAATCGGGCTCCTTCGGTGTTCCTCTGAATGCTTCGACTTCCACCGACACCAGGACGCGCGGATCGACGAAGCCCTCCACGACGAGCAGGGTCGACGCCGGCCGCACCGAGCCGAACAGCTCCTTGTGGGCGCGGCCCACGTCGTCCACGTCCCGGGCGTGGCTGAGATACATGCGCGTGAGGACCACGGACTCGGGGCCGAGCCCGAACTCCCCGATCGCCTCCAGTGCGCTGGTGAAGGCCACCTTCGCCTGTTCGTACGGGTCGCCCTCGCCGTAGAGCACGTCGCCCCGGAAGGCGGTGGTGCCCGCCACCAGGACGCGGTCCCCCGCCGCGACGGCCCGTGCGAATCCGAACGTCTCTTCCCAGGGAACTTGGCTCTGCACGCGCCGTACGGCATCGGACGTCATGACGACACTTCCTCCAGGGCCTCTTCGAGCGTGAACGCCTTCGCGTACAGGGCCTTCCCGACGATGGCGCCCTCGACACCGAGCGGCACCAGGGAGGCGAGCGCGCGCAGGTCGGCCAGCGAGGAGACGCCGCCGGAGGCGACCACCGGGCGGTCCGTCGCCGCGCAGACGTTCTTCAGCAGCTCCAGGTTGGGGCCCTGCAGGGTGCCGTCCTTGGCGATGTCGGTGACGACGTAGCGGGCGCAGCCCTCCTTGTCCAGGCGGGCCAGCGTCTCGTAGAGGTCGCCGCCGTCGCGGGTCCAGCCGCGCCCGCGCAGGGTGGTGCCGCGCACGTCCAGGCCGACGGCGATCTTGTCCCCGTGCTCGGCGATGACCTTGGCGACCCACTCGGGGGCCTCCAGGGCGGCGGTGCCGAGGTTGACGCGGGTGCAGCCGGTGGCGAGGGCGGCGGCGAGGGTGTCGTCGTCGCGGATGCCGCCGGACAGTTCGACCTTGATGTCCATGGCGCGGGCGACCTCGGCGATCAGCTCGCGGTTGTCGCCGGTGCCGAAGGCGGCGTCGAGGTCGACCAGGTGCAGCCACTCGGCGCCGGAGCGCTGCCAGGCGAGGGCGGCCTCCAGCGGGGAGCCGTAGGAGGTCTCGGTCCCGGACTCGCCGTGGACGAGGCGGACGGCCTGGCCGTCGCGGACGTCGACGGCGGGCAGGAGTTCGAGCTTCGAAGCCATCACAGGGTTCCGATCCAGTTGTTCAGCAGCTGCGCTCCGGCGTCGCCGGACTTCTCGGGGTGGAACTGGGTGGCCCACAGGGCGCCGTTCTCCACGGCGGCCACGAACGGCTTGCCGTGGGTGGCCCAGGTGACCTTGGGGGCGTGCATCGCCGGGTTGTGCGCCTCCAGCTGCCAGTCCTGGACGGCGTAGGAGTGCACGAAGTAGAAGCGGGCGCCGGCGTCGAGGCCGGCGAACAGCTCGGAGCCTGCGGGTGCCTCGACGGTGTTCCAGCCCATGTGCGGGACGACGTCGGCCTCCAGCGGCGCGACCGTGCCGGGCCACTCGTCCAGGCCCTCGGCCTCGACCCCGTGCTCGATGCCGCGGGCGAAGAGGATCTGCATGCCCACGCAGATGCCCATGACCGGGCGCCCGCCGGACAGCCGGCGGTCGATGATCCAGTCGCCGCGGGCCTCCTTCAGGCCGCGCATGCAGGCGGCGAAGGCGCCGACGCCGGGCACGAGCAGGCCGTCGGCGTTCATCGCGGCGTCGAAGTCACGGGTGATCTCGACGGCGGCGCCGGTGCGGGCGAGCGCCCGCTCGGCGGAGCGGACGTTGCCGAAGCCGTAGTCGAAGACGACGACCTTCTTGGCGGCGGGACCGGTCAATTCCACACCTCCAGCCGCAGGACGCCGGTGAAGATGCACATCGCGGCGCCGATGGACAGCAGCACGATCAGGCTGGTGGGCATCTTCTGCTTGACGAAGGAGTAGACACCGCCGCCCAGGAAGAGGCCGAGGACGATCAGGATGGTGGAGAAGCTGTTCATGGCGGTTACAGAGCGCCCTTCGTCGAGGGCAGGATGCCGGCCGCGCGCGGATCGCGTTCACTGGCGTAGCGCAGGGCGCGGGCCAGCGCCTTGAACTGGCACTCCACGATGTGGTGGGCGTTGCGCCCGTAGGGCACGTGGACGTGCAGGGCGACCTGGGCCTGGGCGACGAAGGACTCCAGGATGTGCCGGGTCATCGTGGTGTCGTACTCGCCGATCATCGGCGCCATGTTCTCGGGCTCGGTGTGCACGAGGTAGGGGCGGCCGGAGAGGTCGACGGTGACCTGGGCGAGGGACTCGTCCAGCGGGACCGTGCAGTTGCCGAAGCGGTAGATGCCCACCTTGTCGCCGAGCGCCTGCCTGAAGGCGGCGCCGAGCGCGAGGGCGGTGTCCTCGATGGTGTGGTGGGAGTCGATGTGCAGGTCGCCGTCGGTCTTCACGGTCAGGTCGAACAGCCCGTGCCGGCCGAGCTGGTCGAGCATGTGGTCGTAGAAGCCGACGCCGGTGGCGATGTCGGTCTTCCCGGTGCCGTCGAGGTCGATCTCGACCAGGACGGAGGTCTCCTTGGTGGTGCGCTCCACGCGCCCGACGCGGTTCATCCGCTCTGCTCCTGTTCCTTCTTGAGATCGCGTACCGCATCGAGGAACGCGTCGTTCTCCGCCGGGGTCCCGGCCGTCACCCGCAGCCGTCCCGGTACGCCGTTGTCCCGGACCAGGACGCCCCGGTCGAGGATCTTCCGCCAGGCGGTGTGCGAGTCGGCGAACCGCCCGAACTGGACGAAGTTGGCGTCCGACTCGGTGACCTCGTAGCCGAGCGCCCGCAGTTCGGCGACCAGCCGGTCGCGCTCGCCCTTCAGCTGCTCGACGTACTTCAGCAGCGTGTCGGTGTGCTCCAGCGCGGCCAGCGCGGTGACCTGGGTGATCGCCGAGAGGTGGTACGGCAGCCGGACCAGTTGCAGGGCGTCGACGACGGCCGGGTCCGCGGCCAGGTAGCCGAGGCGCAGCCCGGCGGCGCCGAACGCCTTGGACATGGTGCGGGAGACGACCAGATGCGGCCGGCCCTCCAGGAGCCGCAGCAGCGAGCTGCCGTGGCTGAACTCGACGTACGCCTCGTCGACGACCACCATCGACGGCTTCGCCGCCTGCGCCGCCTCGTACAGCGCGACGACCGTCTCGGCCGCGACCGCGTTGCCGGTGGGGTTGTTGGGGGTGGTGACGAAGACGACGTCGGGCCGGTGCTCGGCGATCGCCCGCCGGGCGGCGGCGGGGTCGATGGTGAAGTCCTCGCGGCGCGGACCGGAGATCCAGCCGGTCCCGGTGCCGCGCGCGATGAGCGCGTGCATCGAGTACGACGGCTCGAAGCCGATCGCGGTGCGGCCGGGGCCGCCGAAGGCCTGCAGCAGCTGCTGGATGACCTCGTTGGAGCCGTTGGCCGCCCAGACGTTCTCGGTGGCCACCCGGTGGCCGCCGGTGCGGGTCAGGTACCGGGCCAGTTCGGTGCGCAGTTCGACCGCGTCCCGGTCCGGGTAGCGGTTCAGGCCGCGGGCCGCCTCGCGCACCCGCTCGGCGATCCGCTCGACGAGCGGCTCCGGCAGCGGGTAGGGGTTCTCGTTGGTGTTCAGCCGTACGGGGACGTCCAGCTGCGGGGCGCCGTAGGGGGACTTGCCGCGCAGCTCGTCCCGTACGGGAAGATCGTCGATCCGCACGTCGCTCACTTGCTCTCGGGTACCTTCCAGCCGAACCTGGCCTTGACCGCCGCGCCGTGCGCGGGCAGGTCCTCCGCCTCCGCCAGCGTCACCACGTGGTGGGCGACCTCGGCGAGGGCGTCGCGGGTGTAGTCGACGATGTGGATGCCGCGCAGGAAGGACTGCACGGACAGGCCCGAGGAGTGGCAGGCGCAGCCGCCGGTGGGCAGCACGTGGTTGGAGCCGGCCGCGTAGTCGCCGAGGGAGACGGGCGCCCAGGGGCCGATGAAGACCGCGCCGGCGTTGCGCACGCGGTCGGCGACGGCGGCGGCGTCGGCCGTCTGGATCTCCAGGTGCTCGGCGCCGTAGGCGTCGACCACCTTCAGGCCCTCCTCCAGGCCGTCGACCAGGACGATCGCGGACTGCCGGCCGGCGAGCGCCGGGCGGATGCGGTCCTCGACGTGCTTGGTGGCCGCGACCTGGGGCTCCAGCTCCTTCTCCACGGCGTCCGCGAGGTCGGCGGAGTCGGTGACCAGGACGGCGGCGGCCAGCGGGTCGTGCTCGGCCTGGCTGATCAGGTCGGAGGCGACGTGCACCGGGTCGGCGGTGGCGTCGGCGAGGACGGCGATCTCGGTCGGGCCCGCCTCGGCGTCGATGCCGATCCGGCCGGTGAAGTAGCGCTTGGCGGCGGCGACCCAGATGTTGCCGGGGCCGGTGACCATGTTCGCGGCCGGGCAGGACTCGGTGCCGTAGGCGAACATCGCGACGGCGGTGGCGCCGCCCGCGGCGTACACCTCGTCGACGCCGAGCAGGGCGCAGGCGGCGAGGATGGTGGGGTGCGGCAGACCGCCGAAGTCCGCCTGGGCGGGCGAGGCGAGCGCGATCGACTCGACGCCGGCCTCCTGGGCGGGTACCGCGTTCATGATCACGGAGGACGGGTAGACCGACCGGCCGCCGGGCGCGTAGAGCCCGACGCGCTCGACCGGGACCCACTTCTCGGTGACCGAGCCGCCGGGGACGACCTGGGTGGTGTGCGTGGTGCGGCGCTGCTCGCGGTGGACGAGACGGGCCCGGCGGATGGACTCCTCCAGGGCGGCGCGCACGGCCGGGTCCAGCTGCTCCAGGGCGTCCTTGATCGCCCGGGCCGGAACGCGTACCGATTCCAGTCGGACCCCGTCGAACTTCTCGGCGAAGTCGATCAGTGCCGCGTCGCCACGATGATGCACGGCCTCGCAGATCGGACGCACCTTCTCCAGGGCGGCCGTGACGTCGAAGTCGGCTCGGGGCAGCAGGTCACGCAGGGCGGGGCCCTCGGGGAGGGCGTCGCCGCGCAGATCGATTCGGGAGATCACGTCTCCAATTCTCTCAGACCGCGCCCGGGCACCGTCCGCCCGTATCAATGGCTGATACAGAACCCGGGAGCGCACGGTTCCGGCCTTCCGGCACAAGTCGGAAGATCAGCTTCACATTCCGCGTTCAGACCGTCACACAACGGGCATCACCGGTTGTACAAAACGACAGAACTGGCGAGTAGCTGGGAAAGAAGGGGACAACCGTGACCGAGGGGACCGGCAGGCGCGCCGGGGACCTGCCGGACGACCTGACCGATGTCGAGGCCGGGATGTGGCAGGCCTTCCGCGACGGCAGCGTGTACGACCTGCGCAGCGGGGACGCGGCGGTGGACGATCCGCACGGACCGAGCCCGTGGGGGCCGGGGCGCAGCGTCCGCGCGCGGGTGGTCTGCTGGCTGCTGCTGGACGGGCCGCCCGCGCTCGCCGGGCGGGTGTCCTCCCTGAAGCTGACCGGGCTGCGGATCACGGGCACCCTGGACCTCGCCGGGGGCACGGTGGTCCCGTACGTGGAGCTGAAGGGCTGCCGCTTCGAGAACGACGTGCTGCTGCCGGAGGCCCGGTTCACGACCGTGCGCCTGGTGGACTGCGCGGTGCCGCGCCTGGAGGCCGCCCGGGTGCACACCGAGGGCGACCTGCACCTGCCCCGGTGCCGCTTCCTGGCGGGGGTGCGGCTCACCGACGCCCGGATCGGCACGGACCTGCTGCTCAACCAGGCGAACGTGCACCACGACCGCACCGGGCGCTCGATCGCCGCCGACGGGCTGACCGTCGGCCAGGACTTCCAGGCCGAGCTGCTGCTGGCGCACGGCGAGATCAGCCTGCGCAGCGCCAAGATCGGCGCCTCGCTGAGCCTGCGCGGCGCGAAGGTCACCAGCCCGTACACGCGTTTCGCGCTGAACGCGCCCCAGCTGACCGTCGGCCGCACGCTCTACCTGACCCCGGCCGCCCTCGGCTCGCCGCTGCTGAGCGGGGTCACCCCCGCGCGCGGGACGCGCATCCAGCCCTTCGAGTGCCAGGGCGGGCTGCGGCTGGACGACGGGCGCTTCGGGGAGGCGGTCGACCTGGAAGGGGCCCGGTTCGCCTTCACCGACGAGCAGGCGCTGACCCTGCGCCGGGTGCAGGCACCGGAACTGCGTTTCCTCGGCGAGCGTCCGCCGCGCGGCCAGGTGGTGCTCTCCGGTGCGCGGATCGCCACCCTCGTCGACCGGGCGGCGGGCTGGCCCGGCCCCGGCTGTCTGCACATGGGCGGCTTCGTCTACGAGAACCTGGTGCCGCGCGGCCCGTTCCCGCTGGCCGAGCGGCTGGAATGGGTGGCGGCGGCGACCGCCGAGTTCAACCCGGAGCCGTACGAGCGGCTGGCCGCGGTGCTGCGCGAGGCCGGTGAGGACGAGGACGCGCGCGAGGTACTGCTCGCCAAGCACCGCCGCCGCCGCGAGACCCTGCCGCCCGCGGCCAAGCTGTGGGGGTACGTGCAGGACGGGGCGGTCGCCTACGGGTACCGGCCGGGCCGGGCGGCGGTGTGGATGGCGGTGCTGTGGGCAGCCGGTTCGCTCGCCTTCGCACACGCCGGCCGCCCCGAGCCCGGCCCCGGCGCCCACCAGCAGTGGAACCCCGCCCTGTACGCCCTCGACCTGCTGCTGCCGGTCGTCGACTTCGGGCAGGCCAGCCAGTGGCAGCTGGACGGTCCCTGGCAGTGGGTCGCGGCGGCGATGGTGCTGCTGGGCTGGACCCTGGCCACCACCGTGGCGGCGGGCGCGACCCGCATGCTGCGCCGCAGCTGAGCCCGCCGGCGGCACGCCGGAACCGGCGTGGCGGAACCGGCACGACGGAGTCCGCGCGGCGGCGCGACGGGGCCCGCAGGGCGGTACGACCGGACCACCCGCAGGGCGGCACCACCGGGCCCGCAGGGCGGCACCACCGGCCCGCAGGGCGGTACGACCGGGCCTGCCCGGCGGACGGATCACGCGGCGGACGGATCACGCGCGGGGGGTGGGTCGCGCGCGGCGGGCGGGTCGCGCCGGACACACGTGCCGCGTCCGAACAATTGTTGAACAGTCACCTTTTTACTCGACCTTGACCGGCCGCCGTACAACTTTCTCCCGCTTGCCCCGGCCCTCTGGCGCCGCTTCGACCTGCGGACTTTCAATGGTCGACACCATGGCTCTGCTGCCCCCCTTCATCCGCCCCACCCGGATGGCCGGAACCCCGGTCGGCGCCGCCGCGCGCCCCCTGCCCGGGCTGCCCGCCGACGACGAGGTGCTCCTCGACGCGCCCGACGACCGGCTCGGCCCGGCCCTGGTCGCCGCCGCCCGGGACGACTGGGAGCCCGCCGCACGGCTCCTCGCCGGCACCCGGGAACGGGCCGAGTGGGAGGACCGCGACCGGTACGCGCACCGCCTGGCCGCGTTCGCGCGCTCCCGCGGCGCATGGCTGGACGCCTGGCGCGCCGCCGCCCCCGACGACCCGGACGTGCTGCTGCTCACCGCCCAGCTCGCCGTGGACCGCGCCTGGCCCTCACCGGCCAGGGCCGAACTGCTGCGCGAGGTCAGCCCCCTCATCACGGCCGCCGCCCGCGCCGACGACCGGGACCCGGTGCCCTGGCGCGTCGCGCTGGACCACGCCCGCGGCAGCCGCGCCGGACACCGCTACTTCGAGGAGCTGTGGGAGGCCGCGGTGCGCCGCGCCCCGCACCACCACGGCTGCCACGTGGCCGCCCTGCGGTACCTGGCCGGCTCCTGCCGCGTCCCGGCGCGGAACACCCACGGCACGCGCGGCCCGCACACCCCGGGCGCCCGGCACGACTCGCTGCGCGCCTGCTTCGACTTCGCCGACCGGGCGGCCCAGGACGCCCCCGCGGACGCCCTCGTGCAGGGCCTGCCGGTGCGGGCCGCCTTCGCCTGCCTGGCCGAGGACGGCCCCGGGGTGGAGCGGGCCGGGGTGGAGCGGGCCCGGCTGGACGCCGCCGCCGACCGGGCGATCGCGCTGTCCGCCCGGTGCCCGGCGGCGACGCCCCGGTACGCGGAGCTGCGCAATCTGCTGACGTACGTCCTGGTCCGGCTGGGCCGCCACCAGGACGCGCTGGCCCAGCTGCGGCTGATCGGCCCGTACGCCACCTCCTACCCCTGGGACCGGGTGTCCGACGACCCGCTCGGGCTGTTCCTGGAACTGCGCGCCGACGTCCGCTCCGTGCGGCTCGGCCCCGTCCCGGACCCCCCGGACTCCGGCGAAACCGGGCGCGGCCGACGCGCCGGGACGCGCGGCCATTAGGCTTTTGCGCCGTGACCACCGTCCGGCTCCCGCTCTTCCCCCTGAACTCGGTGCTCTTCCCGGGACTGGTGCTGCCTCTGAACGTGTTCGAGGAGCGCTACCGCGCCATGCTGCGCGCCCTGCTGAAGACCCCCGAGGACGAACCGCGCCGGTTCGCCGTCGTGGCGATCCGTGACGGCCACGAGGTGGCCCCGACCGCTCCGGGCCTGCCCGACCCGACCGCGCTGCCCGAACTCGGCCCGGCGGCCGGCTTCGGCCCCGACCCCGTCCGGGCGTTCCACGGCGTGGGCTGCGTGGCGGACGCGGCGACGATACGGGAGCGGGCGGACGGGACCTTCGAGGTGCTGGCGACCGGCACCACCCGGGTGCGGCTGCTGTCCGTGGACGCCTCCGGGCCGTTCCTCACCGCGGAGCTGGAAGAGCTGCCCGAGGAACCGGGCGACGAGGCGGGCACGCTGGCCCAGGGAGTGCTGCGGTCCTTCCGGCAGTACCAGAAACGGCTGGCCGGCGCGCGGGAGCGGTCGCTGACCGGCGCGGAACTGCCGGACGAGCCGAGCGTGGTGTCGTACCTGGTGGCCGCCGCGATGGTGCTGGACACCCCGACGAAGCAGCGGCTGCTCCAGGCGCCGGACACCTCCTCGCGGCTGCGCGACGAGCTGCGGCTGCTGCGCTCGGAGACGGCGATCATCCGCAGCCTGCCCTCGTTGCCGTCCCCGGACCTGACCCGGGGGCCCACGAGCTCCAACTGAGGCGGCGCGGGGCGGACGGGCGAGCAGGCGAACGACGAGGGCAGGGAGAGACCGGGGCCGCATGGCGAAGAAGACGAAGAAGCAGCAGTCCGGGGGGACCCCCGCCACGGTGGCCCTGACCGCGGCGGGCGTGCGCCACGCCGTCCACTCCTACGAGCACGACCCGGCCCACCCCTCCTACGGCGAGGAGGCGGCCGAGGCGATGGGCGTCCCGCCGGAACGGGTGTTCAAGACGCTGGTCGCGGACGTCGACGGCGCCCTGACGGTGGCCGTGGTGCCGGTGGCGGGCTCCCTCGACCTGAAGGCCCTGGCGTCGGCGGTCGGCGGCAAGCGCGCGGCGATGGCGGATCCCGCCCTGGCCGAACGCACCACGGGCTACGTCCGCGGCGGCATCAGCCCGCTGGGCCAGCGCAAGAAGCTCCCCACCGTCCTGGACGCCTCGGCGACGGCCCACGCCACGATCTGCGTCTCGGCGGGCCGCAGAGGCCTGGAGGTCGAACTCTCCCCCGCCGACCTGGCCCGCCTGACCAGCGCGGTACTGGCCCCCATCGGCCGGCCCTGACGCTCCGGGGCCGCTTCCCCGCCTCCCGCTCTCGCCGGGCCGGTGCCCTGACGAGCGGTGCGCTCCCGGGGCGGTGCCCCGGCGGGCGGCGGGCCCCGACGCGAGCCCGGCCGCTCGGCACGGGGCCGCCGAGCACCCGGCACAGGGCCGCCGAGCACCCGGCGCGCTTCGGCGCTCCGGGGCCGGCCCGGGCCCGTGAGCCCCGGCTTCCGGTTACGCCGGTGAGGGGCCCTCGTGGGACTCCTGGGTGTAAGGGTCCGGGTCGCGGGGCCCGAAGAGGGCCGTCACGGCCAGGTGGACCACCAGGGCGGCCAGCGGCCACGCCAGCAGCGCACCCTTGGCGCCCAGCCGGAGCGGGGCGGAGAAGGTCCTGCCCTCGCCCACGGACCTGGCGTGCGCGACGACGTCCTGCTGGGGGCCGAGCCACACGCCGAGCCGCCAGGCCAGCAGCGAGCCGAGGAGCGCGCCCACGCACAGGGCCACCACCAGGGGCACTCCCCCGCGCCGGCGCAGCAGGAAGACGACCGCCGCGCTCAGCACCCCGAAGCCGACGGCCAGCAGCGTGAACGTTCCGTCGACGCCGATCGCCTGCTCGCCCTCGGTGTCCTTGAGGTAGACGACCCAGCTGTTCCCGGTGACGTTCCCGACCAGGGGCACCCGCGGCGCCAGCCACAGCCACAGCAGCCCCAGCAGGACCCCGCCGAGCGCCACCGCCACCGTGACCACGGCGGCCTCCCGGAGTTCTCTCCTCATCCCGGGGCCGTCCTGTCCGTACACCGAACCCTCCGTCCCGCCGCCGGCGGATGCCTGCCAGGGCTGTCCCGGCGCGCTCCCGGCGGGCGGCTGCGCCGGGGGCTGCGTGGACCCGGCGGGCCGGGCGGCCCCGGACGCCTGGGAGGGCTCGGACGGCTGGGAGGGCCGCCGGTTCGGCGGCGTAGGGGGAGTCAACGGAGCGGTCACCCTGTCATCGTGCCAGGTGACTGAACCGGCCGCGTCACCGGACGGCCGCCCGGCGGTAGGCCCAGGTGGCCACGGCCAGCGAGACCACCCCGACCCCGGCGCAGACCGCCATGTCGATCCCCACCCACGCCCAGTCGGGACGGCCCGCGAAGCTGCGGGCGTAGGCCTCCACGCCGTAGGTCGAGGGCAGCAGATCGCGCGCGAGACGGATGATCTCCGGCATCCGCTCGGGCGGCAGCACGCCGAGGAGCAGCGCGGCCGACATGCCCAGCTGACCCAGCAGCGTGGCGAGTTCCGGCCGGGGGGCGAGCAGCCCGCAGGCGGCGCCCAGGCCGGAGAGGGCCGCGCCCGCGAGCGGGATCACCGCCACGAGCACCCACAGGTTGCCCAGCGGCAGCCCGAACAGCACACAGCCGAAGACCGCGGTCACGAGGGTGCCGGGCACCGTGAAGGAGGCGTACGCCGCCGCCGCGCCCAGCACCACGGCCGCGGGCGGCACGGGCAGCGTCGCGTAGTGGTCGAGCCCGCCGCTGGACCGCAGCTGGCCGAAGTACTGCGCGAGCAGGTTGAGGGCGACGTAGGCGACGACGACGATCGACGCGCCGGCCACCACGGACTCGGCCTCGCCGCCGCCGCTGACCACGCCCCGCATCATGATCATGATGCCGACGGACTGGAAGGTCGCCACGAACAGCAGCGGAATGCGCGCCACCCGCGCCCGGGACAGCTGGGCCCGGTACACGGCCGCCAGGGACGGCCACAGCCGTGCCCGCGGCCCGAGTGCGGCGGCCGCCGGCCGCGTAGGGCCGGTGTCCTGCGCGGCCGTCGCGCAGGCCAGCACGTCGGCGGGTACGACACTCACGTCGAACTGCTCCTTCGCTCCACTGTCTGCCCCAGGCCCTGTCCACGACGTGGTCCGGGCGCCGCTCACGCCTTCACCAGCCCCTGCCGGGCGGCGCCGCCCAGCGCCAGGTACACGTCCTCCAGGCTGGGCGTGGTGAGGGTGAAGTCGTCCAGGGCGGCGAAGGCGGCTCCGCCCGTGACCGTGGCGACGACGGCGCGGGCCTCCTCCGGCGCGAGCCGCAGCGTCCAGCGCCGCCCGGACCGGGCGGCCCGCTCCTGGAGCGCGGCGACCTCCGGCACGTCCAGGGGCGCGCGCTCGCGCCACACCAGCTCGACCCGCACCTCGCCGGAGACCCGCTCCTTGAGCCCGGCCGGGGTGTCGCAGGCGATGACCCGCCCCCGGTCGAGGACGGCGACCCGGTCGAGGACGGTCTCGGCCTCGATGACGTTGTGGGTGACCAGCAGGACGGTGGTGCCGTGCTCGGCACGCCGCCGGTCCACGGCGGACCACACCGCGCGCCGCGCCACGGGGTCCATGCCGGTGGTGGGCTCGTCGAGCACGAGCAGCGGGCGCTCGCCGACCAGCGCGGCGGCGAAGCAGGCCAGCCGGCGCTGGCCGCCGGAGAGCTTCTTCAGCGGGCGGCCGGCGATCGGCGCGAGGCCGAGTTCGTCCAGGACGGCGTCGCGCTCGGCCCGGGCCGAGCGCACGTCCAGGCCGCGCAGCCGGCCGGTGGTCTCGGCGGCGAGCGAGACGGTCAGCTCGTCCAGCGCGCTGGACTCCTGTCCGAGGTAGGCCAGGAGGCGGGCGGCCCGCTCGGGGTGGGCCACGATGTCGTGGCCGAGGATCTCGACGGTGCCGCGGTCGGGGCGCATCAGTCCGGTGAGCTGCCGGACCAGGGTGGACTTCCCGGCGCCGTTCGGGCCGAGCAGTCCGAAGATCTCACCGCGCCCGACGTCCAGCTCCACCTCGTCGGTGGCCCGCACCTCGGGGGTGCCGGGGGTGCCGCGCCGGCCGCGGGCGGCGGGATAGGTCTTGGTCAGTCCGCGCACCGCGCACACGACGTCGTCGGTGTGCCGAAGTCCCGGTGCCGCGCGCTTACTCACAAGGGACGAGAGTACGGGGTCCGCGGCCTTTACTCGTCCTTGGGGCGACCTCTCCCCGTTCCTCCGGGGTTCGCGGACCGGGGTCAGTCGCCCGCCGGGGCGTGCCCGGCGGCCGTGCGGACGTCGATCTCCCGCCAGAACCCGGCCCGGATCGCGTACCGGTCGTGCTCGTCGATCTGGTCGTCCTTGTGCGCGAGCAGCCCGAACCGGGCGGCGTAGCGCAGCAGCTCGCCGTCGATGCGGTGCGGCACGCGCGGGTACATCGACGAGAGTTTCTGCAGGTGGGACTGGTCACCGAGGCGTTCCATCCAGCGCCTGGCGAACACCTGTCCGACCTCGTACGGGTCGCCGCCGACGGTCGTGATGTCCTCCTCGCGGTCCGCCCAGCGCTGCTCGGCCGTGGTGAGCTGGGCGAGAGTCGGCATGGAGGCGGCGTCGGGCGGCTCGGCGGCCACGCCGGGCCGGTCCACCCACCCCTTGTCCGAGGACCAGCGCAGGGTGGCGGTGGCGGGCTGCCGGTCGGCCGGCGGGGCGCCGGGGGCGCGCAGGGCGGCGAGGTCCTTGGGGGTGGGGACGCCCTTGGCGGTGACCGGCAGCCGCTCCTCGGTGCCGCCGCGCGCCCCGGCGGCCACGGTGGGCCGCGGCTCCTCGGCGGGGCGCTCCCGGGTGGCGGACAGGCCGGACTCGGGCAGCGGCGCCGAGAGGATCGCCGCGATCTCGGGGCGGGGCGCGGGGGGCGGGGCGCAGACGCCGCCGAGTTCCTTGGCGCGGACGGCCTTGGTGATCCAGGTACGGTCCAGGACGCGGCGCTCGTCGGCCTCGGCGACCAGGTCCTCGGACTGGTTGTAGTCGCCGTCGGCGGCCTGCACGGCCCACAGGTGGACGGCGACGCCGTGCTCCTTGGCGGCCATCATGCCGGGCAGCAGATCGCCGTCGCCGGTGACGAGGACGACGTCGGAGCAGGCGCGGTTGCGGGCCAGTTCGGTCAGTTCGGCGTGCATGGCGGCGTCCACGCCCTTCTGCGCCCAGCGTCCGTCGCTGCGGGTCAGCGCGCCGAGCCGGACGGTGACCCGGGGCATCACGCGCAGCCGGCGGTGCTCGGGCTGGGGCACGCGGTCGGGGGCGCCGTCGAACCAGTAGATGCGCAGCAGCGGCCGCTCGGTCTCGGACTCGGCCTGTTCGCGCAGCCCCTGGATGAGCGCGGTGTGGTCGACGGTGATCCGGGACCGTGACGGCTCGCCCGCGAGGAGGCTCGCGGCGGCCCCCAGCAGGTACCCGGCGTCCACCAGGACGATGCAGCGGTCCACGCGATCCACCCTCTTTCCGGGGAGGTTGCTCAGGGATGTGCTTCGGGCTTCTTTCGAGTCTGCCCGACGGCGCCGGGGTTAACGGCCCGAACTCGATCTTCGGCGTGGCGTTTCGGCGGTCCGTGGCCCGATGAGCCTTGTTACATACGGTAATTATCCGACATGCGTTCATTGTCGGTGTATGTGAATCTGGTCGCGGCCCTGGCCCCTAGATCCCCCACAGGAGGCTGATCACCATGGCCAAGAACCGCAAGCAGGACCGCAGCCGGCAGAAGACGTCCGTGGCCGCGAACGGCCCGCGCGAGACGGAGCACTCCGTGTCGGAACCGCAGCCCGAGCACCACGGGCCGCAGCTCAGTCCCACGGACGTGGCCCGCAAGGGCCGGCAGAAGCGCTTCGGCCACAACTGAGGCCGCGGCGAGGGCCGTCGAGCCGGCCCAGGCACCTTCGAGGGGCGTACCCGATGCGCACGGGGACGCCCCTCTCCCCTTTCGTGAGGCCCGGTTCGCCGCCGGCGCGCCTGAGCCGGTCCCGGCCCAGGCGCCGCGGCTGGTCAGCCCGCCAGGCAGGAGGGGCCGAGCAGCACCTTGAGGTCGCCGAAGAGGGCGGGGTCGGGCTTGACCCGGTGCCGGTCCAGGCGCAGCACCGTCGTCCTGGACGGGCCCTGGAGCTTGATCCGGACCTCGCTGTCGCCCTTGTGGTGGGTGAGGATCTCGCCGAGGCGGCTGACCATGGGCGGGGTGACGCGGGTGGCCGGGATGGTGAGGACCACGGGCGCGTTGGTGCCCGCGTTCGACAGGTCGGGGACCTGGAGTTCCATGGCGACCAGGCGCGGCACGTCCTCGCGCTTGTCGAGGCGGCCCTTGACGAACACCACGGCGTCCTCGACGAGTTGGGTGGACACCAGCTGGTAGGTGGCGGGGAAGAACATGCACTCGATGGAGCCGGCCAGGTCCTCGACGGTGGCGATCGCCCAGGCGTTGCCCTGCTTGGTCATCTTGCGCTGGAGGCCGGAGATGATGCCGCCGATGGTGACGACCGCGCCGTCGGCGTGCTCGCCGCCGGTGAGCTGGGCGATGCCCGCGTCGGCCTTGTCGGAGAGCACGTGCTCCAGGCCGAAGAGCGGGTGGTCGGAGACGTAGAGCCCGAGCATCTCGCGTTCCTGGGCGAGCAGGTAGGTCTTGTCCCACTCCTCGGTGGTGAACTCCACGTCGAGGCCGAAGCCGGGCTCGCTGCTGGTCTCCTCGCCCATCCCGCCGAAGAGGTCGAACTGGCCCTCGGCCTCCTTGCGCTTGACCGCGACCACGTTGTCGATCATCGGCTCGTACTGCGCGGTGAGGCCCTTGCGGGTGTGCCCCATGGTGTCGAAGGCGCCGGCCTTGATCAGCGACTCGGTGGTGCGCTTGTTGCAGACGACGGCCTCGACCTTGTCGAGGTAGTCGGGGAAGGAGGAGTACTTCCCCTTGGCCTTGCGGCTCCTGATGATCGACTCGACGACGTTCGTGCCGACGTTGCGGACGGCGGAGAGGCCGAAGAGGATCACGTCGTCGCCCTGGGCGGCGAAGTTCGCCTCCGACTCGTTGACGTTGGGCGGGAGCACCTTGATGCCCATCCGGCGGCACTCGTTGAGGTAGACCGCCGACTTGTCCTTGTCGTCCTTGACGGAGGTCAGCAGCGCCGCCATGTACTCGGCGGGGTGGTTGGCCTTCAGGTAGGCGGTCCAGTAGGACACCAGGCCGTACGCCGCCGAGTGCGCCTTGTTGAACGCGTAGCCGGCGAACGGGACCAGGACGTCCCACAGGGCCTGGATGGCCTCGTCGCTGTAGCCGTTCTTCTTCGCGCCGGCCTGGAAGATGGTGAAGTTCTTCGCCAGCTCGTCGGGCTTCTTCTTGCCCATCACGCGGCGCAGGATGTCGGCCTCGCCGAGCGAGTAGCCGGCGATGATCTGGGCGGCCTTCTGCACCTGCTCCTGGTAGACGATCAGGCCGTAGGTGACGTCCAGGACCTCCTTGAGGGGCTCTTCCAGCTCCTTGTGGATCGGGGTGATCTCCTGGAGGCCGTTCTTGCGCAACGCGTAGTTGGTGTGCGAGTCCATGCCCATGGGGCCCGGCCGGTACAGCGCGGAGACGGCGGAGATGTCCTCGAAGTTGTCGGGCTTCATCAGGCGCAGCAGGGAGCGCATGGGGCCGCCGTCGAACTGGAAGACGCCGAGGGTGTCGCCGCGCTGGAGGAGGTCGAAGGTGGTCGGGTCGTCCAGCGGGAGGCTCAGGAGATCGATGTCGATCCCCTTGTTGGACTTCACCATCTTGACGGCGTCGTCCATGATCGTCAGGTTGCGCAGGCCGAGGAAGTCCATCTTCAGCAGGCCGAGCGACTCGCAGCTCGGGTAGTCCCACTGGGTGATGGTCACGCCGTCGGTGTGCCGGACCCACACGGGGACGTGCTCGGTGATGGTCTCGCTGGACATGATCACGCCGGCGGCGTGCACGCCCATCTGCCGCACCAGGCCCTCGACGCCCTTGGCGGTGTCGATGACCTTCTTCACGTCCGGCTCGTTCTCGTACATCGAGCGGACCTCGCCGGCCTCCGAGTAGCGGGGGTGCGAGGGGTCGGTGATGCCGTTGAGGTCGATGCCCTTGCCGAGGACGTCGGCGGGCATCGCCTTGGTGATGCGGTCGCCCATCGCGTACGGGTAGCCCAGCACGCGCGCGGAGTCCTTGATCGCGTTCTTCGCCTTGATCTTGCCGTAGGTGCCGATCATGGCGACCTTGTCGGCGCCGTACTTCTCCGTGACGTACCTGATCACCTCGACGCGCCTGCGCTCGTCGAAGTCGATGTCGACGTCGGGCATGGAGACGCGCTCGGGGTTGAGGAACCGCTCGAAGATCAGGCCGTGCGGGATCGGGTCGAGGTCGGTGATGCCCATGGCGTAGGCGACGATCGAGCCGGCCGCCGAGCCACGGCCGGGGCCGACCGCGATGCCGTTGTTCTTGGCCCACATGATGAAGTCGGCGACGACGAGGAAGTAGCCCGGGAACCCCATCTGGATGATGACGTCCATCTCGTACTCGACCTGCTTCTGGCGGTCCTCGGGGATGCCGCCGGGGAAGCGGCGCTCCATGCCGCGCCGGACCTCCTCCTTGAACCAGGTGACCTCGGTGTAGCCCTCGGGGATGTCGAACTTGGGCATGAGGTCGCGCTTCTCGAACATGCCCGTGGTGTCGACCATCTCGGCGACCAGGAGCGTGTTGGCGCAGCCCTCCTGCCAGGCGTCCGAGGAGTCGATGGCGTACATCTCGTCCGTGGACTTCAGGTAGTAGCCGGTGCCGTCGAACTTGAAGCGGTCGGGGTCGGAGAGGTTCTTGCCGGTCTGGATGCACAGCAGGGCGTCATGGGCGCCGGCCTCGTGCGCGTAGGTGTAGTGCGAGTCGTTGGTGACCAGGGGCGGGATGCCGAGCTTCTTGCCGATGTCCAGCAGGCCCTCGCGGACCCGGTGCTCGATGTCGATGCCGTGGTCCATCAGCTCCAGGAAGTAGCGGTCCTTGCCGAAGATGTCCTGGTAGTCGGCGGCGGCCTTCAGCGCCTCGTCGTACTGGCCGAGCCGCAGCCGGGTCTGCACCTCACCCGAGGGGCAGCCGGTGGAGGCGACGATGCCCTTGGACCACTGCGCGATGGTCTCCTTGTCCATGCGGGGCCACTTCTGCAGCCAGCCCTCGGCATAGGCGTCGGAGGAGAGGCGGAAGAGGTTGTGCAGGCCCTCCCGGTTCACCGCCCACATCGTCTTGTGGGTGTAACCGCCGGAACCGGAGACGTCGTCCCGCTTCTGGTGCGGCTGGCCCCAGCGGATCTTGCGCTTGTTGCGACGGGACTCGGGGGCGACGTAGGCCTCGATGCCGATGATCGGGGTGACCCCGGCCTTCTTCGCGGAGTGGAAGAAGTCGTACGCGCCGTGCAGGTTGCCGTGGTCGGACATGGCGATGTGCGTCATGCCCATCTCGTTGCACGCGTCGAACATGTCCTTCAGCCGCGCGGCACCGTCCAGCATCGAGTACTGGGTGTGGACGTGCAGGTGCGTGAACGGCGGCTTCGACACGGTGCGGCCTCCTGGGGAACGGATCGGCGACGGGCTGCGGACGGTCTGGGGGTCAGCGTCGAAGTCTATGCCCCGGCACCGACAACCGGCGGCCCGCCGGGTGTACCTTCACCGGGATCCGTGACGCTGCCGGGGGTCCGTGACGCCGGACACGAGAACCGGGCACTCGGCCGTGGCGTCGGACGTTGGTGGAAGGGGAGATCCGTCCCCTCATGTCACGCACCACCCCGTACCAGGAGGCACCCCGCGATGTCGGTCCCCCAGCTCAGCGACGAGCAGCGCGGCGAGGAGATCCTCTCCGTCTTCGACACCGCCTTCGGCGAGCTGCTGGCCGCCGACCCGGCCGCGTTCCGCGTGAAGTTCCGGAAGATGGCGTCCTCCGCCTTCGCGTTCTACCGGGGCACAGCCTGCCTCTTCTACCACGACCTGGCCCGGGGGAAGGCGGGCCCGGACGGCGCGCGGACGGCCGGCGGCCCCTACCTGGACGAGCGCACCTCGCGCGTGTGGATCCACGGCGACCTGCACGCGGAGAACTTCGGCACCTACATGGATTCGAACGGCCGTCTGGTCTTCAACGTCAACGACTTCGACGAGGCCTACGTCGGCCCCTTCACCTGGGACGTCAAGCGCTTCGCCGCCTCCATCGCCCTGGTGGGGTACGCCAAGGCGCTCAGCGACCGGCAGATCACGGAACTGGTCACGGTCTACGCGAGCGCCTACCGCGAGCGGATCCACGCCCTGGCCACCGGCGCCAAGAGCGACGAGGTGCCGCCCTTCACCCTGGACACCGCCGAGGGCCCGCTGCTGGACGCGCTGCGCGACGCCCGCTCGCTGACCCGGTTCTCCCTGCTGGAGTCGATGACCGAGATCCGCGACTTCGAGCGCCGCTTCGCGCCCGGCGGCGGCTCCATCGAGCTGGACGCCGCCACCCGCTACAAGGTGCTCGCCGCCTTCGACGGCTACCTGGAGACGCTCCCGGAGTCGTCGCTGGCCCGCCCGGACTCCTACCGGGTGAAGGACGTCGTGGGCCGCCGGGGCATCGGGATCGGCTCGGCCGGGCTGCCCTCCTACAACATCCTGCTGGAGGGCAACAGCGACGCCCTGGAGAACGACGTCGTGATCTACATCAAACAGGCCCAGACCCCGGCCGTCTCGCGGCACGTCACGGACCGGGCGATCCGCGACTACTTCCAGCACGAGGGCCACCGCACGGTGATCTCCCAGCGCGCTCTTCAGGCGCACGCCGACCCGTGGCTGGGCTGGACCGAGCTGGACGGCGCGGGCCAGCTGGTGGCGGAGGTCTCGCCGTACGCCGTCGACCTGGACTGGGACGACATCGACGATCCGGAGGAGATCGCGCAGGTCGTCGCCGACCTCGGCCGGGCCACGGCCACCATGCACGCGGCGGCCGACGACCAGTCCGGCGAGTCCCTGGTGCCGTTCTCCACCGAGCGGGCCATCGACGCGGCGATCGCCGCCGACGAGGAGGGCTTCGCCCCGCTCCTGGTCGACTTCGCGCACGCCTACGGGGCACGCGCGCGCGGGGACCACCAGATCTTCGTCGACCTGTTCCGCAACGGCCGGATCCCGGGTCTGTGACGGGACGGCCGCTCACAGGGACCCTTTAGGAGCCTCTTACCGGCCCACGTGCCAGACTCTCCTTCTGCTATGGACATATCCGGGACCCGACTCAGAGCCGTGCGCGCGGCGCTGTTCACGGCGGTGGTCGTGACGCTCAGCACCGCGTCGCACGTCCTGCTGTCCCAGGTCCCGCTGCCGCTGAACACGGTGGCCTCGGTCGCGGGCGCCGTGTTCGTGCTCGCCTACGCCCTGGCCGGCCGCGAGCGCGGCTTCGGGCGGATCGCCGCCCTGCTGATCCCGCTGGAGCTGGCGGCCGACACCGTCTTCACCGCCGGCCAGCACGTCTGCTACGGCACCGCGGGCGGCCCGCTGGCCGGACCCCTGCGCTCGGTCGGCTGGGACGTCCTGTGCGGCAACGGCACGCACGTCGGCACCCCGCTGGCCCGGATGACCGGCACCGGCACCGACCGGCTCGCGGTGCTGCTCTCCCACGCCGACCCCGCCACCGCCTGGCTGCTGCTCGGCGCGCACGTCGGCGTGGGCCTCCTCGCCGCCGGCTGGCTGCACCGCGGCGAGCGGGCGCTGGCCCAGCTGCTGCGCGCGGTGGCCGCCACCACCTTCCGGCCCCTGCTGATCGCGGTCGCGGTGACCGCGGTCCGCCGCGGTCCCGCGGTCCACCGGCCCACGCGCCCCGCGCCGCACCGCACCGCCCTGCGCACCCGCCTGCTCGTGCACTCCCTGGGACGACGCGGACCACCGCGTCCGGCCGCCCCGGCCCACCGCCTCGCCGCCGCCCTCGGCTGAGCGGCGACGGCCGGTCCGGGCCGCCCGGTCCCCCACCACGCCCTACGCATCCCGCGCACGAAGCTGCGCGTCCCACAGGAGAACACCACCATGAGCAAGCGGAACAGCCAGTCGGCGAAGACGGCGGCCCGGGAGCGGCTGCGCGCCGAGCGCGAGCGCGAGGCCAAGCGCGCCAAGGCCAAGCGGCAGATCACCGTCGCCGCCTCCGTCGTCGTCGTGCTGGCGGCGGCCGGCGGCATCGGCTACGCCGTCGTCCAGGCCAACAAGCCCGGCCACTGGGACGCGGTGAAGGACGACAAGGTCGTCGCGCCGGCCAACACCTCGGGCACCGACGGCACGACCGTGATCCTCGGCAAGTCCACCGCCGCCAAGACCCTCAAGGTCTACGAGGACCCGCGCTGCCCGGTCTGCGCCCAGTTCGAGCAGACCGTCGGCCCGACCCTGAAGAAGGACCTCGACGACGGCAAGTTCAAGATGCAGTTCATCTCCGGCACCTTCCTCGACGACCACGACAACGGTGAGGGCTCGAAGAACGCGCTGAGCGCCCTGGGCGCCGCCCTCGACGTCAGCCCCGAGGCGTTCCTGGAGTACAAGACCGCGCTCTACTCCGCCAAGTGGCACCCGGACGAGAACGACGACAAGTTCAAGGACGACAGCTACCTGCTGAAGGTCGCGGACACCGTCTCGGCGCTCAAGGGCAACGCCAAGTTCCAGACGGCGGTCAAGAACGGCACGTACGACCCCTGGGCCATGGCGATGTCGAAGACCTTCGACGACAACAAGGACAAGGTCTCCGGCACCCCGAGCCTGGTCATGGACGGCAAGAAGCTCACCACCCCCGGCTCGGACAACGCGCCGATGACCGTGCAGGACTTCGACTCGGTGGTCGGCGCCGCGCTGAAGGGCTGAGCCGGGCGGACCGGATCAGCGCGGCCCCCCGCGGTCCGCGCCGGTCCGGGCCGGTTCACGCCAACCCCCGCCGAAGAGCGGGCGAACTTTTGCCGGTTCGCCCGCCCTCCGCCTGTACTCGTCAGTAATCTGATCGGCCGTGACCAGCCGACACAGATCGTCCGCCCCCGTCCCGACGCCACCGCGCCCCGACGGCCCCCCGCTCGCACCCCGCCGCCGTACCGTCGTCAAGGCCGCCGCGGCCACCGCCGCCCTGGCCGCGCCGCTCGCCGCCGCGCTGCCGGCGCGGGCCGCCACCGCGACGCCCGCCTTCCTGCACGGCGTGGCCTCCGGCGACCCGCTGCCCGACGGCATCCTGCTGTGGACCAGGGTGACCCCGGTCCCGGAGGCCGTACCGGGCTCCGGTGAGGGGCCCGACACCGAGGTGAGCTGGGTGGTGGCCCTCGACAAGGCGTTCACCACCGTCGTCGCCCGGGGCTCCACCACCGCGACCGCCGCAGGCGACCACACCGTCAAGGCCGACATCCGGGGCCTGCGGCCGGCCACCGACTACTGGTTCCGCTTCTCGGCCGGCGGCACCGACTCCCCGGTGGCCCGCACCCGGACCGCGCCCGCCCACGACGCCGCCGTCTCCTCGCTGCGCTTCGGCGTGGTCTCCTGCGCCAACTGGGAGGCCGGCCGCTTCGCGGCCTACCGCCACCTCGCCGACCGCGGCGACCTCGACGCCTGGCTGCACCTCGGTGACTACATCTACGAGTACGGGTCGGGCGAGTACGCGGCCCGGGGCACCGTCGTACGCCCGCACGAACCGGCGCACGAGATCGTCACCCTCGCCGACTACCGCGTCCGGCACGCCCGGTACAAGACCGACCCCGATCTCCAGGCGCTGCACCACAAGGCACCCGTCATCGCGATCTGGGACGACCACGAGTTCGCCGACAACGCCTGGTCCGGCGGGGCCGTCAACCACACCGAGGGGACCGAGGGCGCCTGGAGCGACCGCCAGGCCGCGGCCAAGCAGGCCTACTTCGAGTGGATGCCGGTGCGCCCGGCCGTCGCGGGCACCACCTACCGCCGGCTGCGCTTCGGCCGGCTCGCCGACCTGTCCCTGCTGGACCTGCGGTCCTTCCGCTCCCAGCAGGCGTCCACCGGCAGCGGCTCGGTCGACGACCCGGACCGTACGATCACCGGCCGCGCCCAACTGGACTGGCTCAAGGCGGGCCTGGCGGCCTCCGACACCACCTGGCGGCTGGTCGGCAACTCGGTGATGATCTCCCCCTTCGTCGTCGGCTCGCTCTCCGCGGACCTGCTGAAGCCGCTGGCGAAGCTCCTGGGCCTGCCGCAGGAGGGCCTGGCCGTCAACACCGACCAGTGGGACGGCTACACCGACGACCGCCGCGAACTGCTGGGCCACCTGCGTGCCCACGCCGTCCGCAACACCGTCTTCCTGACCGGGGACATCCACATGGCGTGGGCGAACGACGTACCGGTGGACGCCGGGACGTACCCGCTGTCGCCCTCGGCCGCCACCGAGTTCGTGGTCACCTCGCTGACCTCGGACAACCTCGACGACATGGTCAAGGTCCCCGAGGGCGCCGTCTCCGCGGTCGCCGCGCCGGTGATCCGGGCCGCCAACCGGCACGTCCACTGGGTCGACACCGACCGCCACGGCTACGGCGTCCTGGACATCACCGCCGAGCGCGCGCAGATGGACTACTACGTCGTCTCCGACCGCACGAGCGCGAACGCGACCTCGGCCTGGGCGCGTTCGTACCGCACGCGCAGCGGCACGCAGCGGATCGAGCGGACCTACGACCCGGTCTAGGCCGTGTCGCGGGTTTCCTCCCGCCCTGCGGGCGACGACGGGAATCCGAGGACAGGGCCTGGTGCCGGGCCGCCGCGGGGTTCACCCGAGGCTGTCGAGGAAGCCGAGCGCCACCCGCCAGGTGGCCTCGGCGGCCTGGGCGTCGTAGTCCGGCAGGCCGGGGTCGGTGTAGAGGTGGCCGGCCCCGGCGTACCGGTAGATCTCCACGTCGGCGCCGGTGCGGCCCATCTGCAGGTACCAGGCGCTCAGCCAGTCGTCCGTCTCGAACGGGTCGGGTTCGGCCACGTGCAGCTGGACCGGCAGCTCGTCGGCCTGGACACCCGGGGCGATGTCGGACGTGCCGTGCAGGAGCAGCAGGCCGCGCGCCTTGTCGTCGCCGAGGGCGAGGGTCTGGGCGATGGAGGCGCCGAGCGAGAACCCGGCGTAGACCAGGCCGCGCTCCGAGTAGGGGGCCGCGGCCAGCACGGCCCGCCTCAGCAGCTCGTCCTTGCCGATCTCGTCCTTGAACGCCATGCCGTCCTCGACCGAGTCGAACGTACGGCCCTCGAAGAGATCGGGCGTCCACACCTCGTGGCCGGCGGCCCGCAGCCGGTCCGCGGCCTGCCGCACCGCGGGTCTGAGGCCGTGGGTCGAATGGAAGAGCATGATGTTCATGAGGCCATGGTGCCAGCCGGGTACGACAACGCCCGCGCACACCCGCCCGGACACCGGCGCCCGGCGCCTCCGCACCGGCCCCGGTGTCCGGGGCCCGTCCGGGGCACGGGCGTCCGCGCGTGGGCGGCCCGGATGTGAACGTCCTGCGTGGGCCTCGCCACATGGGTCCGGCCCTACCCCGGAACCGCCGCAAGACACATGTTCGTGTCCGGCCACCGCCGGTTACGTTCGCAGGCATGGAGAACGCACTCCGCCCGCTCATCGTGATCGGCGGCTCGGTCGTCCTCACCCTGGTCATCGGCTGGGCCACCGACCTGCTGCTGCGCAAGGCCGACGGACGGCACCACGAGACGCCGCTGTGGGGCCTGCTGCGCCGCGCCCGCGTGCCCTACCAACTCGTCCTGTGCTCCGCCCTGCTCAGAGGCTCCTACGACCGGGCCGAACTCCTGGAGGAGCACCGGGACGGCGTCGCCCGGGGGCTGACCCTGGTGCTGATCGGGTCCGCGGCCTGGCTCGCCGTGCGCATCGCGGCGGCCGTCGTCGAGACCTCGTACGCGCGTTACGCCAGTGCCCGCGCGCACCGGGACCCCGCCCGGGTACGGCGGGTGCGCACCCAGGTCGAGCTGATCATGCGGGTGGTCACCGCGATCGTCATCGTGGTGGCCGCCGCGTCGATGCTGCTGACCTTCCCGGCGATGCGCGCGGCCGGTGCCTCACTGCTGGCCTCGGCCGGCATCCTCGGCATCGTCGCCGGTGTCGCCGCGCAGTCCACGCTGTCCAACATGTTCGCCGGGCTGCAGATCGCCTTCGGCGACATGGTGCGCATCGGCGACACCGTCGTCGTGAACGGCGAGTGGGGCACGGTCGAGGAGATCACCCTGACCTTCCTGACCGTGCGGACCTGGGACGAGCGCCGGATCACCATGCCGGTCTCGCACTTCACGTCCAACCCGTTCGAGAACTGGTCGCGCGGCACCCCGCAGATGACCGGCACCGTCTTCTGGCACCTCGACCACTCGGCGCCGCTGGAGGCGATGCGCGAGAAGCTGCGCGACATCCTGCGCGCCTGCCCGGCCTGGGACGGCCGCGCCTACAACCTGCAGATCACGGACACGACCCCGAACACCATCCTGGTGCGGGCGCTGATGACCGCGAAGGACTCCGACGACATCTGGACGGTGCGGGTCGCGGTGCGCGAGGAGATGCTCCGCTGGCTGTGCGAGGAACATCCCTCCGCGCTGCCGCGCGTCAACACGGCCGAGGCGGAGCCGCCGCGGAGCCGGGCGGGCGGCAGGGGTGCGGCCGGCGGCGGGGCGGTGCGGCCCGCACCGCCCTCCCTGCCCTCCTTGGACAAGTCCCGTACCGGCCGCGCCTGACGGTCGGTCCGCCGGTGTCTCAGCGGCCGCGTTCCGCGCCGCCGTTGACCTGGATGATCTGCGAGGTGACGTGGGCGGCGGCCGGGGAGGCCAGCCAGTGCAGGGTGGCGGCGACGTCGCCGGGGGTGCCGGCGCGGCCCGTGGAGGTCTCGGCGACCAGCTGCGCGCGGCGGGGCTCGTCCATCGCGTCGCCGAAGAACTCGGTGTCCTCGATGTAGCCGGGCGCGACGACGTTGACCGTGATGCCGTGCGGCCCCAACTGCCGGGCCAGGTCGTGGGCGTAGGGGTGCAGGGCCGCCTTGGAGGCGGCGTAGGCGCCGGTGCCCGAACCCCGGTAGGCGGCGATGGAGCTGAGGAACAGCACGCGTCCGCCGGGCTCGGCGAGCCGGTGCCGCAGGGCCTCGGTCAGCAGTACGGCGGTCAGCGTGTTGAGCCGGAAGTTGACCGTCCACTGGTCGGCGACCCGGTCGAGCGGATCGTCCCGCTCCACCGGTGGTTCGAGCAGTCCGGTGCCGCCCGCGCTGTGCACGAGCACGTCCACGGCGCCCATCTCCTCGGCCACGAAGCGGGCCACCCGCCGTACGCCGTCCACGTCACCGAGGTCGGCGGCGCAGACGAGCGCCCCCGGCACCCCCGCCTTGCGCAGGACCTCCTCCCGCCGCCCGAGCAGCAGGACCTGATCCCCTCCGGCCGCGAACATCCGTGCGGTGGCCAGTCCGATCCCGGTACCGCCACCGCTGATCACCACGTTGCGTGTCATGCTCTCGAGCCTAGGCCCTGTGTCCGGCGAACAGGCTCCGGGCGGCGCGGCCCGCCCGGGAGGGTCAGCGCAGACTGCGTACGTCGAGGTGGCGCAGCACCCGGTCGACGATCTCCGGATCGGCCCCCGGCTCACTGCGGGCCGCTAGCACCTCGTGCCGGGCCGCGCTGAGCATCTCGCCCTGGATCCGCCGCAGCCGCTTGATCCGGCGCACCCGGTTCTCCTGCGCCTCCCGGCGCTCCTCGTCGCCGATCTGCGGGTTGATCCGCAGCCCGATCTCGAAGGCCCGCCGCAGCATCTGCTCGGACACCTCGTCGGGCAGGTCCTCGACGGCCTCGATCTCCTTCAGCCGCCGCTTGGCCGCACGCGCCGCCCGCACCGCCAGTTCCTTCTCGAACTCCTTCTCGCGTTCGGTGTCGGCCCGCACGCCGAGCCGCTTCACCAGCCAGGGCAGGGTGAGCCCCTGCACCACCAGCGTCACCATGATCACTCCGAAGGCGATGAAGACGATCTCGTCGCGGTCGGGGAACGGCGCGCCGCTGTCCGTCCTCAGCGGGATGGCCAGCGCCAGCGCCACCGAGGCCACGCCGCGCATCCCCGACCACCACATGACGACGGTCTCCCGCCAGCTCGTCGGGATGTCCTCGTCGTAGTCCCGCCGGGCATGCAGGCGTTGGGTGAGCCAGGTCGCCGGGAGCAGCCACAGCAGCCGGACGAAGACGACCACGCCCACGACCACCCCGGCCCAGCCCAGCAGCTCGCCCCAGCGGCCCGAGGCGGTGCGGATGGCGTTGTGCAGTTCCAGGCCGATCAGGCCGAAGGCGACGCCGGTGACGAGGGTGTCCACGACGTCCCAGACGGTGTGCCCGGCCAGCCGGCTCAGCACGTCGTCGGCGTCGTGGGCGTACTCGGCCAGGAACAGGGCGGTGGTGAGCACGGCGAGGACGCCGGAGCCGTGCAGTTCCTCGGCCAGCACGTAGGAGGCGTACGGCACGAGGAGGGTCAGGCCGATCTGGAGGGTGGCGTCCCCCAGCAGGTCGAGCAGCTTGTTGGCGCCCCAGCCGAGCGCCACGCCGACGACGACGGCGACCACCGCGGACAGCACCAGGTCGAGTCCGGCGTGCCAGGCGGAGAACTCGCCGCTGACGGCGGCGGCGATCGCCACGTGGTAGAGCACGATCGCGGTGACGTCGTTGAAGAGTCCCTCGCCCTCCAGGATCGACACCAGGCGGCGGGGCAGCCCGAGCTGTCCGGCGACGGCGGTCGCGGCGACCGGGTCGGGCGGCGCGACCAGCGCGCCCAGCGCCACCGCCGCGGCCAGCGGGAGCCCCGGCACGATGGTGTGGGCGACGACCGCGACGCAGATGGTCGTGACGAACACCAGGGCCACGGCCAGCAGGAAGATGGGCCGTTTGTTCGCCGCGAACTGCCGCCAGGAGGTGCGCCGTACGGCGGCGTACAGCAGCGGCGGCAGCAGCGCGGGCAGGATCAGGCCGGGCGGGATGTCGACGTTCGGCACGAAGTTCAGGACCGCGAGCACGATCCCGAGGAGCGTCATGAGCACCGGGGCGGGCAGCCCGAGCCGGTCTCCGACGGGGACGCTGATCACGGCCCCGAGCAGGACGACGAACAACAGGGCCAACTGATCCACGAATCAGCGCTCCGGGAGGTCGGACGTTCACACGGCAGCCTCCAGCGTGCCATGCCGTCCCCGCGGCCGGCCTCTTCGCCCGGGGGCTACAGGGCGCGCCGCATCGCCCGGTGCGGAATACCGGCGTCCGGGAACTCGGGGCCGTACGCCGCGTACCCGAGCCGCTCGTAGAAACCCAGGGCGTGGGTCTGCGCGTGCAGGTCCATCGCCGTCAGGCCGAGCGCGCGGGCCGCTTCCTCCAGGGCCCGCACCAGGGCGGCGCCGACGCCGAGGCCGCGGGCCGCGGCGGTGACGGCGAGGCGGCCAAGGGAGCCGACGGCCGCGTCGCCGCCGGTGCGGCCGGCGGCGGCCTCGCCGTGCAGGAGCCGCCCGGTGCCCAGCGGGGTGCCGTCGTCGTGGACGGCGAGCACGTGGACCGCGACGGCGTCGAGGTCGTCGTACTCGATCTCCTCGGGCACGCCCTGCTCGGCGACGAAGACCTCCTTGCGCACCGCGAGGCAGGCCTCGCGGTCGGCGGCGTCCCGCGCGACGCGGGTCCGGTAGGGGGCCCGGGCGGTCATGCGTAGGTCTCCTCGCGGACCTGGTCGAGGGCCTGCTGGAGGTCCGCCGGGTAGTCGCTGGCGAACTCGGCCCACCGGCCGTCCCCGGGGTGCTCGAAGCCGAGCCGCACGGCGTGCAGCCACTGCCGGGTCAGCCTGAGCCGCTTGGCGAGGGTGGGGTCGGCGCCGTAGGTGAGGTCGCCGACGCAGGGGTGGCGGTGGGCGGCCATGTGCACGCGGATCTGGTGGGTGCGCCCGGTCTCCAGCTTCACGTCGAGCAGGGAGGCGGCGCGGAAGGCCTCGATGAGGTCGTAGTGCGTGACGGACGGCTTGCCCTCGGCGGTGACCGCCCACTTGTAGTCGTGGTTCGGGTGGCGGCCGATGGGGGCGTCGATGGTGCCGCTGGTCGGGTCCGGGTGGCCCTGGACCAGGGTGTGGTAGCGCTTGTCGACCGTGCGCTCCTTGAACTGGCGCTTGAGCGACGTGTACGCGTACTCGGACTTGGCGACCACCATCAGGCCGGAGGTGCCCACGTCCAGGCGGTGCACGATGCCCTGGCGCTCGGCGGCGCCGGAGGTGGAGATCCGGTACCCGGCGGCGGCGAGTCCGCCGATGACCGTGGGTCCGGTCCAGCCGGGGCTGGGGTGGGCGGCGACACCGACCGGCTTGACGATCACCACGACGTCGTCGTCGTCGTGGACGATCTCCATGCCCTCGACCGGCTCGGCGACGATCTGCACGGGCGCGGGCGCCTGCGGCATCTCGACCTCCAGCCAGGCGCCGCCGCGCACCCGCTCGGACTTGCCGACCGCCGCGCCGTCGACCAGCACCTTGCCCGCCGCGGCCAGCTCGGCCGCCTTCGTGCGGGAGAAGCCGAACATGCGGGAGATGGCGGCGTCGACGCGCTCGCCCTCCAGGCCGTCGGGCACGGGCAGGGTACGGATCTCGGGAAGCGTGCTCACCCGTCGAGTATGCCGGACGGGCCGGACACTCCCGCACGCGCGGCCCTGCCCCTGTGGAAAACTCGGGCCCCGGGCGCCTCAGTCCTTGTGCACGGTGCCGTCCGGGTCACGGCCGCCGAAGGAGAGCAGCACGATCAGGATGCCGCCGCAGACGATCGCCGAGTCGGCGAGGTTGAAGACGGCGAAGTGCTTCGGGGAGATGAAGTCGACGACCGCGCCCTTGAAGACGCCCGGCGAGCGGAAGATCCGGTCGGTGAGGTTGCCCAGCGCTCCACCGAACAGCAGTCCGAGCGCGATGGCCCACGGCAGGCTGTAGAGCTTGCGGGCGAGCCGGACGATCACCACGATCACGGCGGCGGCGATGACCGTGAAGATCACCGTGTACGCCTCGCCGAAGCTGAAGGCGGCACCGGAGTTGCGGATCATCTGGAACTGGAGCCAGTCACCGATGATGTCCACCGGCGCGTGGTGCTCCAGCTTCGCCACGACGAGAAGCTTGCTGACGAGGTCGAGGGCGTAGGCCACGGCGGCCACCGTGAACAGCACCCCGATCCGCCGCCTGCCCCGCGGCCGCTCGTCCGTGGCGGTGCCGGACCGCTCGTCCGTGCGGGAGACCGCCTCGGGCCCGTCCGCGCGGGGGTCCTCGGCGGATCCACCCGCGCGCGGGGCCTCGGCGGAGCCGTCCGGCGCGGCGGGCGCGCTCCCGGCGTCCGGCGCGTCCGGCGCGTCCGGCGTCGTTCCTGAAGGTGCGGCGGCCGTCTCCGCCGCGACGTCGGGCTGCCGCTGCCGCCCGGGACGCTCAGCGTCCTTCGGGGTGCCGTCCGGCGTACCGATGATGCGCTCCGCCTCTGCCACGTGAGTCCCTCGACCTAGGTACCTGACTGAGGACGAGACTACGGCACGCCTCCCCCGGCCGGCGTGCTCAGGAGGGGCCCGCCGCCCGCTCAGCAAGAGCTGCGGTCAAAAGGGGATTCCGATCGGCTCGCGGCGTCCGGTGCGTGCGATCGCAAGGCGCCGGAAGGTCCTTGTAGCGGAGCCACCAGGGCCTTTCGGCAACGCCGCGAGCGTGCGTGCCGGGCGTCGCGAGCCGGGCGCCCCTTTTGTCCGCAGCTCTAACGGCGCTCCTGCTTCTGTTTGCACTCCACGCACAGGGTGGCCCGCGGAAAGGCCTGCATGCGGGCCTTTCCGATCGGGTTGCCGCAGTTCTCGCACACGCCGTAGGTGCCCGCTTCCAGGCGGTCCAGGGCGCGCTGGGTCTGGGTGAGCGTCTCGCGCGCGTTGGCGGCCAGCGCCAGCTCGTGCTCCCGCGTGATGTTCTTGGTGCCGGTGTCCGCCTGGTCGTCGCCCGCGCCGTCCCCGGAGTCGCGCATCAGTCCGGCCAGGGCCGCCTCGGACGCGCTGATCTCGGCGCTCAGGCGTTGCATCTCGGACTCCAGCTCCGCACGGGCCTCGGCGACCTCCTCCTCGGACCACGGGTCCTCACCCGCCCGCACCGCGAGGTCTCCCGGGTCCACCGCCGCGGCGACGCGTGCCTTGGGGAGGGCGGTCGTGGCCGCCGTGGCCGTACCAGGGGTCTTCTTCGCAACCACCGTCGTGGCTCCCGTCTGCTTCGCGGCCTCGGCCGCGCCCACCTTCTTGCCCGTGCTCTTCCTGCCCACGGCGGCCCCGGTCCCACCCTGCGCGGAGGCACTCGGTCCGGACGACCGCGCCCCGGCGGACTCCGCCCCGGACGACTCCGGCTCCTGCGACTCCGGCTCCGGCTCCGACGGCTTCCGCCCGGACGGCTTCCGCCCGGCGGTCCTCCCCGCGGACTTCCTCACGGGGGCATCCGTCACGGGGGCCTCCCGCGCGGGGGGCTTCCGCGCCGCGGTCTTCCGCGCCGGGGTGCGCCCGTCCGTGGTGCGCCCGTCCGTGGTGCGCCCGGCACCGGCTTCCCCGCGCGCGGGGTCCCCGGTGTCCCCGGACCCGGGGACCTCCGCCTCCTTCGCCTGCGCCGTACGGCCGGCCGCCCGGCGGTTCCTCGCCGTCGCCGTAGCGCCTCGCTTCGGGGCGCCATGCGCCGCGGTGCCGGGCATGGCGGTGCCGGGCGTCGCGGGCTCGGCCGCGCCGCCCTCGGCGCCGGTGTGCCGGGACCCGCCGGACGCCGACTGCTCGGCGGTCTTCTTCGCCACCATGGCCGCGGCCCCTTCACATATTGTGATCTTGCTCGCGAATCGTGCTGGGACGATAAATCGACTTCAGTCCCGCGGCAACGGGGCACGCCGCCCGATTCGCCCGCCTCGCGCGTACCGCGCGGTGGGCATGCATGCGTTGTGCCCAGCTCCCCGCCGGGTAATCCGACGAGCCGGGTGTCCTACGATCCGACCGGCGGCACCGGCGCCGTTCGGGTCACCCGCGCCCCGTCTCCGCCCTCCCTGGGCCCGGCCCGCGCGCCGCCCCGAAAACCGGTCGGCCGCCGCTCCCGGGGCGCCGTACACTGGGCGCAGCGAGAAGCGTGGATGGGGACGAGTAGCGGCGTACGCAGCCCAGAGCGACCCGGGGACGGTGTGAGCCCGGGGGCGAGCGCGGCGTGAAGATCACCCCGGAGCCGCCGGAAGAAAGCCCGAGGGGCGAGTAGAACCGGCATCGCGAGCCCAATGAGGGGGCTCACCGGAGCGGACGGCGCACCGGGGGGCCAAGGAGGGTGGTACCGCGGGAGCGCGCCGCACACGGCGTAGGCAGCACGAAGGCTCTCGTCCCTCCGACGGAAGGCAGCACATCCGCCGGAGGAAGCTCGTTGAACACGCAGCCGCAGTACCGTCAGGTGCCCGCCCAGGTCGACCTGCCCGCGCTCGAGCACGCGGTGCTCGACTTCTGGCGTGAGCAGAAGATCTTCGCCAAGAGCCTGGAGCAGTCCGAGGGCCGCCCCGAGTGGGTGTTCTACGAGGGCCCGCCCACCGCCAACGGCATGCCCGGCGCCCACCACATCGAGGCCCGCGTCTTCAAGGACGTCTTCCCCCGCTTCCGCACCATGCGCGGTTACCACGTGGCACGCAAGGCCGGCTGGGACTGCCACGGGCTGCCCGTCGAGCTGGCCGTCGAGAAGGAGCTGGGCTTCTCCGGCAAGCAGGACATCGAGGCGTACGGCATCGCGGCCTTCAACGACAAGTGCCGTGAGTCCGTGCTGCGGCACACCGACGCCTTCTCCGAGCTGACGACCCGCATGGGCTACTGGGTCGATCTCGACGACGCCTACGTCACGATGGACCCCGAGTACATCGAGTCCGTCTGGTGGTCCCTGAAGGAGATCTTCGGCAAGGGCCTGCTGGTCCAGGACCACCGGGTCGCCCCCTGGTGCCCGCGCTGCGGCACCGGCCTGTCCGACCACGAGCTGGCGCAGGGCTACGAGACGGTCGTCGACCCGTCCGTCTACGTCCGCTTCCCGCTCACCTCCGGACCGCTGGCCGGCCGGGCCGCGCTCCTGGTGTGGACGACGACCCCGTGGACCCTGGTCTCCAACACGGCCGTGGCCGCGCACCCCGACGTCACCTACGTGGTGGCGACGAACGGCGAGGAGCGGCTCGTCGTCGCCGAGCCGCTGCTCGCCAAGGCGCTCGGTGAGGGCTGGGAGACCACCGGTGAGTCCTTCACCGGCGCGGAGATGGAGCGCTGGACCTACCAGCGCCCCTTCGAGCTGGTGGAGTTCCCCGAGGCCGAGGCGGGCGCGCACTTCGTCGTCAACGCGGAGTACGTCACCACCGAGGACGGCACGGGTCTGGTCCACCAGTCCCCCGCCTTCGGTGAGGACGACCTCAAGGTGGGCCGCGCCTACGGCCTGCCGGTCGTCAACCCGGTCCGTCCGGACGGCACCTTCGAGGAGGACGTCCCGCTGGTCGGCGGTGTCTTCTTCAAGAAGGCCGACGAGAAGCTCACCGAGGACCTGCAGCAGCGGGGCCTGCTCTTCAAGCACCTGCCCTACGAGCACAGCTACCCGCACTGCTGGCGCTGCCACACCGCGCTCCTGTACTACGCCCAGCCGTCCTGGTACATCCGCACCACGGCGGTCAAGGACCGTCTCCTCCAGGAGAACGAGAAGACCAACTGGTTCCCGGACACCGTCAAGCACGGCCGCTTCGGCGACTGGCTGAACAACAACATCGACTGGGCGCTGTCCCGCAACCGCTACTGGGGCACGCCGCTGCCGATCTGGCGCTGCGAGGAGGGCCACCTCACCTGCGTGGGCTCCCGCGCGGAGCTGACCGAGCTGACCGGCACCGACCAGTCGGGCCTGGACCCGCACCGCCCGTTCATCGACGAGGTCACCTTCGCCTGCCCGCAGGAGGGCTGCGGGGCGGTGGCCACGCGTGTGCCGGAGGTCATCGACGCCTGGTACGACTCGGGCTCGATGCCGTTCGCGCAGTGGGGGTACCCGTACAAGAACAAGGAGCTGTTCGAGAGCCGCTACCCGGCGCAGTTCATCTCCGAGGCGATCGACCAGACCCGCGGCTGGTTCTACACGCTGATGGCCGTCGGCACGCTGGTGTTCGACAAGTCGTCCTACGAGAACGTCGTGTGCCTGGGCCACATCCTCGCCGAGGACGGCCGCAAGATGTCCAAGCACCTGGGCAACATCCTGCAGCCGATCCCGCTCATGGACCAGCACGGCGCCGACGCGGTGCGCTGGTTCATGGCGGCCGGCGGTTCCCCCTGGGCGGCCCGCCGGGTCGGTCACGGCACCATCCAGGAGGTCGTCCGCAAGACGCTCCTGACGTACTGGAACACGGTCGCCTTCCAGGCGCTGTACGCCCGTACGTCGAACTGGGCGCCCAGCGGGGCGGACCCGGCCCCGGCCGACCGCCCGGTGCTCGACCGCTGGCTGCTGAGCGAGCTGCACGCGCTGACCGACCAGGTCACGCAGGCCCTGGAGGGCTATGACACGCAGCGTGCCGGAAAGTTGCTCTCCGCGTTCGTCGACGACCTGTCCAACTGGTACGTCCGCCGCTCGCGCCGCCGCTTCTGGCAGGGCGACAAGGCCGCGCTGCGCACGCTGCACGAGGTCGTCGAGACGGTGACGAAGCTGATGGCGCCGCTGACGCCGTTCATCACCGAGCGGGTCTGGCAGGACCTGATCGTGCCGGTCACGCCGGGCGCCCCGGAGTCGGTGCACCTGGCGAGCTGGCCGGAGGCCGACCTGGCGGCCATCGACCCCGGACTGTCCCAGCAGATGGTGCTCGTGCGGCGGCTCGTGGAGCTGGGCCGCGCCACGCGCGCGGAGTCGGGCGTCAAGACCCGTCAGCCGCTGTCGCGCGCACTGGTCGCGGTGGCGGGCTTCGACACCCTGGACCGGGAACTGCACGCGCAGATCACGGAGGAGCTGAACGTCTCCTCGCTGGCGTCGCTGAGCGAGGTCGGCGGATCGCTGGTGGACACCACGGCCAAGGCCAACTTCCGGGCGCTGGGCAAGCGGTTCGGCAAGCGCGTCCAGGACGTGGCGAAGGCGATCGCCGGGGCCGACGCGGCGGCGCTGTCGCTGGCGCTGCGCGAGGGCACCGCGTCGGTGGAGCTCGACGGCGAGACGGTCACGCTCGCTCCGGACGAGGTGATCATCACGGAGACCCCGCGCGAGGGCTGGTCGGTGGCGTCCGACGCGGGCGCGACCGTGGCGCTCGACCTGGAGATCACGGAGGAGCTGCGGCAGGCCGGGCTCGCGCGCGACGCGATCCGGCTGATCCAGGAGGCGCGCAAGAACAGCGGCCTCGACGTCGCGGACCGGATCGCGCTGCGGTGGACGTCCACGGACGCGGCGGTGATCGCCGCGCTGTCCGAGCACTCCGGGCTCATCGCCGAGGAGGTTCTCGCGACGGACTTCGCGCAGGGCGAGGCCGACGGCACGTACGGTGACGTGTTCACCGACGAGGGGCTGTCGTTGACGTTCCGTCTGCGCAAGGCGTGAGCGGCGCGGGGGCGGGCGCCTGAAGGGCGTCCGCCCCCGCCGCCCCCCGCTCTTCCCCGCCCAATGGGGGCTTCGCCCCCAGCCCCCCTTCCGCGCAGTTTCCCGCGCCCCTCAAGAGCAGTTCCCGCGCCCCCGAGAAGCGCATCCGTGTACGAGAAAGGCCCCGGAGGGTTTCCTCCGGGGCCTTTCTCTCAGGCTGCCGACGCCTTGTTCGTTCCTTCGCTCAGGAACCCGTCAGGGCTCCTCAGTTGTCGTCCTCGTCGATGAGGAAGCCGCGCATCGGGGACGGCGCCTGGCCCATGGGGGACGGGCCCTGCGGACGTACCGGTGCCATCGGCTGGGTCATCGCCGGGGACATCTGCTGCTGGCCGCCGTAGGACGGACCGGACGGGCTGGGCGCGCCGCCCATCGACTGGTTGCCGCCGTAGGACGGGGCGCTCGCGCCGGCCGGAGCCATCGACGGCGCCGGGGACGGCGGCAGCGAGGCGGCCGCGGGGGTGCGCGGCGGGGCCAGCGAGTCGTCGGCCTGGGTCTCCAGCTGACGCAGCTGCGACTCCAGGTACGACTTCAGTCGCGTACGGTACTCGCGCTCGAAGCCGCGCAGGTCCTCGACCTTGCGCTCCAGCGTGGCGCGGGCGGACTCCAGGGAGCCCATCGCGACGCGGTGCTTCTCCTGCGCGTCCCGCTCCAGGGCGTCGGCCTTGGCACGGGCGTCACGCTCGAGACCCTCGGCGCGCGAACGGGCCTCGCCGACGATCTTGTTGGCCTCGGAACGCGCCTCGGCGATCGCCTGGTCGGCGGTCTGCTGGGCCAGCGACAGGACGCGCGCGGCGCTGTCGCCACCGGGACCCTGGCCCATCGGGCCGGGACCCATGGGGTTCGGGCCGCCCATCGGACCCGGACCCATCTGCCCCTGCATCGGACCGGGGCCCTGGCCCATCGGTCCGGGACCCTGACCCATCGGGCCGGGGCCCTGCGGGCCCTGTCCGCCGGGGCCGGCGGGCAGCTGCGGGGCACCGCTCGGCAGCTGGGGCGGACCACCCATGGGGCCGCCCATCTGCTGCTGCGGCGGGCCCGATATGCCGGCGGGCACCGGAGCGCCGGGACCTCGCATGCCCTGCTGCGGCATGCCGCCCTGCTGGGGCATCCCGCCCTGCTGAGGCATGCCGGGGCCACCGGGACCCTGCTGCGGGTGCTGCTGGTCCTGCTGCTCCGGAGGCTTGCGCATGTTCTGCTGGTTCTGCGCGGCGGCCCGGGTGGCCGCGGCCAGCTTGGCGCGCAGGTCCTCGTTCTCGCGGAGCAGGCGGGTCAGCTCGGCCTCGACCTCGTCGAGGAAGGCATCGACCTCGTCCTCGTCATAGCCTTCTCGGAGGCGGACGGTCGTGAACTGCTTGTTCCGCACGTCCTCGGGGGTCAACGGCATCTCTTCACCTCAACGTAGTCATCGGCAGTCGGCAAGACCGTATCGTCCACAGTCACGTCGCGAGGTTCCCCACGATGTAGATCAGGATGTAGACGATGATCATCAGGACGAAGAAGGACAGGTCGAGCGCCACGCCCCCGAGACGCAGCGGCGGAATGAACCGCCGCAGAAGCTTCAGCGGTGGATCGGTGACAGTGTAGGTGGCCTCCAGAACGACCACCATCGCCTTGCCGGGTTGCCACGAGCGGGCGAACTGGAACACATAATCCATGACCAAACGGAAGATCAGCACGATGAGGAACACCATCAGCGCGATGTAGAGAACCTCCATGGCCACGCCCATGATCGGTGCTTCCCTCTCCCCTGTTCCGTGCCTGTTTTCCGGTGGTGCGTCTCAGCTCTGGTTGAAGAACCCGCCCTCTGCGATGCGGGCCTTGTCCTCCGCCGTGACATCGACGTTAGCAGGCGACAACAGAAACACCTTCTGTGTCACCCGCTCGATGCTGCCGTGAAGACCGAACACCAGACCGGCGGCAAAGTCGACAAGTCGCTTCGCGTCCGTGTCGTCCATCTCCGTCAGATTCATGATCACCGGGGTGCCTTCACGGAAGTGTTCCCCGATGGTACGGGCCTCGTTGTAGGTCCGGGGGTGAAGTGTGGTGATCCGGTACGGCTCACGTTCGGACACGACCTTGGGCATGATCACCGGTGCGTTCTTCTCCAGGCTGGCGCGTTCTTGTGTGATGGATGCCACGGGCGCGATGCGCGCCGGACGAGGGGATTCCGCCGGGAGCGAAGCGGAATGGGACACAGGTTCGCGTGGCGCCGGAGGCTGCACCACGCGTACCGGTTCGTCCCTTTGCGGCTGATGTGTTCCGTGCGGCTGGTGCGACGGTTCGTGCCGTCGGCGGTCCCGCTCGGGCTCCGGGTCGAGTTCGGGTTCGAAGTCGTCATCGGGGTCGAAACCCCGGCCGTCGTACCCATCGTCCTCCACGAGGCCGAGGTAGACCGCCATCTTGCGCATCGCGCCGGCCATGCTCTGAGTCCTCCGCTCTGTGGTGGATCGACTGACGACCGCCAAGTCCCCGCGATCCACGAGGTCGTTGCGCCTTCTTCGGCGGTATTGACCATATTTTCTGCTGTGGTCCGACTTCTTGGCGACGTTACCCGAGCCTGGGGCGGACTCCGAGTACCGCGGTGCCGACGCGCACATGTGTCGCTCCGGCGGCCACGGCCTCTTCGAGGTCCGCGCTCATCCCTGCCGAGACCATGGTGGCAGCCGGATGGGTCCGGCGCAGGTAGGTCGACAAATCCATGAGCCGTTCGAACGCCGCCTGTTGACGCCCGGCATACTCACCGGTCAGCGGCGCGACGGTCATCAGCCCGTCCAGCCGCAGCCCCTCGGCGGACGCGATCCGGTCGGCCAACTCCCCGATCCCCTCGGGTGCCACGCCGCCCCGCTCGCCCCGGCCGCTCACCCCGGCGTCCAGCGCGACCTGGATGAGGCACCCGAGTTCGCGCTCCGCGCGCACGGCCTCCTTGGAGAGCGCCGTGACGAGCCGGGAGCGGTCGACGGACTGCACGACGTCCGCGTAACCGACGACGGAACGCACCTTGTTGGTCTGAAGTTGACCGACAAAATGCCAACTCAAGGGCAGATCCGAACATTCCGCGGCCTTCGGTGCCGCGTCCTGGTCGCGGTTCTCGGCGACGTGCCGCACTCCGAGGTCCGCCAGCATCCGCACGTCCGCCGCCGGATAGGTCTTGGTGACCACGATCAGGGTCACGTCCTCGCGCGGGCGTCCCGCGGCGGCGCACGCGGCGGCGATGCGCTCCTGAACCCTCGCCAGATTCGCGGCGAGTTCGTCCTTACGTTCCGTCATGCCCCATCAGTCCAGCCAGACGTAGCCCGCGAGCCGACCGGTGGTGCGGTCGCGGCGGTACGAAAAGTGGTCGTCCGACTCGCGCGTGCACACCGGCGAGTGCTCCCGGTCGTGCACGCCAAGGGCTTCGAGCTGCGCGTGCACCCCGGCGCTCACATCGAGCGCCGGCGTACCCCAACTCGTCTCGGCGTACGCCGCCGGCGCCACCGCGCTCACCTCGGCGCGCATCGCCTCGGGCACCTCGTAGCACCGGCCGCACACGGCGGGCCCGGTGCGGGCGGTGATCCGGGCGGGGTCGGCGCCGAGTTCCACCATCGCGCGTACGGCGGCGGGCACCACCCCGGCCACCAGGCCGGGCCGTCCCGCGTGGGCCGCGGCCGCGATCCCGGCGACCGGGTCGGCGAGCAGCACCGGTGTGCAGTCGGCGGTGAGCACGGCGAGGGCGAGACCGCGCCGGGTGGTGACGAGCGCGTCGACGGACGGGATGCCGGCCGCGGTGTCCCACGGTCCGTCCACGACCGCCACGTCCGCGCCGTGCACCTGGTTCATCCAGACCACCAGGGCCGCATCCAGTCCGAGGGACTTGGCGGCCAGTTCGCGGTTGGTCCGTACAGCGGCCGGGTCGTCGCCGACCGCGCCGCCGAGGTTCAGCTCCTCGTACGGAACGGCGCTCACCCCGCCCCACCGGTCGGTGAAGGCGAAGTGCGCGCCGTTCACGGTGTCGCGCTGTCCTATCACTTCAGGAAGTCCGGTACGTCCAGTTCCTCGGCCGCGCTGTCGGTGTAGGTCCGCGGCGCCGGCGGGGCCGGCGGCGGGGTGAGGTCGCTCAGCGGCTCGGGCGCGACCGGCTCCGGCTCCTCCTTCGGCTTCACGCTGCCGAGCGAGCCGAAGGACGGACGGCTCTCGGGCTGCCGTACCGGCGCGGGCTCCTCGCGGCGCGGGGAGGACGCGGCGGACGGGGACGAGGACGCCGAGCTGAGGACGTTGTCCCGGCGGGCCGGGGGCTGGCCGCCGTCGAAGCCGGCCGCGATCACGGTGACCCGCACCTCGTCGCCGAGGGCGTCGTCGATGACCGCGCCGAAGATGATGTTGGCCTCGGGGTGGGCGGCCTCGCTGACCAGCTGGGCAGCCTCGTTGATCTCGAACAGACCGAGGTCGGAGCCGCCGGAGATGGAGAGCAGCACGCCGCGGGCGCCGTCGATGGAGGCCTCCAGCAGCGGGGAGGAGATCGCCATCTCGGCGGCCGCCACCGCGCGGTCGTCGCCGCGGGCCGAGCCGATGCCCATGAGGGCGGAACCGGCCTCGGACATGACCGACTTGACGTCGGCGAAGTCGAGGTTGATCAGGCCGGGGGTGGTGATCAGGTCGGTGATGCCCTGCACACCGGACAGCAGCACCTGGTCCGCGGACTTGAACGCGTCGAGCACGCTGACCTGGCGGTCCGAGATGGACAGCAGCCGGTCGTTGGGGATGACGATGAGGGTGTCGACCTCTTCGCGGAGTTCGGCGATGCCGTCCTCGGCCTGGTTGGCGCGGCGCCGTCCCTCGAAGGTGAACGGGCGGGTGACCACGCCGATGGTGAGGGCGCCCAGGGAGCGCGCGATGTTGGCCACGACCGGCGCGCCGCCGGTGCCGGTGCCGCCGCCTTCACCGGCCGTCACGAAGACCATGTCGGCCCCCTTGAGGACCTCTTCGATCTCCTCGCGGTGGTCCTCGGCGGCCTTGCGGCCGACGGCCGGGTTGGCTCCGGCGCCGAGTCCGCGGGTCAGTTCGCGGCCGACGTCGAGCTTGACGTCGGCGTCGCTCATCAACAGCGCCTGTGCGTCGGTGTTGATGGCGATGAACTCGACGCCCTTGAGACCGACTTCGATCATCCGGTTGATGGCATTGACACCACCGCCGCCGACACCGATGACCTTGATGACTGCGAGGTAGTTCTGCGGTGCTGCCACGTCGAAGGCCTCTCGCCTCGAATTACGTCGCCGTCGTTGCGCGCTGTCCGCGCCGCGACGGCTGATGCCGAATGGGACGGTCCGTAACGCCGACCCGAACCCTAACCCTGAAGTTTAGGGTTACCAGTGTGCCTGTTCCCTGAAGTCTTCTGAACAGGACACTAAGTCGACAAGTGGCGCCCGTTCAACGAACACGCCGAACCTCCCGTTTTTCTTTTCACCCTATGTGATCAGGCATAGCGGTGCCCAACCAGGGTGCTGGCCTGCACGTATACCCGTCAACTCCCCGATGACGCAGGCGCGGTGGGGACACTGACGTCGAAGTGCCGGGCGCCGGGCGCCGCTTTCATCAGCGCGGTGAGGGCGCGGGCCTTCTCGGCGCCGCTCTCGCCGCTGCCCCACACCACGGTGCGGCCCCCGCTCAGCTCGAGCGAGATGTCGTCGTAGGTACGGACCTTGACGGCGCGCGTCCGGCGGGAGACCGCGGCCGGGATGCGGCCCGCGACCGTGACGGCCTCGCGCACCAGACGGGCCTCGTCGAAGCGCCGCAGGCTCGCGGCCGCCGAGGCGGACCGGGAAAGGGACAATTCCAGGACGGGGACGCCTTTCGGCGCCTGGGCGACCGTGGCGAACCGCACGCCCCGCGCGTCCACTTCGACGAACTTTCCGCCCTTTTCCTCCACCATGACCGGGGTGCGCTCGACCACTTTCAGCTGGATTCCGTGCGGCCATGAACGAGCGACATCAACCGAGTCAATTCGGGGCAATTGGCGGCGCAGGCGGGCCGCCACCGCGGCGGTGTCGACGGAAATGAGCGGATCGCCCACCGGGACCTCGGCGGCCGCGCGCACCTGTGCGGGGGTCAGCACCCGGGTGCCGGAGACGGACACCCGCTCCACCCGGGTCCAGGACGAGCCGTACAGGACCCAGAGGGTTCCGCAGCCGAGGACGACCAGGGCCAGGACGACGACCGCACGAAGGGGCGGCCGCCGCAGCCGGCGGCCCCGGAGCGGGCCGGACGACTGCTGCTGGCGTTCACCGCGTTCGGCGGTCGTCCGTCCGGCCACGTCTCAAACCCCTTCGTTCATATGGTCCTAACGGCGCGAGGCGATGGCCTCGTACACCATGCCGACGAGCAGGTCGTCGGCGTCCCGGCGGCCGAACTCACCGGCGGCACGGGACATCTGGTACAGCCGGTGCGGGTCGGCGAGCACGGGCAGGACGTTCTGCTGCACCCACTCCGGGGTGAGGTCCGCGTCGTCGACCAGCAGTCCGCCGCCCGCCTTGACCACCGGCTGGGCGTTCAGCCGCTGTTCGCCGTTGCCGATGGGCAGCGGGACGTAGGCGGCCGGGAGTCCGACGGCGGAGAGTTCGGCGACGGTCATCGCGCCCGCGCGGCAGAGCATCATGTCGGCCGCGGCGTACGCGAGGTCCATCCGGTCCAGATAACTTACCGGGATATAGGGGGGCATACCCGGCATCTGGTGCACGCGCGGCAGTTCGTTCTTCGGGCCGACGGCGTGCAGGATCTGGATGCCCGCCTGCTGGAGCCAGGGCGCGACCTGCTGGACCACCTCGTTGAGCCGGCGGGCGCCCTGCGAGCCGCCGGTGACCAGCAGCGTGGGCAGGTTGGGGTCGAGCCCGAACGCCGCGCGGGCCTCGGGGCGTACGGCGGCCCGGTCCAGGGTGGCGATGGCCCGGCGCAGCGGGATGCCGATGTAGCGGGCGCCGCGCAGCTTGCTGTCCGGGGTGGAGACGGCGACCTGGGCCGCGTAACGCGAGCCGATCTTGTTGGCCAGGCCAGGGCGGGCATTGGCCTCGTGGATCACGATGGGCACGCCGAGCCGCTTGGCGGCGAGGTAGCCGGGCAGGGCGACGTAACCGCCGAAACCGACCACGGCGTCGGCCTTGGTGCGTTCCAGGATCTGCTCGGCGGCCTTGATCGTGCCGCGCAGCCGGCCCGGGACGGTGATCAGCTCGGGGGTGGGCTTGCGCGGCAACGGGACCGCGGGGATCAGCGCCAGCTCGTAACCGCGCTCCGGGACGAGCCGGGTCTCCAGACCGCGCTCCGTGCCCAGGGCCGTGATCCCCACGGTCGGGTCCTGCCTGCGCAGGGCGTCCGCGAGGGCGAGCGCGGGCTCGATGTGGCCCGCGGTACCTCCGCCGGCGAGTACGACATGCACCGAAATTCACCGCTCTCCGGACGAACGCGCCGCCGAGGCGCGCCGTCGCATCGTGTTCCATCTGCGGGGCCCCTGGCCGGACCCCTGCCCCGATCCTGCCCCGGATCCCTGACCCGAGCCATGGCCGGGTCTCCCGGCGGACTCCCGGCCGGGCTTGCGGCCGAAGGTCCGGTCGGGCTTGCGGCCGGTTCTCCGGCCGGCCGCGGAGCCCGACGCCCGCTTTCTACCAAACCGAGGTTGCCGCATGGCAAGCGCCGCCCGCGCAGCGGGCTCGTCCCGCGCGAAGGCGATCAGCAGCCCGATGGCGAACATGGTCGGCAGCAGGGCGGACCCTCCGTAGGAGAACAGCGGGAGCGGGACGCCGGCGATCGGCAGCAGGCCGAGCACCGCACCGATGTTGATCACCGCCTGCGCGATGATCCACGTCGTCACGCCTCCCGCGGCGTACCTCACGAAGGGGTCCTCCGTGCGTCCGGCCACGCGGATGCCCGCATAGCCTAGAGCCGCGAACAGGGCGAGTACCGACAGCGTCCCCGCCAGGCCCAGTTCCTCACCGGTCACGGCGAAGATGAAGTCGGTGTGGGCCTCGGGGAGTTGGCCCCATTTTTCCACACTCGCACCGAGGCCGGAGCCGAAGAATCCGCCGGAGGCCAGGGCGTAGATGCCGTGCACCGCCTGCCAGCACTTGGTCACGTCGGTGGAGCCGACGCAGGCGAACCGGTCCAGGCGGTTGGGGCTGGTCTTGATGAGGACCAGGCCGATGAGGCCGGCGACCGAGAGGACGCCCACGAACAGGCGGGTGGGGGCGCCCGCGAGCCACAGCAGCCCGAACAGGATGGCGGTGAGGATGATCGCGGTGCCCATGTCGCCGCCGAGCATGATGAGGCCGAGCAGCATGAAGGCGACCGGCACGAGCGGCACGAGCATGTGCTTCCACTGCGTGAGCAGCCGCTTCTCCTGCTTGCGCGCGATCAGGTCGGCGGCCCAGAGCACCAGGGCCAGCTTGCCGATCTCGCTGGGCTGGATCTGGAAGGAGCCGCCCAGCGAGATCCAGTTCTGGTTGCCGTTGACCGACATCCCTATCCCCGGCACCTGCACCAGTGCCATCAGGAACACCGCGCCCGCCAGGATCGGGTAGGCCAGCGCCCGGTGCAGTTTCACCGGCATGCGGGCGGCGGCCAGGAGCAGCCCGGCGCCGATCACGGCGGCGAGCAGCTGCTTGCGGAAGAAGTACGAGCCGGGCAGCGCCATCTGCAACGCGGTGACCTGGGAGGCCGAGTAGACCATCACCAGGCCCAGCACGGTGATCAGCGAGCTGCCGCCGAGGATCAGGTAGTACGCGGTGAGCGGCCGGTCCCATGCCTTGCGGGCGCGGGTGACGAGGGTGCGGACGGCGTTGTCGCGCGCGGCCGGGCCGGCGGCGGGCCGCCGGGTGGTCCGCTGCGCGGGCGGACGGCCCGCCCGGCTGCCGGGACTACCGGGCATCTGAGCCTCCGCTGTACGTCGGCCGCCTGCGTCTGGCTCGGTTCGCGGATCCCACGCGTCCCTCCAAGGTCGCCCGGCAGCGGGGGCGGCCGGGGTCAGCGGGCGCCGAGTTCGCGAACGGCCTCCGCGAACGCGTCACCACGCCGGTTGTAGTTGGCGAACATGTCCATGGAGGCGCAGGCCGGGGCCAGCAGCACCGTGTCGCCGGGCCGGGCGAGCCGCCGCGCCTCCTGGACGGCCTGGAGCATCGCCCCAGTGTCGGTCCGGTCGAGGTCGACGACGGGGACTTCCGGCGCGTGTCGCGTCAGGGCGTCGTGGATGAGCGCGCGGTCGGCGCCCATGAGGACCACGCCGCGCAGCCGCTTCGCCGCGCCCGCGACCAGTTCGTCGAAGACCGCGCCCTTGGCCAGACCGCCCGCAATCCATACGATCGGTTCATATGCCGCCAACGAGGCTTGCGCGGCATGGGTGTTGGTGGCCTTGGAGTCGTCGACGTAGGCGACGCCGTCGACGTCGGCCACGTGCGCGATGCGGTGGGCGTCGGGGGTGAAGGCCCGCAGGCCGTCCCGCACGGCCGTCGCCGGGACGCCGAAGGAGCGCGCGAGGGCGGCGGCGGCAAGGGCGTTGGCGATGTTGTGCGGGGCGGGCGGGTCGATGTCGCCGACCTCGGCCAGCTCCTGGGCGTTCTTCTGCCGGTTCTCGACGAAGGCACGGTCGACCAGGATGCCCTCCACGACGCCGAGTTGGGAGGGCGCGGGCGTGCCGAGCGTGAACCCGACGGCGCGGCAGCCCTCTTCGACGTCCGCCGCGCGCACCAGTTCCTCGGTGGCCGGGTCGGCGGCGTTGTAGACGCAGGCGACGCGGTTGCCCTCGTAGATGCGGCCCTTGTCGGCGGCGTACGCCTCCATGGAGCCGTGCCAGTCGAGGTGGTCCGGGGCGAGGTTGAGGACGGCGGCGGAGTGGGCGCGCAGCGAGGGCGCCCAGTGCAGCTGGTAGCTGGAGAGTTCGACGGCGAGCACGTCGTAGCGCTCCTCACCGAGGACGACGTCCAGCAGCGAGACGCCGATGTTGCCGACCGCCGCCGTGCGCAGGCCCGCCGCCTGGAGGATGGAGGCGAGCATCTGCACGGTGGTGGTCTTGCCGTTGGTGCCCGTGACGGCCAGCCACGGGGCCGGTTCCCGGCCGTCCAGACCGCGCAGCCGCCAGGCCAGTTCGACGTCGCCCCAGACCGGGACGCCGGCCTTGCCGGCCGCCTGGAACAGCGGCTTGTCCGGCTTCCAGCCGGGGGTGGTGACGATCAGCTCGGTGCCGTCGGGCAGGGAATCGCCGTCCCCCAGGCGCACGGTGACGCCCAGGGACTCCAGTTCGGCCGCCTGGGCGCGGGAGCGTTCGTCGTCGCCGTCGTTGACGACGGTGACGTGCGCGCCGAGGCCGTGCAGGACCCTGGCCGCCGGGATCCCGGAGACGCCGAGTCCGGCGACGGTGACGTTCTTCCCCTGCCAGTCGGTCACTTGTCCGCTGCCCATCCCGCGTAGAAGAGGCCCAGTCCGACGATCACACAGATGCCCTGGATGATCCAGAAACGGACCACGACGAGCACTTCGGACCAGCCCTTGAGTTCGAAGTGGTGCTGGAGTGGCGCCATCCGGAAGACGCGCTTGCCGGTGAGCCGGAAGGAGCCGACCTGGATGACCACCGACATGGTGATGAGCACGAACAGGCCGCCGAGCAGCGCGAGCAGCAGCTCGGTGCGGGAGCAGATGGCCAGGCCCGCGAGCACACCGCCGAGCGCGAGCGAACCGGTGTCGCCCATGAAGATCTTGGCCGGTGAGGTGTTCCACCACAGGAAGCCGAGGCAGGCACCCATCAGCGCGGAGGCGACGACCGCGAGGTCGAGCGGATCGCGCACCTCGTAACAGGCGTTGGGGTTGGTCAGGGTCATCGCGTTGGCGCACGACTCCTGGAACTGCCAGACGCCGATGAAGGTGTAGGCGCCGAAGACCAGGACGGAGGCGCCGGTGGCCAGGCCGTCCAGGCCGTCGGTGAGGTTCACGCCGTTCGACATCGCGAGGATCATGAACAGCGCCCAGATCACGAACAGCACCGGGCCGATCGTCCAGCCGAAGTCCGTGATGAACGACAGCTTGGTGGAGGCCGGGGTGTTGCCGCGGTTGTCGGAGAACATCAGCGACAGGACCGCGAAGCCGATGCCGACGATCAGCTGGCCCGCCATCTTGGCCTTGGCGCGCAGACCCAGCGAACGGCGCTTGACGATCTTGATGTAGTCGTCGAGGAAGCCGACCATGCCCATGCCGACCATGAGGCCGAGCACCAGCAGACCCGAGTAGGTCGGGGGCTTGCCGGTGATCACCTTGGACAGGAAGTAGGCGGCGACCGTCGCCAGGATGAAGGCGATGCCGCCCATGGTCGGCGTACCGCGCTTGCTGGCGTGCTCGCGCGGGCCGTCGTCGCGGATGTACTGGCCGTAGCCCTTGCGGGCCAGCAGCTTGATCAGCAGCGGGGTGCCGACCAGCGTCAGGAAGAGGCCGATGACTCCCGCGAACAGGATCTGGTTCATCATCGGGCCGCGACCTCACCCTCGGCACCGGTCTCGACGAGCGCCTGGGCAACGCTCTCCAGACCGACCGAACGGGACGCCTTCACGAGCACGACGTCCCCCGGGCGCAACTCGCTGCGCAACAGGTCGACCGCCGCCTGTGCGTCGGACACGTGCACCGACTCCTCACCCCACGAACCCTCGTTGTATGCGCCCAGTTGCAGCCAGGACGCTTCCCTGCCCCCGACCGCGACGAGCTTGCTGACGTTGAGTCGGACGGCGAGCCGTCCGACCGCGTCGTGCTCGGCGAGCGCCTCGTCCCCGAGCTCGGCCATCTTGCCGAGCACCGCCCAGGTCCGCCGCCCCCGGCCCATCGCCGCGAGCGCGCGCAGGGCGGCCCGCATGGACTCCGGGTTGGCGTTGTAGGCGTCGTTGACGACGGTCACGCCGTCCGGGCGCTCGGTGACCTCCATCCGCCAGCGGGAGAGGGAGCCCGCCTCGGAGAGCGCGGTGGCGATCTCGGTTGCGGACATGCCCAGCTCATGGGCGACGGCGGCCGCGGCGAGCGCGTTCGACACGTGGTGCTCACCGTACAGGCGCATGGTCACATCGCATGCACCGGAGGGTGTGTGAAGGCTGAAGGAAGGCTGTCCGCTGTCCGTGAGTCTCACGTTCTCGGCGCGTACGTCCGCTTCGTCGGACTCTCCGAAAAGGAGCACCTTCGCCGTCGTACGGGAGGCCATGGCCCGGACCAACGGGTCGTCGGCGTTGAGGATCGCGGTCCCGCCCTCCTCGGCCGGCGGCAGGCTCTCGACCAGTTCGCCCTTGGCCTGGGCGATCTGCTCCCGGCCGCCGAACTCGCCGATGTGGGCGCTGCCGACGTTGAGCACGAGGCCCACCTTCGGCGGGGTCAGTCCGGTGAGGTAGCGGATGTGCCCGATGCCGCGGGCGCCCATCTCCAGCACGAGGAACTTCGTCTCCTCGGTGGCGCTCAGGGCGGTCAGCGGCAGCCCGATCTCGTTGTTGAGCGAGCCGGGCGTGAACACGGTCGGAGCCTTGCGCCGCAGCACCTGGGCGATGAGGTCCTTGGTGCTGGTCTTGCCCGCGGAGCCGGTCAGGGCGACGAGGGTGGCGCCGAGCCGGTTCACGACGTGGCGGGCGAGGGCGCCGAGGGCGGACTGGACGTCCTCGACCACGATCGCGGGCACGCCGACGGGACGGGTGGCCAGCACGGCGACCGCGCCGGCCTCGACGACGGCGGCGGCGAAGTCGTGGCCGTCCACGCGCTCGCCGGCGAAGGCGACGAAGAGGCTGCCGGGCACCGCCTCCCGGGAGTCCCGGACGACGGGTCCGGTCACCTGGACGGACGGATCCGGTATGTCGTGCGTCTGCCCGCCGACGACTGCTGCGATCTCGGCGAGGGAGAGGGCGATCACAAGTTCATCCCCTGGGTCTTCTGGATTTTCAATCCCTGGGTCGTTCGGACGGTCGTCCCTGGGTCTTCACGGTCGTCCCCGGGTCCGGCACGGGCGCGCCGCCGGGGTCTGGCGGACGTTCATCCCCGGGTGTCCCCGACGGCTTCGCGCTGGGTGCTCCGGATGGCTTCGCGCAGGACCTCGCGATCGTCGAAGGGACGGATGACGCCCGCGATGTCCTGGCCCTGTTCGTGGCCCTTGCCCGCGACCAGGACCGTGTCACCGGGCCGCGCACGGCCGACGGCGGCCGCGATCGCGGCGGCCCGCTCCTCGAACAGGAGCACCTCGCCACGCTCGTGCGCGGGCACCGAGGCGGCGCCCTGGAGCATGGTGGCGAGGATCGCGAGGGGGTCCTCGGAACGGGGGTTGTCGGAGGTCAGGACCGCGGTGTCGGCGAGCCGGGCCGCGGCGGCGCCCATGGGGGCGCGCTTGGTGGTGTCCCGGTCGCCGCCGCAGCCGAGCACCACGTGCAGGTGCCCCTTGGTGACCTTGCGCAGCGCCTTGAGGACCGACTCCACGGCGTCCGTCTTGTGCGCGTAGTCGACGACCGCGAGGTAGGGCTGCCCGGCGTCGACGCGCTCCAGGCGGCCCGGCACGCCCGGGACGGCCCCGATGCCGTCGGCGGCGCTCTGCGGGTCCAGGCCCGCGGCGGCCAGCGCGACGATCGCGGCGAGGGTGTTGGCGACGTTGAACGGGCCGGCGATCGGGGACCGGGCGTTGATCCGCTGCCCCTCGGGGCCGATCACGGTGAACGTGGAGTCCATCGGTCCGACCTGGACGTCCTCGGCGCGCCAGTCGGCGTCCGGGTGGCCCTCGGCGGAGAAGGTGACGACCGGGACGGTGGCCTCCCGGGCGAGCCTGCGGCCGTACTCGTCGTCGTGGTTGACGACGCCGAGCCTGCTGCGGCGGGGCGTGAAGAGCTGCGCCTTGGCCTGGAAGTAGTCCTCCATGCCGGAGTGGAACTCCATGTGCTCCGGGCTGAGGTTGGTGAAGACGGCGATGTCGAAGACGCAGCCGTCGACCCGGCCGAGCACCAGGGCGTGGCTGGAGACCTCCATGGCGACCGCCTCGACGCCGCGCTCGCGCATGACGGCGAACAGGGCCTGCAGGTCGGTGGCTTCGGGGGTGGTGCGCTCGGACTTGATGCGCTCCTCGCCGATGCGCATCTCCACCGTGCCGATCAGGCCGGTGGACCGCGCGGTCTTCAGGCCGCCCTCGACGAGGTAGGCCGTGGTGGTCTTGCCCGAGGTGCCGGTGATGCCGATCTGGAGCAGATCGCGGCCGGGCCGGCCGTAGATCGTGGCCGCCAGTTCACCCATCCGCGCGCGCGGGTCCGCCACGGCCAGCACCGGCAGGCCGGTCGCGGCGGCGCGCTCGGCGCCGGCCGGGTCGGTGAGCACGGCGACCGCGCCCAGGCTCGCCGCCTGGGTGACGAAGTCGGCACCGTGCGCGCGGGCCCCGGGCAGGGCGGCGTACAGGTCGCCGGGGCGCACGGCGCGCGAGTCGTGGGTGATGCCCGTGACCTCGGCGGTGCTGTCCGGCTGCGCGGTACCCAGCTGACCGGCCAGCTCCGCGAGGGTGGTGGCGGTGACCTGAACCGGTCGCGGCGGCCCCGGATATGTCACGGAAGCGCCCTTCTGGGTGGTTTGGGACTGATCAGGGTGTGGCACGGCGGTGAGCGTACCGGGCGTACCCGCCTGCGGGCGAAGCGAGGGCGACGGCTGCGGGCGGTTCCCGGGTTCCGGGGTGATCGTCGTCACGGGCTGTTCCTGGTGGTTCTGTTCCGGTGGTACGGGCCGCGGCGGGTGCCGCGGTGCCGGTCGGGGCCGTGGGGGCTCTCGGGGGCCGGGGGGCTCGGGTGGGTCGTGGGGACTTCGGCCGGCCGGGGGGCGGCGGGGTCAGGGCTTGAACTCGACGGGCAGGTTGGCGGCCTGCGCGCCGGTGGGCGGCACCTGGAGCGTCTTCAGCGCGAACTCCATGACCTGCTTGTAGATCGGACCGCAGATGTCACCGCCGTAGTAGCTGCCCTCGGTGGCGTTCTGGATCGCGCAGTAGACGGTGACGCGGGGGTTGTCGGCGGGCGCGAACCCGGCGAAGGACGACGTGTAACCGCGGTATCTGCCGGTGGCCGGATCCACACGGTTGGCCGTACCGGTCTTGCCGGCGACGCGGTAGCCGGGGATGCGCGCCTTCAGGCCGGTGCCGTGCTCGTCGTCGACGACGGACTCCAGCATCTGGGCCAGTTCCTTCGCGGTCCCCGCGCTCACCACCCGGCGCTTCTCCGGCTCGGGGGCGGGGCTGAAACGGCCGTCGGGCCCCTTGGTGCCGCGCACCAGGGTCGGCTGGATCCGGACCCCTCCGTTGGCGATCGTCGAGTAGATGGACGCCGCCTGCAGCGCGTTGATGGAGAAGCCCTGGCCGAACGGGATCGTGTACTGCTGCGAAGTCGACCACTTCTCGGGCGGCGCCAGGATGCCCTTGGTCTCGCCGGGGAAGCCGATGCCGGTGTAGCTGCCGATGCCGAACTTGCGCAGGTAGGAGTAGAGGACCTTGTTGGCCTCGGCCTGGGTCCGGCCGAGCCGGCCGGTGGCCATGATGGTGCCGATGTTGCTGGACCTGGCGAGCACCCCGTTGAGCGTGAGGTACCAGGTCTCGTGGTCGACGTCGTCCTGGAAGAGCCGGTCGCCGCGGTGCAGCCGGTTGGGCACGACGACGTGCGTGAGCGGTGTGGCCGCCTGCTTCTCCAGGACCGCCGCCATGGACATGACCTTGGCGGTGGAGCCGGGTTCGAAGGCGTCCTGGACCGCGGCGTTGCCGAGCGCCGCCGGGTCGGCGTGCGCCAGGTCGCCCGGGTCGAAGCCCGGGGAGTTCGCCATGGCGAGGATCTCGCCGGTCCTGGTGTCCTGCACGATCACGTAGCCGCGGTCCGCGTCGGACTTGCGCACCTGCTCGGTGATGGCGTTCTGCGCGGCCCACTGGATGTCGCGGTCGATGGTCAGCTCGACGTCGGTGCCCGGCACGGCCGGCGTCCCGCTGGAGCCGGCGGTGGGCACCTCCCGGCCGCCGGACTGGGTGTAGCGGATCTTGCCGGGTTTGCCGGCCAGCTGCTTGTCCAGCTGCTGCTCGATGCCGCCGCCGCCCTTGCCCGCGGCGTCGACCCAGCCCAGGAGCGCGGCGCCGAGGTCGCCGCCCGGATAGACGCGCTTGGTGCTGGGCTCGGAGAAGACCCCGGCCAGCACGTTGACCGTGGACCCGTCCGCCTGGCCCTTCTTGGTGAGCGCGGCCTTCAGGTCCTTGATCTGGGTCCACACCTGCGGGGTCTGGCGGCGGGCCAGCAGCACGTACCGCGTGTTCGGGGTGCGCAGCTTCTTCGCCAGACCGGCCTGGTCCTGTCCGATGATCGGGGCGAGCAGCGCGGCGGCCTGTTCGGGTCCGTCGCCGACCTTCAGGGTCTCGCGGGTGAACATGGTCGGGTCGGCCGTGATGTCCTCGGCGTCCACGCTGGTGGCGAGGGCCACGCCGGTGCGGTCGGTGATGGCGCCGCGCTCGGCGGCGATCGTGTGGACCACGTAGCGGTTCGCGTCGGCCTTGGCCGCGTAGGCGCTCGCGTCGACGGCCTGCACCTGCAGCAGCCGGACCACGAAGACGAGCATCACCAGGGTCAGCGCGAGGGCGACCATGCGCAGCCGGGGCCGGGGGCTGCCGAGGCGCAGGACGCGCACCGGCGGGGGCCGCCAGGTGGAGCTGGGGCGCCGGGCCGGACGGGCGCCGGGGCCGGGGCGCGGCCGGCTGCCGCCGGGGCGGGCGGGCCTGGCGGGTCCGGGCACGCGGCGGCGCGGCGGTTCCCTGTCGGTCACTTCCGTCACCTGCCGGGGGTCGGGGTCGTGGCGGGCTGGGGGGCGGTCATGGCGGCCGGGCCGCCGGGGGCGGCGTCGGTGGCCGTGCCGCTTCCCGGGACCGTGGGGGACGGGGTCTGCGGGGGTGCGGCGGGACCGGCCTGCCCGGCGGCCGGGGCGGTGGTGCCGGTGGTGGTCCCGGGGTAGCCGGCGTTCGCGGCCGTGAGGCTCTCGGGCGGCCGTACGGACACGGGCAGGTCCTGCGCGAGGGACTGCTCGGCGGCCGAGGGCACGCCCTTGACGGTGCCGTCGGGGTTCAGGAAGGCCGGGTCGCCGCCGGGCACCATGCCCAGTTCGAGGGCGCGGCGCTGGAGGGCGTCCGGGGCGGAGTAGGAGTCGATGTCCCGCTGGAGGGCCTGTTCCTCGTCCGTGAGGCTCTTGGTGTCCTTCTTCAGGTCGTCCATCCGGAACGCGCCCTCGCTGAGCGCGGAGTTCAGCACCAGCAGGCCGATGAGGCCGCCGCCCAGGAGCAGCACGACGAGCAGCACGAAGGGGGCGCGGGCCGCCTGCCGCCCCTTCCCCGGCAGGAGCCGCGCCAGCCGGGCGGCACGGCCCCGCAGCTCGGGTTTGCTGCTCACTGGTCCCCCTGGCTCACTCGGCGTCCTCCCTGATGCGCTCGGCCCCGCGCAGCCGGGCCGGTGCCGCCCGCCGGTTCACGGCGATCTCTTCCTCGGTGGGAAGTTCGGCACCGCGGGTGAGCAGCTTGAGCCGGGGCTGGTAGCGCTCGGGGACGACCGGCAGGCCGGGCGGCGCCGTCGTGGCCGCGCCGGCCGCGAACACCTGCTTGACCAGGCGGTCTTCGAGCGACTGGTACGACAGTACGGCGATCCGTCCCCCGACGTCGAGCGCCTTCACGGCGGCCGGGATCGCCCGCTCCAGCACGGAGAGTTCGCCGTTGACCTCGATGCGCAGGGCCTGGAAGGTGCGCTTGGCCGGGTTGCCGCCGGTGCGCTTGGCGGCCTGCGGCAGCGCGTCGCGGATCAGCTCCACCAGGCGTGCGCTGTTGCTGAACGGCTCCTTCTCGCGTTCGCGCACGACGGCGGCCACGATCCGCTTGGCCTGCTTCTCCTCGCCGTAGGCCCGCAGGATGCGCACGAGTTCACCGGCCGGGTAGGTGTTGAGCACCTCGGCGGCGCTGATCCCGGTGGACTGGTCCATGCGCATGTCCAGGGGCGCGTCCTGGGCGTAGGCGAAGCCGCGGTCGGCCTCGTCGAGCTGCATGGAGGAGACCCCGAGGTCGAACAGGACGCCCCGCACGCGCGGGATGCGCAGCCGGTCGAGCACGTCCGGCAGTTCGTCGTAGACGGCGTGCACCAGGGTGGCCCGCTCGCCGAAGGGGGCGAGGCGCTCACCGGACAGGCGCAGCGCCTCCTTGTCGCGGTCGAGGGCGACGAGGCGGGCCTCGGGGAAGCGGGTGAGCAGCGCCTCGCTGTGCCCGCCGAGGCCGAGGGTGCAGTCGACGACCACCGCTCCCGGCCGCTCCAGGGCGGGTGCCAGGAGGTCCAGGCACCGCTGGAGCATCACGGGGACGTGTCGGCTGTCGCTCAAGGGGCCCTCTCAGGTCCGGCGCGCCCCGCACGCACCGCCGGGTCCCCGGCCGCTCGCGAGACGATGGGGCCCTGCCGGCGCCAGAGGCGTCAGCCGACCGGGAGCGGGTGGAGGCCGAGCCGTACGTACGCGCCGCGCACGTGGGGAGACCGTTCGGGTGTATGCCGGGGTCTCCGGTGGATGCAGTGCGGCAGGGAGGGCCGCGCCTCCCGCCTCGCGCCACTTTAGTCGACCCGGTCGCCCGGTCAATCAACCGGCCTGCGCGTCGCCCGCCGGAGTGCCGGGACACGGCCGCCCGCCGGAATTCACCCGCACGGACGCGCCTCGCCCTGCGTGTGGAGTCGCTCACAACAAGCCACGGAGGCGTTCTTTGTCCCCTCCCATGACGCGACCGCGGCGGGCACGCCCAGTAACGTCATGAGTATGACGACTTCCGCATCAGTTCCCGCCAACTCCGAGGGCGCCATAACCGACCGCTCCGTGATCGACCGGCTCGTCGCGGCCAACGGGACCTACGCCGACAAGTTCACCGACCCGGGCATGGACGCGCGGCCCGTCCTCCAGGTCGCGGTGGTGGCCTGCATGGACGCGCGTCTCGACCTGCACGCCGCGCTCGGCCTGCGGCTCGGCGACTGTCACACGCTGCGCAACGCCGGCGGTGTGGTCACCGACGACGTGATCCGCTCGCTGGCCATCAGCCAGCGCGCGCTCGGCACCCGCAGCGTGGTGCTCATCCACCACACGGGCTGCGGCATGCAGACCATCACCGAGGACTTCCGGCACGACCTGGAGATGGAGGTCGGGCAGCGGCCTTCGTGGGCGGTGGAGGCCTTCAAGGACGCCGACCAGGACGTGCGGCAGTCGATGCAGCGCGTGCGCACCTCGCCGTTCCTGCTGCACACCGACGACGTACGCGGATTCGTGTTCGACGTCAGGACGGGCCGGCTGCGCGAGATCGACCCCGCGTGACCCGCCTGCCCGCCCCCGGCGGTCCGGCACCGGCGGTGCCACCGCCCACCCGCGCCGAGCCGGTGCACGGCCGGCCCGGGTGACCAGGGGCGGGCCTCGCGCCGCCCCCAGCGAAAAGTCGTAGAACCCGAATATCGCGGTCAGTTGTCCACAGGCGAGTGACACGAATCGGTAACGGCGGCAAGAATGCGGGTGTGACATCACGCGGAACCATTGCGGCGTGGTGTCCGTGTTCGGGGTGGGCCCGGTCCGCGCAGCGGGACGTCGGCCCGGAAAGTCGGGGAATCCCCCGCCCGGTGACGGGCGCGGGGAAGGGCGAGGAGGGCCGGGTGACGACCTATGACGATCGAGCGAGCCAGGGGGGTGCCCCCGCGCGAGCGAGGTCGAGCGTGGGGGACGATCTGACCGCCACCGTGGAGCGGGTGCGCGATTCGGTGGAGGCGGTGATCGAGGGCAAGCCCGAGGTCGTGCGGCTCTCACTGACCGTGCTGCTCGCCGAGGGGCACCTCCTGATCGAGGACGTCCCCGGGGTGGGCAAGACGATGCTCGCCAAGGCGCTGGCGCGGTCCATCGACTGCTCGGTGCGGCGCATCCAGTTCACGCCCGACCTGCTGCCGTCGGACATCACCGGTGTGTCCATCTGGGACCAGCAGCGCCGGGACTTCGAGTTCAAGCCGGGCGCCATCTTCGCGCAGATCGTGATCGGCGACGAGATCAACCGCGCCTCGCCCAAGACCCAGTCCGCGCTGCTGGAGTCGATGGAGGAGCGCCAGGTCACCATCGACGGGCAGACCTACGAACTGCCCAGTCCCTTCATGGTGGTGGCCACCCAGAACCCGGTCGAGATGGAGGGCACCTACCCGCTGCCCGAGGCGCAGCGCGACCGCTTCATGGCCCGGGTGTCCATCGGCTACCCCGCCCCGGAGGCGGAGTTGCGGATGCTGGACGTGCACGGCGGGGTCAGCCCGCTGGACGACCTGCAGCCGGTGACGCACGCGCACGACATCGTCAAGCTCGTGGAGGCTGTGCGCTCGGTGCACGTCGCCAAGGCCGTGCAGCGCTACGCCGTCGACCTGGTCGCCGCCACCCGCACCCATCCCGACCTGAGACTCGGCGCCTCCCCGCGCGCGACGCTGCACCTGCTGCGCGCCGCGAAGGCGTCCGCCGCCCTCAGCGGACGGGAGTACGCGCTGCCGGACGACGTGCAGGCGCTCGCCGTGGCGGTGCTCGCGCACCGCCTGCTGCCGACCGCGCAGGCGCAGCTCAACCGGCGTACGGCCGAGCAGGTCGTCGAGGAGATCGTGCAGCACACGCCGGTGCCCGCGGCGGCCCAGGCGGGCGGCGGTCTCGGCATGGGCCACACCACGCCGGAGTTCGGCCGGCAGCAGCCGCGGAGGCTGTGATGACGGACGGGGGGCCCGCACGCGCGGAGGACGAGCAGGGCGGCCGGGGCGGCCTGCGCACCGCGCTGAACGGGCTCACCACCCGCGGACGGTCCTTCCTGGCCGCCGGGATCGCGGCGGCCGTCTGCGCCTACCTCCTCGGGCAGAGCGAACTGCTGCGCGTCGGGCTGCTGCTGGCCGTCCTGCCCCTGGTCTGCGCGGCCGTCCTGTACCGCACGCGCCACCGGGTCGCGGGCAGCCGCCGCCTCTCCCCCGCGCGCGTGCCCGCCGGCGCCGAGGCCCGCGTGCACCTGCGGATGGACAACGTCTCCCGGCTGCCCACGGGCCTGCTGATGCTCCAGGACCGGGTGCCCTACGTCCTCGGGCCCCGGCCCCGCTTCGTGCTCGACCGGGTGGAGCCGGGCGGTCGCCGCGAGGTGTCCTACCGGGTCCGATCCGACCTGCGGGGGCGTTATCCGCTGGGCCCGCTGCAACTGCGGCTGACCGATCCCTTCGGGATGTGCGAGCTGACCCGCTCCTTCTCGACGCACGACACCCTCACCGTCGTCCCGCGCGTGGAGCCGCTGCCACCGGTGCGGCTGGGCGGCGAGGCCAAGGGGTACGGCGACGGCCGGCAGCGTGCACTGGCCCTGGCCGGTGAGGACGACGTGATCCCGCGCGGGTACCGCCACGGCGACGACCTGCGCCGCGTGCACTGGCGCTCCACCGCGCGCTACGGAGAGCTGATGGTGCGCCGCGAGGAACAGCCCCAGCGCGCCCGCTGCACCGTGCTCCTGGACACCCGCGCGGCCGCCTACCGGGGCGCGGGCCCCGACTCGGCGTTCGAATGGGCCGTGTCGGGGGCCGCCTCCGTGCTCGTGCACATGCTGCAACGCGGCTTCTCGGTACGGCTGCTGACGGACACCGGCAGTTCCGTGCCCGGCGAGGGCTCCGACGGGTTCGCGGGCTCGGGGCAGGAGTCGGCGGACGCGGCCGGGCTGCTGATGGACACGCTCGCCGTGATCGACCACTCGGACGGGGCGGGCCTGTCGCGCGCGTACGACGTGCTGCGCGGCGGCAACGAGGGCCTGCTGGTGGCCTTCCTCGGTGACCTCGACGAGGCACAGGCCACGATGGCCGCCAAGATGCGGCAGCGCAGCGGGGGCGCGGTCGCCTTCGTGCTGGACAGCGAGGCCTGGGGAGGCGAGGCGTCCGACGGGCCGGGCGGCCCGGCCGACCGTGCGGCGGAGCGGCTGCGGATGCTGCACGACGCGGGCTGGACGGTGGTGAGCGTGGCACGGGGCACCTCCCTGGACGAGGCCTGGCGCCACGCGGACCGGACGCGCGCGGGCGCGGCGGATCGGCCGGACCTCGCGGCCCCGCCCGGGGCGGCGCCGGGGGTGCCCGCCGCGACGGACCCCGGCACGGCCGCCGGCCCGGGGCCCGCGACGGCCGCGGGCGCGGCACGCGGGACGGGCACCGGGGCGGGACCTTCGTGAGCGGCCCGCGGAACCGGGGGCGGTGCGCGGCCTCGGGCGGCCGGAGCGGGCGCGGTGGCGGGCCGGGCTGTGGGCGGTGTTCCGGAAAGGTGAGTGAAGGCGGAGGCATGCGGGGCGGGACAGGTCCGGTGGGCCGGGGGAAGGTGCGGGCATGAGCGGGCGGACACGGCTGGCGCTGTGCGCCGCGGCGGCCACGCTGATGGCGGCGTGCGCGTTGCTGCCCCTGGTCTCCCCCGCCACCTGGATCCTGCAGGTGACGCTGATGCTCGCGGTGCAGTCCGGCGTCGGCGTGGCCGCGCGCCGGGTGCCGCTGGCCCGGCCGCTCACCGTGGCCGCGCAGGCCCTGGTCACCCTGCTGCTGCTGACCCTGGTCTTCGCCCGGGCACAGGCCGTCGCCGGGCTGCTCCCCGGCCCGCAGGCCTTCCGCCACCTGGCCGCGCTGTTGCAGCAGGGCGGCCAGGACGTGGGCCGGTACGCGATCCCGGCACCGCTGTCCGACGGCATCCGGCTGATGCTGATCGGCGGGGTCCTGGTGATCGGACTGATCGTGGACACCCTCGCGGTCACCCTGCGCAGCGCGGCGCCCGCGGGACTGCCGCTGCTCGCGCTGTACTCGGTGGCCGCGGGACTGTCCGACGGCGGCACCGCCTGGCTCTGGTTCCTCCTCGCCGCCGCCGGCTACCTGATGCTGCTGCTGGCCGAGGGCCGGGAGCGGCTCTCGCAGTGGGGCCGGGTGTTCAGCGGCGCCTCGCGCGCGGCGGGCGGTGAGTCCGGCGGGGCGGTGGCGCCCGTCCGTACCGGGCGCCGGATCGGCGCGGTGGCACTGGGCGTCGCCCTGGTGGTGCCGCTCGCGCTGCCCGGGATGCGGGGCGGACTGCTGGACGCCACCGGGGCCGGGGCCGGTTCGGGCATCGGAGGCGGCGGCACGATCTCCGCGGTCAACCCGCTGGTCTCCCTGCGCGACAGCCTGAACGTCGACGAGGACCGCACGGTCCTGACCCTGCGCACCGATTCGCAGGACGTCTCCGACCTCTATCTGCGCATCGTGTCCCTCGACGACTTCGACGGCACCACCTGGAAACCGTCGCAGCGGCGCATCGTCGGCGTGCCCGACCCCTTCCCCGCCCCGGCCGGCCTGAACGGCGCCGTCCGGCGCACGGAGATCACCACGTCGATCGCCGCCGCCGACTGGTACGCGCAGGACTGGCTGCCGATGCCGTACCCGCCCAGCGGCGTCCGGATCGACGGCAACTGGCGCTACGAACCCGTGGGCATGACCCTGGTCGGTGACCACGGGCAGAACACTCGCGGCTTGAACTACCAGGTCAAGAGCTTGGAGGTGCAGCCCACCGCGGACCAGCTCGCCCTCGCCGGACAGCCACCGGCCGCCGTGGTCCGCGAGTACACCAAGGTGCCCAAATCGGTGCCGGGGGTGGTGGCCGACACCGCCCGGGCGGTCACCGAGGGCGCGGCGAACCACTACGAGCAGGCGGTGAAGCTCCAGGACTGGTTCGCCTTCGAGGGGGGCTTCCAGTACGACACCCAGGTCGAGGCGGGCACCGGCTCCGAGGCGATCTCACGGTTCCTGAAGGACAGGCGCGGCTTCTGCGTCCACTTCTCCTTCGCGATGGCGGCGATGGCCCGCACCCTGGGCATACCCGCCCGCGTGGCGGTCGGCTTCGCGCCCGGGACGCCGGGCGGCGACGGCTCCGTCGCGGTGGGCCTCAAGGACGCGCACGCCTGGCCCGAGCTGTACTTCGAGGGCGTCGGCTGGACCCGCTTCGAGCCGACGCCGACGCGGGGCACGGTCCCGCAGTACACCGAGTCGGACCCTTCGACCACGACGCTGCCGAACCCGGCGGTGCCCTCGCCGCAGAGCAGCTCGCGTCCCTCCACCGCGCCGTCGGGGAGCACCGGGTGCACGCCGCAGATGAAGAAGCTCCAGGAGTGCCCGAGCCCGTCCGCGCAGGCCGCGCAGGCCACCGGCGGGGACGGCCCGAAGTGGTACGCGGTCACGGGGTGGGCGCTGGGCGGACTCGCCGTCCTCGTCCTGCTGCTGTCACCCCTGCTGTGGCGCAAGCGCAGGAGAGCGGTCCGGCTAGGTGCGCACGGGCGCGGTGCGGCGGACGCGGCCGCCCACCGGCTCGCCCTCTGGCAGGAACTCATCGACACCGCCTGGGACTTCGGGATCCTGCCGGACGAGTCGCAGACTCCCCGCAAGACAGCGGCGCGGATCGCCCGGCTCGGACGCCTCGACGCGGCCGCCGCCGCCTCGGTGCACCGGCTGGCCGACGCCCTGGAGCAGGTGCTCTACGCGCCGAGCCCCCGGCCGATGCCGGGGCTCGCGCAGGACGTCCGCCAGGTCGTCGCGGGACTGCGGGACACGGCCTCGCGGGGCGCCCGGCTGCGCGCCGTGCTCGCCCCCCGCTCGGCCACGCGGCTGGTCCGGGCGCTCTCGGCCCGCTGGGCGGCCCTGCGGTCCCGGGCGGCAGCGGTCCGCCCGGCCCTGCGCAGACCCTCACGGCAGCAGGGCTGAGCAGCACGGGCTGCGGACGGCCGAGGGTGAGGGCCGTCCGGCGCCCGGAGGGAAAGGGCGGGGCGGCGGTCCGGCGCGCAAGGGCGGGGCGGTCGTCCGGCGCGGCAGTTGTCGGCCCCGCCGGGCTGACCGGGCTGCGCCGGTCCTGTCATGCGATGCGTGAGGGGCCGGCCACTTCTCGTGGCCGGCCCCTCGGCACGGTCTTGGAGTACCGCTACGCGAACCGCTGCACGGAACTCAGGGGGACCCCGGAACTGCGCTAGCGGCCCTGCTCGTCACGGCGGCGCTGCCAGCGCTCTTCGATACGGTCCATCATGGAGCGCTTGGGTCGCACCTGGCGTCGGGCGTGCGGGCCGCCGGCGGGCTGCTCGCCCGGTTTCGGGGCCTTGCGCCAGCCGGTCACGGCCAGCAGCGCGCATCCCAGCATGACCAGGAAGCCCACCACACTCACCCAGGGGTACTGGGCGATCACACCTGCCATGAGGAGCGCGATACCTACGAGGAAGCCCGCGACCGCCTGGTAGACCCGCCGCCGGGTGTACGTACGCAGCCCGCTTCCCTCGAGCGCCGACGCGAACTTGGGATCTTCGGCGTACAGCGCTCGCTCCATCTGCTCGAGCATGCGCTGCTCGTGCTCAGAGAGCGGCACGGAGTCCTCCTCATCGTGCAGTCGCCGGGGCGACCCGGGGGGTCCCTTCAGGATAGGCAGGGAATCGCCCCCGTGAAACCCGCCCCTCTGCGCCAATCGGCCAACCGAATCCGCCACGGCGGAGCCGACTCGCTGAGGCTTCCATTCCCCGGCGGCCGACCCGTCATGCCGGACGGTCTCCCTCGATCATACGGCGCCCGCACCTGGATCGGGGGGCCTGTGGCACACTCCATCCCCGGCCGGGACGCCGATCACCGGCCCTCCCCACCGGCCCGCTCAGGCCGCTGCCGCACCCGTGGTCTCGCCGAGCACGTGGAGCTGTGTGGCCACGGAGTGGAACGCGGGCAGTTCGGCGGCCGCCGCCTCGAGCTGGAGCAGCGCGTCCAGCGCCCCCGGCTCGGTGTCCACCAGGACCCCGGGCACCAGGTCCGCGAAGACCCGTACGCCGTGCACCGCGCCGACCGTCAGCCCCGCCCCGTCGACGAGGGAGGTGAGCTGCTCGGCGGTGAAACGGCGCGGCACGGGGTCGCTGTCGCCCCAGCGCCCCTGCGGGTCGCCGAGCGCCTGCCGGGCCTCCTTGAAGTGACCGGCCAGCGCCCGGGCGAGGACGGCACCACCGAGACCGGCGGCGAGCAGGCTGAGCACCCCCTCCTCGCGCAGGGCGGCGGCGGCGTTGCGCACGCCCTCGGCCGGGTCGTCGACGTACTCCAGGACGCCGTGGCAGAGGACCGCGTCGTAGCCACCGCGCTCGACCACGTCGAAGAGCCCGTGCACATCGCCCTGCACGCCCCGCACCCGGTCGGCCACACCCGCCTCGGCGGCACGGCGCTCCAGCGCGAAGAGCGCGTTGGGGCTGGGGTCGACGACGGTGACGCGGTGGCCGAGGCGGGCGACGGGCACGGCGAAGTTGCCGCTGCCGCCGCCGGTGTCCAGGACGTCCAGGGCGGTGCGGCCCGTGGCCTTGACCCGCCGGTCGAGGGCGTCCTGAAGGACGTCCCAGACCACGGCGGTGCGCAGGGAGGCGCGGGAACGGGAGGGGTCGGAGCGCAGCGACGACGTCGGTCGGGAGTGGTGGTGGGAGACGGGCGGGCGCATCGGGTCCGACACGGCAGTTGACTCCTCGCGGCGGCACCGCCTCAGACACGGCGGAGCGATCGGGCTGCCCGCCCGGCCGCCCGGAACACGGGAGGTGGGAAGGCTTCAGGCGGGTTCCACCCTATTGCCTGTCCCTCACGCTCCGCTCCTCGCGTCCGCACGCCGGACCGCCGGCGGCGGGTGGCCGCGGCCGGCCGCGGAGCACCGGCGGTCAGGGGGCGGCCTCAGCCCGCGTTCGGCATGTCGCCGCCGGCGGGGTGGGGCTTGTGGTCCTCCTCGGTGGGGCGGGGCGGGGGCAGGACCGGCTGGAGGACCAGCATGCGCTCGACGAGGCGGAGGAACATCGCCACGTCCCGCATCAGGTCGTCGGCGTCCCGGTGGCAGGCCGCGCCCTGGACACCGGCCTCGGCCAGGGCGCGGCGGCGGGCGCCGGAGGCGAACAGCGCGCTCCACTCGGTCAGTTCGGGAGCGATCTCGGGAAGCACCTCCCAGGCGCTGCGTATCCGCGCCCGCCTGCGGGGCGTGGTCTCCGGGCGCCCGCGCGCGGCGAGGACGGCCGCGGCGGTGCGCAGGGCGGCGAGGTGGGCCGTCGCGTAACGCTCGTTCGGGGTGGGAAGGGCTGCGGCTTCTTCCAGCCCGGCGCGGGCCTGGGCGAGCAGGTCGAGGGCGGCGGGCGGGGCCGTGGCCCGGCGGAGCACGGGGTGCACGTCGCTCGCCGGGCCGGTCAGTGAGGGGGCAGGGCCGGTGGCGCGGCGCCGACGGGCGGCGGTTGCGGGCGAGTTGGCCATGACGAACCTCCTGTCGTCTGGGTCACGGCACGGGTGCCGTATGTACCCATCGTGAGGTATGCCACTGACAATCCGTTCTGACCTGGTCTTTTCGTCCTTCGCGGTGCTCTGCCGGGACCCGTTTCCCGTGGGCCGTGAGCCGTGGCCCGCGCGCCATGGGCCGGGCGCCGCCGCCCGCACCGCCGTCCCGGTGCGCCGCGCCCGCCGCCACCATCCCCCTGCGCCGCGCCCGCTCCCACCGTTCGCCGCCACGGTCGCCTTCTGCCACCGACACCCCGCCCGCCGACCGGTGCCACCGGTGGCGCCCGTCGGCGGGCGGGGCGCTCCTGTGACAATCAGGGCCATGGAAAGCAGCAGCGCCACGTCGGGCGGCCGTACCCGCCGCGAGGCCACCCGGCAGAAGCTCTACGAGGCGGCCGTCACCCTCATCGCCGAGCAGGGCTTCTCCGCGACCACGGTGGACGAGATCGCCGAGCGGGCCGGGGTCGCCAAAGGCACGGTCTACTACAACTTCGCCAGCAAGTCCGTCCTCTTCGAGGAGTTGCTGCGGCACGGCGTGGGCCTTCTCACCGCCTCCCTCCAGCAGGCGGCCGAGGGCGCGGCACGGGAGGGCGGCGGCCGGGTCGACGCGCTGGACGCCATGATCCGGGCCGGCCTCGTCTTCATCGACCGCTATCCCGCCTTCACCCAGCTGTACGTGGCGGAACTGTGGCGCACCAACCGGGCCTGGCAGTCCACGCTCATGGTGGTCCGGCGGCAGGCGGTCGCGGTCGTCGAGGACGTGCTGCGCGACGGGGTGGCGAGCGGCGAGTTCAGCGAGGAGATCGATGTGCCGCTGACCGCCGCCGCGCTGGTCGGCATGGTGCTGGTGGCCGCCCTGGACTGGAAGGCGTTCCAGCCGGAGCGCTCCCTGGACGACGTCCACGCCGCGCTGTCCAGGCTCCTGCAGGGCAGGGTGAGCGGCCTGCGCTGAGACGAGGGCGCCGGTGCGCCGTGGCCGCGTCGCCGCGGGCCACCACGCACCGGCGCCCTCTCCTGCTCCCCCGAACCCGTCCCCCCGTGTCCCCCGTTCCCCCGTCGGACCCCGTTCGGTCGGCTCCGGGCTCCCCCGTGCCTCGCTCCCGCCGACGCGAGCCGGCGGAAGGAGCGGTCCAGGGCGGCGCCGTTCCGCCGCCCCGTGTCGGCGGTACCGGTGCCGTGCCCCTTCCCGTGCCTCCACTCTCTCCTCCGCGCGGGCCGCGGCCCATCCGCGCAGGTACTCATCTCGCCGCCTAGGTACACGTACTCAGCCCTGCGCGCAGGTCCCCGGGCACCCGCCCCACCCGGTGCGGGCCGGCTGGAAAGCCGCTGGTCACCGCCCCCAGGGCCGGGATTGTCAGCGGTGGTCGCTAAAGTCGCGGGCATGGCAGGGATTGCGGTGATCGGCGCCGGGACGGGCGCGATGGCGGCGGCTGCCCGGCTGGCCCTCGCGGGCCACCGGGTGACGGTGTACGAGCGGACGGAGACCTACGGCGGGGCGATGCGCCGCTTCGAGCGCGACGGTTTCGCCTTCGACACCGGTCCCGGCCTGCTCCCGCTGCCCGCGGTCTACCGCGACCTGTTCGTGAAGACCGGCAAGGAGCCCCTGGAGGACCGCGTCGAGCTGGTCCAGGTCGACCCCGCCGCCCGGCACGTCTTCGCGGACGGCACCGAGGTCTCCCTGCCGAACGCGTCCCGCGCGGGTGTCGTCGCGGCCCTGGACGAGGCGCTCGGCGCGGGCGCCGGACAGCGCTGGGGCGACTTCCTGGTCCGGGCGCGCGAGGCCTGGGACCGCACCCGCCGCCCCCTCCTCGAAGAGCCGCTGTGGCCCGACTGGCAGGTGCTCGCCGAGCGGGAGCCCTATCCGGCGGTGCCGCACAAGCGGCTGCTGCGCACCCGGCGGGCGGGCACGCTCGCGGAGGTGGGTGCCTGGGAGCTGCGGGATCCGCGCCTGGCCGCGCTGCTGGAGAGTCACGCCCTCGCGTACGGCCTCGACCCCCGGACCGCTCCGGCGAGCGCGGCCGTGCTGCCGTACATGGAGCACGCGTTCGGCATGTGGTACGTCCGCGGCGGGCTGCGCGAGCTGGCGCGGGCGGTGTACGAGCGGTGTGTGGCGCGCCGGGTCGAGTTCGTCTTCGGCGCCGAGGTCACGCGGATCACCGAGAAGGACGGCCGCGTGGCGGGCGTGGAGCTGGCCACGGGGGACACGGCGGACGCGGAGTACGTGGTCGCCGGTGTGGCACCGGGGACGCTGAGCGGCCTCGCCCCGGGGGCTCGCGGCGAGGGAGCGGTGCCGCCCCAGCGGGGCATGCCGAGCCGGCTGACCGTGCTCCTCGCGTTGCGCGGCGGCCGTCCGGAGGGGACGGCCCACCGCACCGTCGTGCACGCGCGGGACCGCGACGCCGAGTTGGACGGCCTGTTCGGCACGGCTCCGGTGGCGGCTTCGGACGCGACCGTCACCGTGCTGCGTCCCGGTGACCCGGCGCTGGTGCCCGACACCGCCCACGAGGCGGTCACGCTCACGGCCACGGTCCCGGCGGGCGGGACGGGGCACGGGTCCGTGGAGGACCGTGTCGCGCGGATGATCGGCGTGGCCGACCGGGCCGTGCCCGGTCTGCGCGAGCGGTTGCTGTGGCACGAGGTGCGCACCCCCGCCGACATCGAGCGGGTGACGGGCGCCGCGGGCGGCGCCGTGCCCGCACCGGCGCTGGCCGCGGCCGGCGGGCGGCTGCTGCACCCGGCGAACTCGACGCGGATCGAGGGCCTCTACACGGTGGGCGGCTGGTCGCATCCCGGCGGCGGGCTGCCGCACGCCGGGATGTCGGGGGCGCTGGTGTCCGGACTGATCGTCGAGGGACCGGAGTTCCGCGGCTCCCAGTGAACCGGCACCGGACCGGAAGCCCGGAGCGGGGCCGGCACCCCGGCGCGGGGCCGGTGGACAAGCGCGAGGCCGGCACCCCAGCACGGGACCGATGGACAAACACGAGGCCGGCACCCCGGCGCGGCCCGGTGGTCCGGCACGGGACCGGGAAGCCGCCGAGCGGCCGATCGTCCGGCACGGGGCCCGAAGCCCGGCACCGGACCGGAAGTCCGGCGGGAACTCGTGAGGGAGTTTCAGAAACGGTACTGCTCGTCGTAGCCCGCGCCGTGCTGTCCCTGCCCCTGTCCGTGCCCTGACGCGGTGCCGCCCTGGCCGTCGCCCTGGTACGGATAGGTCTGCTCCGCCGGGAGTTCCCCGCCGTAGGGGTCATCGGCGCGCTGCTGCGGGACCCACACCCCGCCGGCCGGGGTCTCCCCGCCGTATCCGCCCGGGGCGTACGGCTCCTGGGTGCCGTAGCCCTGCTGGCCGTAACCGCCGGTGTAGGGGGCGCCGTCGTAGGCCTGGGTGCCGATGTACGGGTCCGAGTAGGCGGCGTACTGCTGCTGGCCCGTGCCGTCGTAGCCGTAGCCCTGCTGCGGGTACCCGGAGTAGTCGTAGCCGTAGCCCGCGTCGGAGCCCTGGGCGGTGGCGGCGTACGGGTCCGGGGTGGCCCCGCCGGACCGGCCGGACCGGCCGGACTGGCCGCCGAAGTCGCCGTAGACGCCGTAGGAGCCGGTGTCGTCGGGCAGGGGCTGGGGCGCGTACACCGCCGTGGACTCGGCGGCCGTGGGCTCCAGGGGGCGGGCGGGGGTGAAGACGTCGTCGTGCTCGTCGTCGTCGCGGCCGTACGCCGGAGCGTCGTGCACGGACCGGCCGTCCGCTCCCTCCGCGCCGGCCTGCCCCTCCTCGCCCGCCGGCTCGGCGGGTGCGCCGTCGACGGTGTCAGGGCCCGCGGCGTCGGGGGCCGGGTCCTTGCGGCCGCCCCGGCCGCGGCGGCGCTTGCTGCCGGCGACCTCGGCGCCCGGGTGGCGCACCGCCCAGCCCGCGACGAAACCGCGGCGGAAGGACAGCGTCACGAAGGTCTGCCCGACGGCGAACGCGATCGCCCCCAGCGCGATCACCAGGACGGAGGGCATCAGCACACCGAGCACGACGCAGAGGAAGCCGCCGAAGGCGAGCAGCCGCCAGCGCAGGCGCGCCTTGTACTGCAGCAGCACCTCGCCGAGCAACCACAGCGCGACGCCGCCGAACGCGATGTAGAGGACCGCCCAGCCCATGTACGCCCCTCTCCCAGTGGTCGCTCCGCAGTGTGTCGTACAGGCGTGCGACCGGTCTAGGCCTGCGGCGGGTGGTGCAGACCCAGGTTCTCGTAGATTTCCAGTGTCGCCGTGGAGTTGTTGAGCGTGATGAAGTGCAGCCCGGGCACTCCTTCGGCCAGCAGCCGCGCGCAGAACTCGGTGGCGAAGTCGATGCCAATGGAGCGTACAGCGGCCGGATCGTCCTTCGCCGCGAGGATCCGCTCTTTCAGGGCGTCCGGGAAGGCCGCGTTGGTGAGGGACGGGATCCGCGCGAGCGTCTTGGCGCCGGCGATCGGCATGACCTCGGGGATGATCGGCGTCTCGCAGCCGGCGGCGGCGACCCGGTCGCGCAGCCGCAGGTAGTCCTCCGGGTGGAAGAACATCTGTGTGATGGCGTAGTCGGCGCCCGCGCGGCACTTGTGGACGAAGTGACGGACGTCGGTCTCCCAGTCGGCGGAGCGCGGGTGCATCGCGGGGAAGGCCGCGACGCCGACGCAGAAGTCGCCGGACGTCTTGATCAGTTCGACGAGTTCGGCGGCGTAGCGCAGGCCGCGGGGGTGCGGCACCCACTCGCCCATCGGGTCGCCGGGCGGGTCGCCGCGCAGTGCCAGCATGTTGCGGATCCCGGCGTCGGCGTACTGCCCGATGATGTTGCGCAGGTCGGCCACGGAGTGGTCGACGGCGGTGAGGTGGGCGATCGGGGTGAGGGTGGTGTCCGACGCGATGGCCTCGGTCGCCTTGACCGTGCCCGCGCGGGTGGAGCCGCCCGCGCCGTAGGTCACGGAGACGAAGTCGGGCGCCACGGCCTCGACCCGGCGCAGCGCGTTCCACAGGTTCCGCTCGCCCTTCGGGGTCTTGGGGGCGTAGAACTCGAAGGAATACGTCGTCTTGCCGGTCGCGAGCATGTCGCGGACGGTGCGGGCGTGGTCCGACCTGGTGGATGCGGTGCCGAGGGCCATACCCGCAGGTTAGCCAGGGTGCGGCGGTCCCCCAACCGAACGCTGGCGTTTTGACCGATTTGCCGACTTGTTGTCCACTCCGTGGGACACTTCGGCGCATCGGCTCCCGGGCGCCTCGGTGATCGCCGGCGCCGGCCCGGTCAGGCCTGCCGCAGCCGCTTCGCGAACTCGGCCGCCGCCGCGCCCGGGTCGTCGGCCTCGGTGATCGCCCGCACCACGACGACGCGCCGGGCGCCCGCCTCCAGCACCTGGTCGAGGTTGCCGAGGTCGATGCCGCCGATGGCGAACCAGGGGCGGTCGGTACCGAGGGAGGCGGTGGAACGGACCAGGTCGAGGCCGGGCGCGTGGCGGCCGGGCTTGGTCGGGGTGGGCCAGCAGGGGCCCGTGCAGAAGTAGTCCACGCCGTCCTGTGCGGCGGCCGCGGCGGCCTCGGACCCGGCGTGCGTGGAGCGGCCGATCAGGACGTCGTCGCCGAGGATGGCGCGCGCCGCGGGGACCGGCAGGTCGCCCTGGCCGAGGTGCAGCACGTCGGCGCGGGCGGCGTGCGCGACGTCCGCGCGGTCGTTGACCGCGAGCAGCCGGCCGTGGCGGGCGCAGGCGTCGGCGAACACCGCGAGGTGTTCCAGTTCCTCCCCGGCCTCCATGCCCTTGTCGCGCAGCTGCACGATGTCGACGCCGCCCGCGAGCACGGCGTCGAGGAACTCGGGAAGGTCGCCGCGGTCCCTGCGGGCGTCCGTGCACAGGTACAGGCGCGCGTCGGCCAGGCGGGCGCGGGCGGCGGCTGCGGCGGTGTCGGACATGCGTGGTCCCCCCGTGGTGGGTTGCGGTGGTGTCGATGGCGTACGGGCCGCGGCTCCGTGGCCCGGGCGGGGGCCCGGGGCACGGCGGCGGTACCCGTACGCCGGACGAACGGTTCGGTCCGGGCGGCGGGCGGCCCTGCCGGCGGGCCGCCCTGTCGGTGGCGCCCGGCGTCAGACGGCGAGCGCCTGGGCGCGGCGCTTCACCTCCGTGCCGCGATTCTCGCTCAGGGCCTGCGCGGGGGTGCCGGGCAGGGTCGGGTCGGGGGTGAAGAGCCACTCGATCATCTCTTCGACCGTGAAGCCGTCGTCCCGCAGGAGCGTCAGGGTCCCGGACAGGCCCTTGACGACCTTGTCCCCGTCGATGAAGGCGGCGGGGACGTGCAGCGCGCGGTTCTCACCGCGGCGTACGGCGATGAGCTGGCCCTCCTTGACCAGCTGCCGCACACGCGTCACGTCGACGCCGAGCATCTCGGCGATGTCGGGCAGGGTCAGCCAGGCGGGGACGAGCGCATCGGTCTTCGCGTCAATCTCGGTCACGGGACCAAGCGTGCCATCTGCCACCGACACTCGGAAGCCGACCCCGTCCACCTGGGCGGAGACCGTCCGGCGAGCGGGCTACGCGGTGGCCGTCTTCAGCGGCCTCGACGGGTCCGCCAGCAGCCCCGCGTCCATCACCGCACCGGCCTCGATCAGCCGTCGGCCCTGGGCGAGATCCCGCGGGCGGCCGACCGCCAACAGGGCGACCAGCCGGGTGTCGCGCAGCCAGCACACCGTCCAGGCCGGGCCGGAGGGCTCGCCGCGCCAGACGGTGGCGTCGGCCGCGGTGTGGTGGCCGGCGTACTGCACGAAGCGGCCGAACTGCTCGGACCAGAAGTACGGCACCGGGTCGTAGACGGCCGGGGTCAGGCCGATCACGTTGGCGGCGACCGTGCGCGGGCCCTGGAGCGCGTTGTCCCAGTGGTGGACCAGCAGGCGTTCGCCGTACCGGCCCGACGGGAAGGAGGCGCAGTCGCCGACCGCGTACACGTCCTGCACGCTGGTGCGCAGGTGGTCGTCGGCGAGCACCTCTCCGCGCTCGCCCAGCTCGACGCCGGAGCCCGCCAGCCAGGCGGTCGCGGGGCGGGCGCCGATGCCGACGACGACGGCGCCCGCGGGCAGCCGTGAGCCGTCGTCGAGCACGACCGCGCCGGGCTCGACGCGTGCCACGCGCGCGCGGGTGCGCAGCACGGTGCCGCTGTCGGCGTACCAGGCGGTCATCGGGGCGGCCACCTCGGCGGGCAGCACACCGGCCAGCGGCCGGTCGGCGGCCTCCACGACCGTCACCGCGCAGCCCGCCTCGCGCGCGGCCGTGGCGAACTCGGCGCCGATCCAGCCGGCGCCGACCACGACGACGTCGTGCTGCTCGGCGAGGACCGGCCGCAGCCGTCCGGCGTCGTCCAGGGTGCGCAGCAGGTGCACGCCGGGGACGTCCTCCGCGCCGGGCAGCCGCACCGGCTCGGCGCCGGTGGCGAGGACGAGGACGTCGTAGGGGACGGGTCCTTCGGAGGTGTCGAGCACATGTGCTTCGGAGCGGACGGCCAGGGCCTCGCAGCCGAGCCGCAGCTCCAGGCCGAGCGCCTCGAAGTCGACGTCGAAGGCGGACCCCTCGGCCTTGCCGAGCAGGACGGCCTTGGACAGCGGTGGCCGGTCGTAGGGCTGGTGGGGTTCGGCGCCGATCAGTGTGATCGTGCCGGTGAAGCCCTGCTCGCGCAGCGCGACCGCGGTCTGCACACCGGCCATGCCCGCGCCGGCGACGACCACCCGCCGCGGCTGGGCGGTGCCCTGTTCCTGCGTCTGCTCGCTCACCTGATCACCATAGTCAGCTGACGTTCAGTCAGTCAGGGGGCGTGCGGAGTGACGTGCTCCACAACGCCCGCCGCGTCCCTGTCCCGCCGGCCGAGGCCGTGCCACGCCCGCCGGTTCCCTGTCCCGCCGGCCGAGGTCACGCCGCCCCCGCCGGGCCGCGCCGCGCCCGCCGCCGTCAGTCGCCCACCTGTTCCACCACGCTCGTGCCGCTCCCCGCCTGCGACTCCCACTCCCAGCTCTCCTCCAACCGCACCCGCCCGTCGGGCAGTTCCACCACCGTGGAGACGCAGTGCCCCGAGGAGGTCGTGCCGTCGTGCTTGAGCTGGACGTACCGGAAGTCGAGCCGGTCGCCCTCCCTGGTGCCCACCAGGTGACCGCGGACGACGTCGCCGCCCGCGTACTCGGCCCAGATCTCCCCGCCCCGTTCGTGGTACGTGAAGCGGGTCCGGGTGCCCACCTGACCGGGGGCCTGATCGGCGACGGGGGCGAGGACGAGACCGTCCAGCGAGGGCGGCATACGGGAGGCTCCCTTACAAAAGCGCTGCTCCAAGGACTAGGGTGGCCACCGTACAAGCACTCGCGGGAGCCCGGACGCACCGGGCTGAGAGGGAGGCTGGCGGCCTCCGACCGTACGAACCTGATCCGGGTCATGCCGGCGAAGGGAGGGGCTGGACGCCCATGTCGTTGCCACGTACGTCCGACGTCCTCGTCATCGGGGGCGGGATCATCGGGCTCGTGACCGCCTGGCGCGCCGCCCGGCGCGGACTGTCCGCGGCCGTGGTGGACCCCGAGCCGGGCGGCGGTGCCGCGCAGGTGGCGGCCGGGATGCTGGCCGCCGTCACGGAACTGCACTACGGCGAGGAGACCCTGCTCGGCCTGAACCTGGCCTCGGCCCGCCGCTACCCGGATTTCGCGGCCGAGCTGACCGAGGTGACCGGCCACGACCTCGGCTACCGCAGGTGCGGCACGCTGGCCGTCGCGCTGGACGCCGACGACCGCGCCCACCTGCGGGAACTGCACGCCCTGCAACACCGCTCGGGGCTGGAGTCGGAGTGGCTGTCGGGGCGCGAGTGCCGGCGCCTGGAGCCGATGCTCGCGCCGGGCGTGCGCGGCGGGCTCCGGGTGGACGGCGACCACCAGATCGACCCGCGGCGGCTGGCCGCCGCCCTGGTCGTGGCCTGCGAGCGCACGGGCGTGGTCTTCCACCGCGCCTGGGCCGAGCGGCTCACCGTCGAACGGGAGCGGGCCACGGGCTGCGTGCTGCGCGAGGGCACCGCGCTCGGCGCCGGGCAGGTGGTACTGGCCGCCGGCAGCCTCAGCGGACGCCTCGCCGGGGTCCCGGACGACCTGCTGCCGCCGGTGCGGCCGGTGAAGGGGCAGGTGCTCCGGCTGACCGTGCCCCAGCGGTACGCGCCGTTCCTGAGCCGCACGGTGCGGGCCGTGGTGCGCGGCGGCCACCTCTACCTGGTGCCGCGGCTCAGCGGCGAGCTGGTCGTCGGGGCCACCAGCGAGGAGCTGGGCTGGGACACCACGGTGACGGCGGGCGGCGTCTACGAGCTGCTGCGCGACGCGCACGAGCTGGTGCCCGGCATCACCGAGCTGCCGCTGACCGAGACCCGCGCCGGGCTGCGCCCCGGCTCCCCCGACAACGCGCCGCTGCTCGGCCCGACCGGCCTGGACGGGCTGCTGGTGGCCACCGGGCACTACCGCAACGGGGTGCTGCTCACCCCGGTCACCGGTGACGTCATGGCGCACGTCCTGGCCACCGGCGAGCTGCCGGACGAGGCCCGCCCCTTCAGCCCTCGGCGTTTCCACGCCGCCACCCTCACGGAGCAGTCCGCATGAGCACCCCCGTCCGCATCTCCGTCAACGGCGTGCCGCGCGAGTTCTCGCCCGGCACGGCCCTCGACGCCGTCGTACGGACCCTGACCGCGGCGCCCTCCGGGGTGGCCGCCGCCCTCAACGAGACCGTCGTGCCGCGCGACCGGTGGCCCTCCACCGCCCTGGCCGAGGGCGACCGCGTCGAGATCCTCACCGCCGTCCAAGGAGGCTGACCCATGGCCGACGACCCCTTCGTCCTCGGTGGTACGTCCTTCACGTCCCGGCTGATCATGGGCACCGGCGGTGCGCCCAGCCTGGACGTCCTCGAACGCTCCCTGGTGGCCTCCGGCACGGAGCTGACCACGGTCGCGATGCGCCGGGTGGACCCCTCCGTGCACGGCTCCGTGCTGTCCGTGCTGGAGAGGCTCGGCATCCGGGTGCTGCCCAACACCGCGGGCTGCTTCACGGCGGGCGAGGCGGTGCTCACGGCCCGTCTCGCCCGGGAGGCGCTCGGCACCGACCTGGTCAAACTGGAGGTCATCGCCGACGAGCGCACCCTGCTGCCGGACCCGATCGAGCTGCTGGACGCGGCGGAGACCCTGGTCGACGACGGCTTCACGGTGCTGCCGTACACGAACGACGACCCGGTGCTCGCCCGGAAGCTGGAGGACGTCGGCTGCGCCGCGGTCATGCCGCTGGGCTCGCCCATCGGCTCCGGGCTCGGCATCCGCAACCCGCACAACTTCCAGCTGATCGTGGAGCACGCGCGCGTGCCGGTGATCCTGGACGCGGGCGCCGGCACGGCCTCGGACGTGGCGCTGGCCATGGAGCTGGGGTGCGCGGGCGTGATGCTCGCCTCGGCGGTGACGCGGGCGCAGGAGCCGGCGGTCATGGCCGAGGCGATGCGGCACGCGGTGACGGCCGGCCGCCTGGCCCGGCTGGCGGGCCGCATCCCGCGGCGCCACTTCGCCGAGGCCTCGTCCCCGGTGGAGGGCCTGGCCGACCTGGACCCGGAACGCCCGGCCTTCTGAGCCGGCCGGCCGGGCACCCCCGGTCTTCCGCGGTCCCTCGCACAGGGAGGGGCCCCGGTCGCCGCCCGAGGGCGCGCCTCGCCCGCGCGCCCGGCGCACGCTCCCGGCTCGCCGCCCGCGCGCGTGGGAAGCGTCACAGGTCGGTCGCAGTCGAGGCGCGGAGCGCCGCTCGGCGGCTCGGGTGTCCGTGGCGGCTCGTAGACTCCCCTGCGTGGATACGACCCTTCAGGACCCTCTCGTCGGGCAGGTGCTCGACGGCCGGTATCGCGTCGACGCGCGGATCGCCGTCGGCGGGATGGCCACGGTCTACCGGGGCCTGGACACCCGCCTGGACCGGGTGCTCGCCCTCAAGGTGATGCACCCGGCGCTCGCGGCCGACGGGTCGTTCGTGGAGCGGTTCATCCGGGAGGCCAAGTCGGTGGCCCGCCTGGACCACCCGAACGTGGTGCAGGTCTTCGACCAGGGCACCGACGGGTCGTACGTCTACCTGGCCATGGAGTACATCGCCGGCTGCACCCTGCGGGACGTGCTGCGCGAGCGCGGGGCGCTGCAGCCGCGGGCCGCGCTGGACATCCTGGAGCCGGTGCTCGCGGCGCTCGGCGCGGCGCACCGCGCCGGGTTCGTGCACCGCGACATGAAGCCGGAGAACGTCCTGATAGGGGACGACGGGCGGGTCAAGGTCGCCGACTTCGGTCTGGTCCGGGCCGTGGACTCGGTCACCAGCACCACCGGCGCCGTCCTCGGCACCGTCTCCTACCTCGCCCCCGAGCAGATCGAGCAAGGCACCGCCGGCCCCCGGGTCGACGTGTACGCGTGCGGTGTGGTGCTGTACGAGATGCTGACCGGCGCCAAGCCCCACCAGGGCGACAGTCCCGCCCAGGTGCTGTACCAGCACCTGCACCAGGACGTGCCGCCCCCGTCCGCCGCGGTGCCCGGGCTGCCCGTCGAGCTGGACGATCTGGTCGCGGCGGCCACCGCGCGCACCCCGGACGTGCGGCCGCACGACGCGGTGGCGCTGCTCGCCCGGACCCGCGAGGCCCGGGCGGCCCTCAGCGCGCAGCAGCTGGACGCCCTGCCGCCGCAGGCCCGCACCGCGGAGCACGACAACGCGCAGGACCGCACGAGCGTGATCCCGCGCGCGCTGACGATGCCGCGCCCGCTGCCCGTCGACGAGGACGACGAGGGCGCCGCTGCGGGCGCCGCGCTGCACCGCACCAGCCGCCTGGAGGCGCCCGCGGCCCCCGCGCCCCGGCGCCCGGCCCGGCGGCCCCGGCGGCTGGTGCTGACAATCGTCGCGGCCGTCCTGCTCGTCCTCGCCCTGGGCGGGGGCGTCTGGTACATCAACTCCGGCCAGTTCACCAAGGTCCCGCCGCTGCTGGCGAAGACCGAGGAGCAGGCCCGTGAGCGGCTCCGGGACACCGGTCTCGACGTCAAGGACGTCAAGCACGCCTACAGCGACACCGTCAAGCGCGGCACGGTCATCAGTACGGACCCCGCGGCGGGCGCCCGGATCCGCAGCCACGACTCGGTGACCCTCACCGTCTCCGACGGCCCGGAGACCGTGAAGGTGCCGGACCTGAAGGGCCGCCCGCTGGAGGAGGCCCAGGAGCGGCTGAGGAAGGCCGGGCTGGAGCCGGGCATGGTGAGCCGCGCCTTCAGCGAGGACGTCGCGGCGGGCTCGGTGATCAGCACGGACCCGGGGACGGGCACCGCGCGTCACGCGGGCTCGGCGATCGCGCTCGTCGTCAGCAGGGGCCGCCCGGTGGACGTGCCGGACGTCACGGGCGAGGACCTGGACCAGGCGAAGTCCGACCTGGAGGACGCGGGCCTGAAGGTGACGATCGCGTCCGGGCAGGTCAACTCCGAGTTCGACAAGGGCCAGGTCGCGCGGCAGACGCCGGGACCCGACGGCAGGGCGGCCGAGGGCGACACGGTCACGCTGACGCTGTCCAAGGGCCCGGAGATGGTCGACGTCCCCGACGTCACGGGCGACAGCGTCGACGACGCGAAGAAGGCGCTCCAGGACGCCGGTTTCCAGGTCGAGGAGGACCGCGGGCTCCTCGGTCTGTTCGGCGACACCGTCAAGAAGCAGTCGGTGCAGGGCGGCGACCAGGCGCCGAAGGGCTCCACGATAAAGATCACCATCAGGTGACGAGACGGGGATCACGAGGGCCCGCGGCCACCGGCCGCGGGCCGTCGTGACACCCTGAACGGGTGAGCAGTCAGCAGTCCCCCGCTTCCCCTCCCCCCACGGGCGCCGCCCGCAATCCGATCGGCGGCCATGTGCCGGTGGCCGGCGGCCTCCACTCCGTGGGCCTGTCCTACGCCCGTGAGCTGGAGGCCGAGACCGTGCAGGTCTTCGTCGCCAACCCGCGCGGCTGGGCCACGCCCACCGGTGACCCGCGCCAGGACGAGGCGTTCCGCACGGCCTGTGCCGAGGCGTCGCTCCCGGCGTACGTCCACGCTCCGTACCTGATCAACTTCGGCTCGCACACCGAGGCGACCGTGGAGCGCTCGGTCCACTCGCTGCGGCACTCGCTGCGGCGCGGGCGGGAGATCGGCGCGCTCGGGGTCGTCGTGCACACGGGGAGCGCCACCGGCGGCCGGGACCGCGCGCCGGCCCTGAGGCAGGTACGGGAGCACCTGCTGCCGCTGCTCGAGGAGCTGACCCGTGACGACGACCCGTACCTGCTGCTGGAGTCGACTGCCGGACAGGGCGCGTCGCTGTGCTCGCGCACCTGGGACTTCGGACCGTACTTCGAGGCGCTGGACGCCCATCCGAAGCTGGGCGTGTGCCTGGACACCTGCCACATCTTCGCCGCCGGGCACGACCTGACCGGCCCGGACGGGATGCACCGGACGCTGGACCTGCTGGTGGACACGGTCGGCGAGGGCCGGCTGAAGCTGATCCACGCCAACGACTCCAAGGACGTGGTGGGCGCCCACAAGGACCGGCACGAGAACATCGGCGGCGGCCACATCGGCGAGGATCCCTTCCGCGCCCTGATGACCCACCCGGCGACCGCGGGCGTGCCGCTGGTCATCGAGACGCCCGGCGGCAAGGAGGGGCACGCGGCGGACGTGGCCCGCCTGAAGAAGCTCAGGGACGGCTGAGCCGCACCCGGATCCGGCGGGGGCCGGACCCCGGTTGGGGCTCAGGCCCGGCCGGCCGCGTCCCGGGGCGCCCGCGCACCCCGTCCCCGGTCACAGCCCCGGGCCGTCACCGGGTCCCTCCTGGTAGGAGTAGCGCTGTTCCTGCCAGGGGTCGCCGATGTTGTGGTAGCCGCGTTCCTCCCAGAAGCCGCGGCGGTCGGCGGTCATGTACTCCACGCCGCGGACCCACTTGGGGCCTTTCCAGGCGTACAGGTGGGGGACGATCAGGCGGAGCGGGAAGCCGTGCTCGGCGGTCAGCAGTTCGCCGTCCTTGTGGGTGGCGAACAGCGTCCTGTCGGCGGTGAAGTCCGTCAGCCGCAGGTTGGAGCTGAAGCCGTACTCCGCCCAGACCATCACATGGGTGACGTTCGGCGCGGGCGGGGCGATGTCCAGGATCGTACGGGCCGGGATGCCGCCCCACTCGGCGCCGAGCATGCTGAACTTCGTGACGCAGTGCAGGTCGGCGACCACGGTGGTGTACGGCAGGGCCGTGAACTCGTCGTGGTTCCAGCAGTGCTTCTCGCCGTCGGCGGTGGCGCCGAAGACCCGGAAGTCCCAGCGCTCGGGCCGGAACTTCGGCACCGGGCCGTAGTGCGTGACCGGCCAGCCCCGCTGCAGCCGCTGCCCCGGCGGAAGCTCCGGCTGTGCCGCTGCTCCCGGCGCTGCTCCCGACGCCTCCCCAGATGCGCGTTCCACCGGCTGACCCATGCCTCCATCCTGACAGACCGGACGGGGTGCGCAGGACCAGCCCCGCACCGATCCGGACAACTCGCACTAAGCATGCACTTACTGGACGGCCGTGGGTGCCGGTGAAATCATGCGGCGGATATCGGTCCGCATCGGCCCATATCCGTCCAGTCAGCCCCGTCAGCCAGAAGGAGTTACCCGCATGCAAGGCGACCCCGAGGTCATCGAACTGCTCAACGAGCAGCTCACCGCCGAGCTGACCGCGATCAACCAGTACTTCCTGCACGCCAAGCTCCAGGACCACAAGGGGTGGTCGAAGCTCGCGGAGTACACCCGGGCCGAGTCGTTCGACGAGATGCGGCACGCGGAGATCCTGACCGACCGGATCCTGCTCCTGGACGGCCTGCCCAACTACCAGCGGCTCTTCCACGTGCAGGTGGGGCAGACGGTGACCGAGATGTTCCGGGCCGACCGGCAGATCGAGGTGGAGGCCATCGACCGGCTGCGCCGGGGCGTGGAGGTGATGCGTGAGAAGGGCGACATCACCTCGGCGAACGTCTTCGAGGCGATCCTGGCCGACGAGGAACACCACATCGACTACCTGGACACCCAGCTGGAGCTGGTCGACAAGCTGGGCGAGGCGCTGTACCTGTCGACGGTCATCGAGCAGAGCCAGCCGGACTCGTCCGGCCCGGGTACCGGCGGCTTCTCCGCCCACTGAGGGGCCTCCGGCCGGCCGGGCCGCTAGGCGGCGTCGCCCAGTTCCCCGGGGGCGGCGTCGGCGGACCGCGCAGCGGCGTCGGACGCCTGGGGGCCGAGCTGCGCGAACGCCGGGGCGCGCCGTTCGATCAGTTCCCGGCGCGGGCACGCGCCCCGGCCGAGCAGGGCCTGGATACGGCGGACGCAGCCGCCGCAGTCCGTGCCCGCCTTGCAGGCCGAGGCGATCTGGCGGGGCGTGCAGGCGCCGCTCTCCGCGTGCTGCTTGACCTGCTGCTCGGTGATGCCGAAGCAACTGCAGACGTACACGCTGGGCTCACCTCCCGCCGGGATCGATCAGTGGTGCCGCCCCGACTTCTCGGTGAGGCAAACCTAACCTTACCTTTCGGCCCGGACCCGGGAAAGCGGGTGGGGCGCGGACCGTGTGTGATCCGCGCCCCAGTCCGGCACCGACGGACCGCCGGCTCCCGGCGGCCCCGTGCGGCGCCTACTGGTCCCGGTACATCTCCGCGACGAGGAAGGCCAGGTCGAGCGACTGGCTGCGGTTGAGCCGCGGGTCACAGGCCGTCTCGTAGCGCTGGTGCAGGTCGTCGACGAAGATCTCGTCGCCGCCGCCCACGCACTCGGTGACGTCGTCACCGGTCAGCTCGACGTGGATGCCGCCCGGGTGCGTGCCCAGCCCCTTGTGCACCTCGAAGAAGCCCTTGACCTCGTCGAGCACGTCGTCGAAGCGGCGGGTCTTGTGCCCGGAGGCCGCCTCGAACGTGTTGCCGTGCATCGGGTCGGTCACCCAGGCCACGGTCGCGCCCGAGGCGGTGACCTTCTCGACCAGCTCGGGCAGCTTGTCGCGGACCTTGTCGGCGCCCATGCGGACGATGAAGGTCAGCCGGCCGGGCTCCCGGTCCGGGTCCAGGCGCTCGATGTACTGCAGCGCCTCCTCGGCCGTCGTGGTCGGGCCGAGCTTGACGCCGATCGGGTTGCGGATCCTGGAGGCGAACTCGATGTGCGCGTGGTCGAGCTGCCGGGTGCGCTCACCGATCCACACCATGTGCCCGGAGACGTCGTACAGCTGGCCGGTGCGCGAGTCGGTGCGGGTGAGCGCGGACTCGTAGTCGAGCAGCAGCGCCTCGTGCGAGGAGTAGAACTCGACGGTCTTGAACTCCTCCGGGTCGGTGCCGCAGGCCCGCATGAAGTTCAGCGCGTTGTCGATCTCCCGGGCGAGCTGCTCGTAGCGCTGGCCGGACGGGGAGGACCTCACGAAGTCCTGGTTCCAGGCGTGCACCTGGCGCAGGTCGGCGTAGCCGCCGGTGGTGAAGGCGCGCACCAGGTTCAGCGTGGAGGCCGAGGCGTGGTACATCCGCTTCAGCCGCTCCGGGTCCGGGACGCGGGCGGCCTCGGTGAAGTCGAAGCCGTTGACGGAGTCGCCGCGGTAGGTCGGCAGCGTCACGCCGTCGCGGGTCTCGGTCGGCTTGGAGCGCGGCTTGGAGTACTGGCCGGCGATCCGGCCGACCTTCACCACCGGCACCGAGGCGGCGTACGTCAGCACGGCGCCCATCTGGAGCAGGGTCTTGAGCTTGTTGCGGATGTGGTCCGCGGACACCGCGTCGAACGCCTCGGCGCAGTCGCCGCCCTGGAGGAGGAACGCCTCTCCCTTGGCGACGGCCGCCATCCGGGCGCGCAGCTGGTCGCACTCGCCCGCGAAGACGAGCGGCGGATACGACTCGAGGTCCGCGATCACTGCGCGCAGAGCCTCGGCGTCGGGGTACTCGGGCTGCTGCGCCGCGGGCAGGTTTCGCCAGGTGTTGCCAGCGCTCGCGCTGGTCTTAGCGTTCACGGTCACACCACAAACACTACGGGGTCACTCAGCGGGTCCCTTCATCTGCTCATCAAGTGAGACGAACGGCGCTCGGTCGCGGACACCCCGCGCGCGCCCGCGTCACGCGCCGGTGCCCACGTCCAGCTGGTCCCGGTCGATGCTGATCTTCGCCCCGCCGTACGTCTCGGTCCGGTCGCCCGCGTACTGGTGGACCCGCTGCCCGTCGGCCCACAGGGCGGCGGGCAGGGCCGCGTCCGTGGTGACGGCCTCGTCGTTCCAGTGCGCGAAGTGGATCACGTCGGGCAGGGTGGTCGCGGTGGCGTTGCCGACCAGGTCGGCGACGAGGGACGAGACGCTGCCGTAGGCGCCGGAGCGGTAGCCCAGCTCGTGCAGCCGGCCGGTCCAGGCCTCCAGGTAGCCGAGGACCCGGGTGGTGACGGCGGCGCCGGGCGTGTACTGCTCCAGGTCGTTGTAGAGCACCGCGCCCTTGCCCAGCCCGAGCGCGCCGGCCTGGACGGCCGCGTCCTCGGCCGCGGCCCTGCCCTGCGCCGCCGGGTCGGTGATGGCGGCGCAGTCGTCCGCGCAGCTCCCGGCGCCCGCGGAGGGCTGCGGGCCGACGTAGAGCGGCAGGATGCGCCAGCCCTTGGTGTACTGCGTGCGCACCCAGTCGGCGGTCAGGTTCGCCTGGGCGCAGGCGCGGTTGACGCCGCCGATGTAGATGCCGACGGCGCCGTAGGGCGAGCCGGCCTTCCAGGCGTCCATGGCGCTCTGGCCCGGCGCGGCGCAGGTGTCGAAGCCCTTGCCCCGGTAGGCGGTCGCGTCGGCGGGCAGCGCCGGGACGGACTGGGCGGGGTCGGCCGACGGGTCGGCCGTCTCGGCGCGGGCGGTGGCCACGGGCAGCCCGGCGCTGTCCAGCACCCGTTCGACCGTCGCCCGGTCGTCGCGGTAGGGGGCGGTGACGGCGATCCCCTCGGCGGCGGCCGTGGCGTGGAAGAGGTGGGCGGTGCGGTTCTCGGTGACGGCGGCCTTCACGGTGGTGGCGGGCCGTACCCACAGGGCCTCGGTGCGGCCGGTGACCCGGGCCGGGCAGTCCTGGTTCCCGGCCGGGTCACCGAGGTAGACGGCGTGCCGGTCGAAGCGGACGCAGGCCGTGGGGTCGGCGGTGAGGTCGACGACCTGCCAGTCGGCGGGGACGGTGAACGTGTGGCCTCGGTAGGCGACGTTCCTGGTCGCGCCGGACGCGGCGCCGGAGGCACGGCCGGACGCGGTGCCGAAGACACGGCCGGCCTCGGTGCCGGACGCGGGGCGGGCGGCGGCCGGGCCGCAGGTGGCGCCGGCGGCGAGGGCGGCGCAGGCGGTCAGCGCGGACAGCAGGGCCAGGGCGCGGGGCGGGCGGGGTGCGGAGATGGTGTGCTCCTCGGTCGGGCGGGGTGCGGACGCCCGCCGTCCTTCCACCGCCCGTGCCCGGCGGAAACCGGGTGTGGTGCGTCCGGGCGACCCGGCGTGCGGGCCGGATGCGGTAGGGTGCGGGCATGTTCGCGCACTCGACCCAGATCCAGAACTGGTGGTGGACCGCTTCTCCGGCGGCCCGCTGACTGCGCGTATCCCAGACTTCGCGAAGGCCGCCCGAGGGGCGGCCTTCGGCGTTTTTGGGGTCGTTCCTCACCGACATCGATCACCGCATCGGTCACCACGTCCGTGACCGCATCGGTCGCTCCCCCCGACGGAAGAGGACCCATGGACCTGACCCGGCTCCTGCACGACGACCGCCCCTTCGCGCTGCTCCGGCGCCGCACCCCCGGGCACGACCACGACCTGGTCGAGGTGTTCCTCGGCCCGGTGACCACCTGCGAGCGCCTCGCGGACCTGCCCGGGGAGGGCCTTGCGCTGGTGCCGTTCCGGCAGATCCGCGAGCGCGGTTTCGACGTCCGTGACGACGGCACCCCGCTGTCGGTACTGGTCTCCGAGGAGACGTACGCCCTCCCGCTCGCCGGGGCGCTGGCGCAACTGCCCGCGCACGAGGTCCGGGTGGAGGGCGGGGGCTTCGACGTCGGCGACGAGGAGTACGCGCGGACCGTCGCCCGGGTGCTGCGCGAGGAGATCGGCACCGGCCAGGGCGCCAACTTCGTGATCCGGCGGACGTACGAGGGCGCGGTCCCCGGGTTCTCCCGGGCCGACGCGCTGGCGCTGTTCCGGCGGCTGCTGGAGGGCGAGCGCGGGGCGTACTGGACGTTCGTCGTGCACACCGGGGACCGGACGCTGGTGGGCGCGAGCCCCGAGGTGCACGTGCGGATGTCCGGCGGCACGGTCGTCATGAACCCGATCAGCGGCACGTACCGCTATCCCGCCGAGGGGCCGACCCCCGGGCACCTGCTCGGTTTCCTCGCCGACGGCAAGGAGATCGAGGAGCTGTCGATGGTCGTCGACGAGGAACTGAAGATGATGTGCACGGTCGGCGACATGGGCGGGGTCGTGGTCGGGCCGCGGCTGAAGGAGATGGCGCACCTCGCGCACACCGAGTACGAGCTGCGCGGGCGGTCGTCGCTGGACGTGCGCGAGGTGCTCCGGCAGACCATGTTCGCGGCGACCGTCACCGGGTCGCCGGTGCAGAACGCCTGCCGGGTCATCGAACGCCACGAGACCGGCGGGCGCGGCTACTACGCGGGCGCGCTGGCGCTGCTCGGCCGGGACGCGGGCGGTGCCCAGACCCTGGACTCCCCCATCCTGATCCGGACCGCCGACATCGACGCGGCCGGCCGGCTGCGCGTCCCGGTCGGCGCGACGCTGGTGCGCGGCTCGGACCCGGCGGGCGAGGTCGCGGAGACGCACGCGAAGGCGGCCGGCGTGCTGGCCGCGCTGGGCGTACGCCCCTGCCGGCCGCGGGCGGAGCGCGAGCTGCCGCGCCTCGCCGACGATCCGCGGGTGCGGGCCGCGCTGGACGGGCGCCGGGCCTCGCTCGCGCCGTTCTGGCTGCGGATGCAGGAGGCGTCGGACGTCCTGTCCGGGCACGCCCTGGTGGTGGACGGCGAGGACACGTTCACCGCGATGCTCGCCCACGTGCTGCGCTCCTCGGGGCTGGACGTCACCGTCCGCCGCCACGACGAGCCCGGGCTGCGGGAGGCGGTCCTCGCCCACGAGGGCCCGGTGGTGCTCGGGCCCGGCCCCGGCGACCCCTGCGACCTGGCCGATCCGAAGATGCGGTCGCTGCGCGCGCTGACCGCCGAGGTGATCGCCGGCCACCGGCACGGCGTGCTCGGTGTCTGCCTCGGGCACGAGCTGATCGCGGCCGAGCTGGGCCTGGAGATCGTCCGCAAGGAGGTGCCGTACCAGGGCGCGCAGACGGTGATCGACCTGTTCGGGCGTCCGGAGACGGTCGGCTTCTACAACAGCTTCGTGGCCCGCTGCGACGACGAGGCCGACGCCGAACTGGCCGCGCACGCCGTCGAGGTGAGCCGCGGCGAAAGCGGCGAGGTGCACGCGCTGCGCGGCCCCGGGTTCGCTTCGGTGCAGTTCCACCCGGAGTCGGTGCTGACGCTGAACGGGGCGGCCGTGGTGACGGACCTGGTGGGTCAGCTGTGCGGCACCAGCACGTTCTCCGAGCGGCGGCCCGCCTTGTAGTCCAGGACGTTGCGCACCGTGGTGTCGACGATCTGCCTCAGGGCGTCCTCGGTGTAGTACGCCTGGTGGGAGGTGACCAGGACGTTGGGGAAGGTGACCAGCCGGGCGAGGGTGTCGTCCTCGATGGCCTCCAGGGACTTGTCGAGGAAGAACACGCCCTCCTCGGACTCGTAGACGTCCAGGCCGACGCCGGTGAAGCGGCCCTCGCGCAGTTCGGCGACGAGGGCCGCGGTGTCGACGAGGCCGCCGCGGCTGGAGTTCACCAGGATCGCGTCGTCCTTCATCGTCTTCAGGGCGCGGGCGTCGATCAGGTGCTGGGTCTGGGGCATCAGCGGGACGTGCAGGGAGACCAGGTCGGCCTCGGCGAGGAGCTGGTCCTTGTGGACGTACTTCATGCCGAGTTCCATGCAGGACGGGTTCTCGGCGATGTCCCAGCCGAGCAGCCGCATGCCGAAGCCGTGGGCGATCCGGGCGAACGCCTCGCCGATCTTGCCGGTGCCGATCACCCCGGCGGTGCGGCCGTGCAGGTCGCGGCCCATCAGCCCGTCGAGCCGGAAGTCGAAGTCGCGGGTGCGGGTGGAGGCGCGCACGATGCGCCGGTTGACGGCGAGGGCGAGCGCCCAGGCGAACTCGGCGACCGCGTACGGCGAGTAGGAGGAGACGCGGGCGACCGTCAGGCCGAGCCGTTCGGCGGCGTGCAGGTCGATGTTGTTGAACCCGGTGGAGCGCTGGGCGACCAGCCGGGTGCCGCCGGCCGCGAGGGTCTCCAGGACGCGGGCGCCCAGTTCGGCGTTGACGCTGGTGGAGACGATCTCGTAGCCGGCGGCGATGGGCGCGGTGTCCTCGTTGAGGAAGACGTCCAGGCAGCGCACCTCGTGGTGGTCCCGGAAGGCGTGCTCGATCAGGGGCTTCTCGTCGGCCTGGACTCCGAAGGCCAGGATCTCCACAGCGGCTCCCGTTCTGGTGGGGTATGGGCCGATACGCCGGACATCCCGAATATACGGGGGCGGACGGCGGACGGCCCCTGCCCGCGCGCGACCGGCCCGCACCGCGCGCGGGCCCGCGCCACGACCGGACCGCGTCGCGATCGGGCGCGCGTCGCGACCGGCCGGCACCGTGCCCGGCCCCGCACCGCGACCGGCTCGCACCGCGCCCGGTCCGCGCCGTCAGCCGAAGAAGACCCCCGCCTCCTCGTAGAGCTTCGGGTCCACGGTCTTCAGCTTCGCGGTGGCCTCGGCGATCGGGACGCGGACGATGTCGGTGCCGCGCAGGGCGACCATCTTGCCGAAGTCGCCGTCGTGGACGCAGTCGACGGCGTGCAGGCCGAAGCGGGTGGCGAGCCAGCGGTCGAAGGCGCTGGGCGTGCCGCCGCGCTGGATGTGCCCGAGGACGGTGGTCCGGGCCTCCTTGCCGGTGCGCCGCTCGATCTCCTTCGCCAGCCATTCCCCCACCCCGGAGAGCCGGACGTGCCCGAAGGAGTCCCGCGACTCGTCCTTGAGCACCATCTGGCCGTCCTTGGGCATGGCGCCCTCGGCGACGACGACGATCGGGGCGTAGGACGCCTTGAACCGGGAGGTGATCCAGGCGCAGACCTGGTCGACGTCGAAGCGCTGCTCGGGGACGAGGATGACGTTGGCGCCGCCCGCGAGGCCGGAGTGCAGGGCGATCCAGCCGGCGTGACGTCCCATCACCTCGCAGACCAGCACCCGCATGTGGGACTCGGCGGTGGTGTGCAGCCGGTCGATGGCCTCCGTGGCGATACCGACGGCGGTGTCGAAGCCGAAGGTGTAGTCGGTGGCCGACAGGTCGTTGTCGATGGTCTTGGGCACGCCCACGCAGGGCACGCCGTACTCGTCGCTCAGCCGCGCGGCCACACCGAGGGTGTCCTCACCGCCGATCGCGACGAGCGCCCCGACCTCCTGCTTGGCGAGGTTGTCCTTGATGCGCCGGATGCCGCCCTCCTGCTTGAGCGGATTGGTGCGCGAGGAGCCGAGGATGGTGCCGCCGCGGGGCAGGATGCCGCGGACGGCGGGGATGTCGAGGCGGACGGTGTCGTTCTCCAGGGGGCCGCGCCAGCCGTCCCGGAAGCCGACGAAGTCGTAGCCGTACTCCTGCACGCCCTTGCGGACGACGCCCCGGATGACGGCGTTGAGCCCGGGGCAGTCGCCGCCACCGGTCAGTACTCCGACGCGCATGGAAATGTCCCTTCGCCGCGGTTGCCTGGTGAAGGGCACGTTAATGGTGACCCACGTCACTCCAACATGGGCGGAAAAGTCAATTCCGGTGGAATGTCCGGTAGTTGATCACCGCGAAACCACTCGAAAGAGTGGGTGCGCCGCGTACGCGGGTTTACTCACCGTCGAGTCCGCGTTCGATGGCGTAGCGGACCAGTTCCACCCGGTTGTGCAGCTGGAGCTTGCCGAGGGTGTTCTGCACGTGGTTCTGGACGGTGCGGTGCGAGATGACCAGACGCTCGGCGATCTGCTTGTAGCTCAGGCCCTTGGCGACCAGGCGCAGCACCTCGGTCTCGCGGTCGGTGAGCCGGGGGGCCTTCGGACCGCTGTCGGCCACGGCGTCCGCGGGCACCGGCTCGGCGGCCAGGCGCCGGTACTCGCCTAGCACCAGCCCGGCCAGCCCGGGGGTGAACACCGGGTCGCCGACGGCGGTCCGGCGCACCGCGTCCAGCAGTTCCTCCGTGGAGGCCGACTTCAGCAGGTAGCCGGTCGCGCCCGACTTCACGGCCTCCAGCACGTCGGCGTGCTCACCGCTGGCGGAGAGCACCAGCACCCGCAACGCCGGGTTGTGCGCGACGAGTTCCTTGCAGACCTGCACGCCGGGCTTGGCGGGCAGGTTGAGGTCCAGCACGAGCACGTCCGGTGCCGCGGCCTTGGCGCGGCGCACCGCCTGCTCGCCGTCGCCCGCGGTGGCGACCACGTGGAGCCCGGACTCGGCCAGGTCGCGGGCGACGGCGTCGCGCCACATGGGGTGGTCGTCGACCACCATCACCTTGATCGGGTCCTGCTGTGTGCTCATCGGCTCTCCGCCTTCCCCCGCGCCGGCTTCGCCCGCTTCGGTACGTTCAGTTCGACTTCCGTGCCCTGGCCGGGCACCGAGACCAGTTCGGCGGTGCCGCCGATGTCGCGCAGCCGGCCCCGGATCGACTGGGCCACGCCGAGCCGGCCCTCGCCCTCGGCCTGCGCGAGCCGCCCGGCCGGAATGCCGGGCCCGTCGTCGCGCACGGTCACGAGCACGGCGTCCGGTTCGTCCTCGACGAGGATCCACGCGCGCGCGTCCTGCCCCGCGTGCCGGCGGACGTTGTCCAGCGCGGCCCCGACCGCGGCGGCCACCTCCCGGGCGGCGGCCGGCGGCAGCGGGACCGGGGCGCCGGGCTCGGCGAGGCTGACCCGGGAACCGGCGTACGGGGCGAGCAGCGCGCGCAGGTCGACCGGCTCGTCGCCGTCCTCCTCCCCGTGCCCCTCGTGCTCCTCGACCACCCGGACCACCGCGCCGTCGGCCGCGTCGTGGGAGACCCGGGAGACGGGGACCAGCCCGCCGGAGACCAGGGTGCGCAGCGCCACCTCCTGCTCGCCCGCCATCCGGCCCAGTTCCGCCGCCTCACCGCCGATGACCGCGCCGCGCCGCTGCACCATGGCGAGCACCTGGAGCACGCTGTCGTGGATGTCGCGGGCCAGCCGCTCGCGCTCCCTGGTCGCCGCCTCGATCTCCAGGGCGCGGGCCAGGGTGCGCTCGGAGGCCCGGGCCACCTCGACGACGTAGCCGATGGCGATGGAGGCGACCCAGACCAGTATCACGTTGTGCACGGTGTCGCGGGCCGGGGTGCCGCGCTCCACCAGGTTGGCGAGGGCGACCGCGGTGGAGGCCACGGCGGCCCAGCGCCAGCCGCCCTTGACGGCGAAGGCGAGGACGGAGCCGGCGGTCCATATCGACGGCAGCGTCGGGCCGCCGCCCGCGATCCGGGCGTGCGCGTCGGCGAGCGGGGTGAGCAGGATGCCGCCCACCGCGAGCGTCAGGTCGGCGGCGAGGAAGCGCTTGGTGCAGTGCGCGGCGCCGGCCACCCGGGGCAGGGTGGCCAGGGTCCACACGAACAGCACGCAGTAGTAGGCGATGGCGACCCAGGGGTGCGGGAAACGGCTGTAGGCGGTGGCGAACAGGCCGACCGCGTAGAACAGGGTCAGCACCCGGTAGGCGGTGAGCGCACGCCACAGCGGCTGCTCGACCGACATCCTCATGACGCGCTCGCGCCTGGCCATGTCCCCCCAGTCCCCGTTCCGTCCCCGCGCCGGCCCCCGACGCCAGGGCCTCTCCTTCGGATCAATCAGGGCTCGCCGGCTCCGGCACCGCGGCCCTGACCCGCCCTGATCCGAAAAAGACCCTAGTGCGCGTCCGTCTCCCGCTCGGGGCCCGCCGGGCTCTTCCCGGCGCCGGCCCCGTCCTGCGCGACGGCGGTCCGCGCCGCCTTCTCCGCCTCTTTCTCCGCCTTCTCCGCTTCCTTCTCGGCCTTCCCGGCCTCCTTCTCCGCCTTCGCCGCCTCCGCGATCTGCCGCTTGGCCGCGGTCGCGTAGATGTCGACGTACTCCTGGCCGGAGAGCTTCATGATCTCGTACATGACCTCGTCGGTCACCGCGCGCAGCACGAAACGGTCGTGCTCCATGCCCTGGTACCGGCTGAAGTCGAGCGGCTCGCCGATCCGGATGCCCGGCCGCATCAGCTTGGGGACGACCTTCCCGGGCGGCTGGATCTTCTCCGTGTCGATCATGGCGACCGGGATGACGGGCGCGCCGGTGGCCAGCGCCACCCGGGCCAGGCCTCCCGGTTTGCCGCGGTAGAGGCGCCCGTCGGGCGAGCGGGTGCCCTCCGGGTAGATGCCGAACAGCTCGCCGCGCTCCAGCACCTCTATGCCGCTCTTCACGGCCGCCTCGCCCGCGCCGCGCGCGCCGGAGCGGTCCACGGGGAGCTGGCCGACGCCCTTGAAGAACGCGGCGGTCAGCCGGCCCTTCACGCCGGGCGTGGTGAAGTACTCGGCCTTGGCGATGAACGTGACCTTGCGGTCGAGCACCGCGGGCAGGAAGAACGAGTCCGAGAACGAGAGGTGGTTGCTGGCCAGAATGGCGGGGCCCTCGGCCGGAATGTTCTCCACGCCCTCCACCCAGGGCCTGAAGGCGAGCTTCAGCGGCCCCCCGATGGCGACCTTCATCGTGCCGTAGAACAACCGACTGCCTCCCGTGTGTGTCGCTCAGACCATAACCCGCAGCGCGCGGAAGGCGCCTGCGGCCCTGGTCGGTGTCAGTGCCGTCGCGTACGGTGAAGTACCTGCGATCGGCTGCCGTGTGCCGTCGGCGCACCACCCTGCCGCGCCGCACACCTGTCACCGACGTGCCCAGCCCACTTCACGAACAGGAGACCGACGTGCCGGTCCTCCCCGGAGCCGAGCCGTTCCGCCACGAGGGCGGCGAGGTCGGCGTCCTCCTCTGCCACGGCTTCACCGGTTCCCCCCAGTCGCTGCGCCCCTGGGCCGGTCACCTGGCCGAGCACGGCCTGACGGTCTCGCTGCCGCTGCTGCCCGGGCACGGCACGCGCTGGGAGGACATGCAGGTCACCGGCTGGCAGGACTGGTACGCGGAGGTGGACCGCGAGCTGCGCGCCCTGAGCGAGCGGTGCGCGCGGGTGTTCGTGGCCGGGCTGTCCATGGGCGGCGCGCTGGCGCTGCGGCTCGCCGCCAAGCACGGGGACGCGGTCGCCGGGGTGGTGGTGGTCAATCCGGCCAACAAGGTGCACGGCCTGTCGGCGTACGCGCTGCCCGTGGCCCGGCACCTGGTGCGCACGACGAAGGGCATCGCCAGCGACATCGCCAAGGAGGACGGCGCGGAGCTGGGCTACGACCGGGTGCCGCTGCACTGCGCGCACTCCCTGCGGACCTTCTTCCGGCTGGTGGACGGCGAGCTGGCGCAGGTCACGCAGCCGCTGCTGCTGCTGCGCAGCCCGCAGGACCACGTGGTGCCGCCCGCCGACTCGGCGCGGATCCTCAGCCGGGTCTCCTCCGTGGACGTCACGGAGATCCTGCTGGAACAGAGCTACCACGTCGCGACGTTGGACCACGACGCGGACCGGATCTTCGAGGAGAGCCTCGCCTTCATCGGCCGGATCGCACCCAGTGTCGGCAAGGAAGGGACGGCCGCAGGTGGCTGAGCACGACTCCGACCGCGAGGGCCGCGAGCACCGCGAGCCCACGGTCGACCCGGCGCGGGCCACGGAACCGGTAGGGGCAGCGGACTCCGTGGATGCCGCAGGACCGGCAGACGCCGTGGGACCGGCAGACGCCGTGGAGCCGGCGCGGCCCGGGGGCCTGGTGCGGCCGGGGGACGCCGGGCGGAGCGAGGAGACGGTGCCGCCCGGCGAGCCCGTCAAGGCCGCCGAGCCCGTGCTCCCCGCCGAGCCCGTGCTCCCCGCCGAGCCCGTCACCGCGAGCCCGCCCCGCGCCGTCTCCGAGGCCACCGAGCCCGTGCTGCCCGCCGAATCCGTCAACGCGACCGAGCCCGTCAACGCCGCCGAGCCCGTCAAGGCCGCCGAGGCCGTGGAGTCGGCTGAGACCGGCCGCTCCCTGGACTCCGGGGGGTCTGCCGGACCTCGCGGCTCCGGCGACACCGAGGGTTCCGGGGGTGCCGACGGTTCCGGCGGTTCCGGGGGTTCCCCGGGTGCCGACGGCTCGGGGACCCTTGCCGGTTCCGGTGGCACCGGGACCTCCGCCGCCCCCGGTGCCACCGGGGCTCCCGCCGGTGGTGCCGGGTCCGGCGTGGGTGGGGCCGGCTTCGACGAGGAGGCCGCGTGGGCCGCGATCGTCGCCGGGTACGGGCAGGAGCCGCCGGACCCGCCGGGTGCCAGGCCGTTCAAGCCCATCGAGGACCTGATGCTGCCGGAACCGCCGGACGCGGACGGGGCCGAGGGCGGCGAGACGAACCCGGCCAAGCCGCTGGGCAGCTCGGTGTCCTTCGCGCCCGGCCTGGCCGCACCCGGTACGGGTCCGCGCGACTTCGCGTCGCGCGAGCCCTCCGACGACGACTTCGACGCGGACGACGAGGGCCACTTCGTCCCGCCGGAACCGCCGCCGCTGCCCGAGGCGGACGCGACCGCGAAGTTCGCCTGGCTGGGCGTGATCGGCGGCCCCGTCCTGCTCCTGCTGGCCGTCCTGCTCGGCTGGGAGATGACCTGGTGGCTGACCACCCTCGGCATCGGCGGTTTCATCGGCGGTGTCGCCACCCTGGTGGCCCGCATGAACCCGGGCGACGAGGAGGACGACGACCCCGGCCGCGGGGCCGTCGTCTAGGGCGGGCCGGGGCCGTCGTCTAAGGCGGGCCGGGGCCGTCGTTTAGCGCGGGCGGAGGCCGTCGCGCGGGCGCGGGACAGGGCCCGTCGGGTCAGAGCGTCGTCCGCGCCGGGCGCGTCAGGCGTCGGCCGGGATGCGGAGGGCCGCCAGGACCGGAAGGTGGTCCGTGGCCGCCTTCAGGTCCGCCTCCGTGACCAGGCCGTGCGGCACCCCGCAGCCGAGCACCTCGACGCCCGGCGTCGCGAACACCGCGTCGATACGCCGCTGCGGGTCGCGGGCCGTCCAGGTGTGCTCGCCGCCCCACGGCGCCGTGGCCCAGCCGTCCTGGAGCCCGCCCGCCAGCCGGCGGAAGGCGGGCCCCTCCGGCCCCTCGTTCAGGTCGCCGCCCACGACCGCGTGCTCCACCCCCATCCCGGCCAGCCGGTCCAGGAGCATGCCGCTCTGCGCGTACCGCTCCTCCTTGTCGAGCGAGAGGTGGCAGCCGAGCACACCGAGCCGGACGCCCCCGAACCGGACCACGGCCGTGGCGAAGCCGCGCCGGTGCAGGCCGGGGGTGAGCGGCAGCAGGACGTCCTCGGTGCGTTCGACCGTGGCCCGCAGCGAGCACAGCACCGCCGGCCCCGCGGCCGTCGCACCGCCGGTGAGGACGACCAGGTCCGCCGCCGAGGCCAGCCGCGCCAGCTTCTTGCGCCAGCGGAAGAACCGGGGCGCCTCCTGGAGGAGGACCAGATCGGGCGCGCAGGCGCTGATCAGCCGGGCGAGGGCGGCGGTGTCGTCCCGCATCGACCGGATGTTCAGGCTCAGGACGCGGACGACGGCGGAACCGTCGGGTTCAGTGCGGGAGTTGGGCAGCTGCATGACGATCAACATACGCGGCGACGGAACCGCTTCCGCACGGCGGTCGGCCCGGTGTCGCGGGCGCCCGTGCGCGGCGGTCCGCCGTCCCCGCGGTCTCGTACGCCGGCCCACGGCCTGCCCGTACGACGGCGCCCACCGGCCCGGACGGAGGGGACGGTGGGCGCTCATGGCCTCGTGTGCGCCGCGGGCGGCCGGAGCCGGCCCCGCGGCGGGTGCCTCACATGACCGGGTCGGGCTCCCTGGCCAGGTCGGCCGCGCCCACCAGTCCGGCCTTGTTGCCGAGCTGGGCGGCGATCACGTCCGCGACCGGACGCCAGTTGCCGCCGACCAGCCACCGCTTGTACGACTTGCGGATGGGGTCGAGGACCAGGTCGCCCTCGTCGGAGAGGCCGCCGCCGACGATGAAGGCGGACGGGTCGAACAGGGACGCCAGGTCGGCCAGGCCCGCACCGGCCCAGCGGGCCAGCTCGCGGTAGGAGTCGACGGCGACCGGGCAGCCCTGGCGGGCGGCCATGGAGATGTGCTTGCCCTCGATGCCGTCCGGGGTGCCGTCGCCGAGGGCGAGCAGCACCTCGGCGCGCTCCGGGGTGGCGTTGGCGCGCTGCTTGGCGTAGCGCACGAGGGCGCGCCCGGAGGCGTACTGCTCCCAGCAGCCCTGCGAGCCGCAGCCGCACAGCAGGCCGTCCGGGACCATCCGGATGTGCCCGAACTCGGCGGCCACGCCGAAGTGCCCGCGGCGCAGCTTGTTGCCGATGATGATGCCGCCGCCGAGGCCGGTGCCCAGGGTGATGCAGATGACGTTGCGGTGGCCCTTGCCGGCACCGAACTTGTACTCGCCCCAGGCCGCGGCGTTCGCGTCGTTCTCCACGACGACGGGGAGGCCGACGCGCGCCTCGACCTTCTCCTTGAGCGGCTCCTGGCGCCAGTCGATGTTGGGCGCGAAGTAGACGGTGGAGCGCTGCCGGTTGACGTATCCGGCGGCGCCGATGCCCACACCGACGATGTCGTGCCCCGCGCGTGCGCCCTCCACCGCCGAGGCGATGGCGTCCACGATGGCCTCGGGTGTGGTGGGGGTCGGCACCTTGAAGGTCGAGAGGATGTTGCCTTCCTCGTCGACCACGCCGGCCGCGATCTTCGTGCCGCCGATGTCGACGCCGATGGTGAGTCCCATGAATCCCTCAGTTCCGGTCGAGCCCCGCTACGGCCAACCGTACCCGAGGCACTGCCGTCGGGGTCCCGGCGGCGGTGTCCCGGCGGAGGGTCAGTCCAGGTCGATGCGTTCCCCGCCGCCGGTGCCCTCGCCCTTGTCGCGGCGGTCGCCGGGGCCCTCCCCGCCGCCGCGCGGACGGTTGTGCGGGCCGTCCTGCGGGCCTCGGCGCGAGCCGTCCTCGCCGAGGGCGCCGTCCCCGCGGTCGTCCTCGGGGACGCCCGTACGGGAGGTCCAGCGGCGTTCCTGGGCCTGGACGGCGGAGCGGTAGGCGGCGAGCAGTTCGCCGCCGGCCGCCGCGAGGTGGCCGAACACGTCCGGGTTGCGTTCGCGCACCGGTTCCACGGCGGCCTTGGCCTGTTGCACGACCTGCCGCACCATCTCCTGGGCGGCGGGTCCGGCGACCGGGCCGAGCAGCGGTGAGCGCAGCGAGGACAGCTTGTCCGCGACGGTGTCGACGAGCTTGCGCAGTTCCTCGGCGGCCGAACCCGGGGGCGGCCCGTACTGGGCGCGGCGCCGCGCCTTCTCCGCCTCCAGGTCCTCCGCGCAGGCCGTGGCCCACGCGTCGGCGTCCGCGGCCCGGCGCTCCTGCTCGGTCCGCTCCTGAGCGGCGTCGTCCCGTGCGGCGTCGTCGGACGGTGGGCGCTCTTCGCTCATGGCGCACTCCTGACTACGGTTCGTCCTTCCGACGTTACCCGAACGCGGGGCGCCGGTTCACCTGTCGCGGGGCCAGAGCGCCGGGTCCGGCGCGAACCTGATGCGCAGCTCGCCCTCGCGCAGGGCGGCGCCGGCCACGGTGCAGCGGCGCAGCGCCGAGGGCAGGCCCACGATGCGGCGGAAGCCGCCGGCGGTGAGCACGAGTTCGTCGCCGCGCCGCACGAGGTCCAGTCCGTCCCGCCGGGCGCCGGGCAGCGGGATGTGCCACACCAGGACGCCGTCCTCGGCCAGCCGGTCCTCGACCGGCCACTCGACGGGCGCGGCGAGGGGGGCCGGTCCGGCGGGGACGGCGAGCGCGGCGAGGTCGTCGGGGCCGCGCGGGTCCCGGCCCAGGTGGGCGGCCGGGTGGACGGTGTACGTCTGGCCCCATTCCTCCAGGGCCTTGCGCTGCTGGGCGGCCGGGCCGGTCAGCCAGGAGTCCGCCGGGGCGTCGGGCAGGACGCGGCTGGCGACCAGGGACTCGACGGGCAGGGCGCGCACGGCCAGGCCCAGGGCGGTGTCGCGGAGGGCGTCGGTGCCGGCCGGGCCGGGCTCGGCGACCAGCCGGACGGCGGTGCCCGGGTCGGCGACGACGGCCTCGACGGCGGCCAGCTCGACGTCCCAGCGGGCGGCCGTCTCGTAGAACCGGTCGGCGGGCATGGGGACACCGGCGAGGCGGCCGAGGACCGGGCGCAGCGCGCGGGCGGCCTGCCGCTCGGGCGGCAGCAGGCGGCGCAGGTAGCGGCGGAGTTCCGCGGGGAGGGCGAGCAGGGCCAGGGCCTGCCGAGCGGGCGGCAGGTCGACGACCAGCAGTTCGAAGCGCTCGCTGAGGGCGGCGTCGCGCAGCGCGCGCAGCAGGGCGAGTTCCTCGGCGCCGGGCAGGGGGGTGACCTCCTCGGCGTCCAGCCGGGAGGCTCCGAGCAGGTCGAGGACGCTCGCGGCGCGGTCCTGGAAGGCGGCGAGGTCGGCCCGGAAGCCGGCGGCGGCGTCGGGACGCCAGGCGGTGAGGTCCGGTGCGGCCGGGCCGGGGCGCGCGCCGGTGGGCACTCCCAGGGCCGCGCCGAGGGTGTCGGTGCGGTCGCCGCTGAGGACGAGGGTGCGGGTGCCCTCGCGGGCGGCGGCGATCGCGGTGGCCGCGGCCACGGTGGTACGACCGGAACCGCCCGGTCCGGTGATCAGCAGGGTGCGCATGGGGGTGAACGCTAGCCGTGTCCGGCGGTGCGTTCGCCCGCGGGGCGCCCGGGCCGGTGTCGCCGGCGCGTGCCTGCGCGGCACCGCGCGCCGCCGTGCGCTCCCGCTGCCTGCACCGGCGCACCCCCGGCGGCACTCCCCCGGCCGGCGCGTGGGCGGACGCGCGGCCCGCGCCCGGCGGAGGGTGAGCCCCGACGCGCGGCGGGGAGCGGCGTGGCCCCGCGGCCCCCTCTACTTCTCGGACTCGTGGAACTCGTCGTGGATCTCGCCCGACTCGACCCGCTTCTTCAGTCCCGCCAGGGCGCGGTCGATGATGACCTTCTCGGCCTTGCGCTTGATCATGCCGAGCATGGGGATCTTGACGTCGACGGTGAGGCGGTACGTGACCTCCGTGGCGCCCGCGCCGGCCGGCCGGAGCAGGTAGGAGCCGTCGAGGGAGCGCAGCATCTGGGACTTGACCAGGGTCCAGGAGACCTCGTCGTCGCCGGTCCAGGTGTAGGCGAGGGTCTGGTCGTCCTTGATGGCGCCCGCGTCCATGACCAGGCGGACCTGCTCGGCGCGGCCGCGGTCGTCCGTGCTGAGGACCTCGGCCTCCTTGACCTCGCCGGTCCAGTCGGGGTAGCGGGCGAAGTCGGCGATCACCCCCATGACGTCGGCGGGGGCCGCCTCGATCGTGATGCTCGAGCTGGTGTGTTCCGCCATCGCCGTGGCTCCTCCAGATGCGGGCCGGAAGTCGGTCGTCGTGCGCACGGGTGTGCAGCGTGAAGGCTACCGCGCAGGCGAGCGGCGGACTCCACCCCCACCTGCGGACATGGCGGGAAGGGCGCGTCCGCGGGCGGGCGCGCTCACCACGTCAGGGCCCAGGGTGTGCCGGTGCGGGCGAAGTGGCCGACGTTCACGCACTCGGTGGCGCCGACGCGCATGCGCCGGACCAGCGGCTGGTGGACGTGGCCGAACAGGGCGTAGCGGGGGCGGGTGCGGCGGATGGCGTCGAGCAGGGCGCGGCTGCCGCGCTCGAAGCGGCGGGCGACGGTGTCGTAGACGAGTTCGGGCACGTCGGGCGGGATGTGGGTGCACAGCACGTCGACCTCGCCGACCGCCTCGATCTTCGCGGCGTACTCCTCGTCGCTGATCTCGAACGGCGTTCTCATGGGGGTGCGCAGGCCGCCGCCGACGAAGCCGAAGACGCGGCCGCCGATCTCGACGCGTTCGCCGTCGAGGACGGTGGTGCCCTCGCGGGCGTACTCCGGCCACAGGGGCGGCATGTCGACATTGCCGTAGGTGGCGTACGTCGGGGCGGGGAAGGCGGCGAAGAGTTCGGCGTACTGCTTGCGCACGGCCTGTTCGACGACCGTGGCGCGGTCGCCGTCCAGGCCGGCCCACAGCCGGGCGCCGAGTTCGCGTGCCTCGCCGAAGCGGCGGGCGGTGCGCAGCTCGACGATGCGGTCCGCGTTCTCCACGCCGAACAGGTCGGGGAAGATCCCGCGCGAGTGGTCGGCGTAGTCGAGGAAGAGGATCAGGTCGCCCAGGCAGATCAGGGCGTCGGCACCCTCGCCGGCCCGGGCGAGGTCACGGGCGTTGCCGTGCACGTCGCTGACCACATGGACACGTGTGCCGCTGTGACGGGGTGGTGTGGGCGCCATGGAGACAAAGGGTATGCGGTGAACACTGGCGGCCGGACCTGCGGTTACTGGCCAGTCGTTCAGCCGGTCGACTACTGTGCGCGAGGAAACACCCATCGTGTGACGCAGCGAACATCTCACGGGGACCCCCTGTCGAAAAAGGCATACCGACGGGTAACCTCCGGGCAGTCCAGTCGTGCTCTGGATTTCAACCACCGGGCCCGAAGCGGCTCCTTGGCGAAGCCCCTGGGCACCCGACCGAGCCTTGGACCGCACCGTCGCATCACACAACGTCGTGGCGCCGGCGCCCTATGAGGAGCAGCAGTCTTGCGCGAGTTCAGCCTTCCGGCTTTGTACGAGGTCCCCACGGACGGGAATCTGACCGACATCGTCCGCAGAAACGCCGCGCAGCATCCCGAGGTCGCCGTGATCGCCCGCAAGGCGGACGGCGGCTGGCAGGACGTCACCGCGCGGGACTTCCTCTCCGAGGTGCACACCGCCGCCAAGGGCCTGATCGCCTCCGGCGTCCAGCCGGGCGACCGGGTCGGCCTGATGTCCCGCACGCGCTACGAGTGGACGCTGCTGGACTTCGCCATCTGGAGCGCGGGCGCCGTCACCGTGCCGGTGTACGAGACCAGCTCGCCCGAGCAGGTGCAGTGGATCCTCGGCGACTCGGGGGCGACGGCCTGCCTGGTGGAGACCGACGCCCACGCCGCCGCCGTGGAGTCGGTGCGCGAGAGCCTGCCCGCGCTGAAGAACGTCTGGCAGATCGACGCCGGCGCGGTCGCGGAGCTGGGCCGGGCGGGCCAGGGGATCAGCGACGCCACGGTCGAGGAGCGCGGTTCGCTGGCGAAGGCCGACGACCCGGCGACCATCGTGTACACCAGCGGCACCACCGGCCGCCCCAAGGGCTGCGTGCTCTCCCACCGCAGTTTCTTCGCCGAGTGCGGCAACGTGGTGGAGCGGCTGCGTCCGCTGTTCCGCACCGGTGAGTGCTCGGTGCTGCTGTTCCTGCCCCTCGCGCACGTCTTCGGGCGGCTGGTGCAGATCGCGCCGATGATGGCGCCGATCAAGCTGGGCTGCGTCCCGGACATCAAGAACCTCACCGACGAGCTGGCCGCCTTCCGCCCGACGCTGATACTGGGTGTCCCGCGGGTGTTCGAGAAGGTCTACAACTCGGCGCGCGCCAAGGCGCAGGCGGACGGCAAGGGGAAGATCTTCGACAAGGCGGCGGACACGGCGATCGCCTACAGCAGGGCGCTGGACACGGCGTCCGGTCCGTCGCTCGGCCTCAAGCTCAAGCACAAGGCGTTCGACAAGCTGGTCTACAGCAAGCTGCGCGCGGTGCTCGGCGGGCGCGGCGAGTACGCGATCTCGGGGGGCGCCCCGCTCGGTGAGCGCCTCGGCCACTTCTTCCGCGGCATCGGTTTCACCGTGCTGGAGGGGTACGGGCTGACGGAGTCCTGCGCGGCCACCGCCTTCAACCCGTGGGACCGGCCGAAGATCGGCACCGTCGGGCAGCCGCTGCCCGGTTCGGTGATCCGGATCGCGGACGACGGGGAGGTGCTGCTGCACGGGGAGCACCTGTTCAAGGAGTACTGGAACAACCCCGGCGCCACCGCGGAGGCGCTGGCGGACGGCTGGTTCCACACCGGTGACATCGGCACCCTGGACGAGGACGGGTACCTGCGGATCACCGGCCGCAAGAAGGAGATCATCGTCACGGCGGGCGGCAAGAACGTCGCACCGGCGGTGATCGAGGACCGCATCCGGGCGCACGCGCTGGTCGCCGAGTGCATGGTGGTCGGGGACGGACGGCCGTTCGTGGGCGCGCTGGTCACCCTCGACGAGGAGTTCCTGGGCCGCTGGTGTGCCGAGCACGGCAAGCCGGCGGGGTCCACCGCGGCGTCGCTGCGCGAGGACCCGGATCTGCTCGCGGCGATCCAGAGCGCGGTGGACGACGGCAACGCGGCGGTGTCGAAGGCGGAGTCCGTACGCAAGTTCCGTGTGCTGGCGGCGCAGTTCACCGAGGAGTCGGGGCATCTGACCCCGTCGCTGAAGCTGAAGCGGAACGTGGTGGCGAAGGACTACTCGGACGAGATCGAGGCGATCTACGCGAAGTAGTGCGGCGGGGGGTGGGGTTCGCCCGTCCCTCCCGCCGCCCGGCCCGGCGGCCTGCCGGACGCCCTCGCGGGGCTCCGCCCCGGGCCCCGGAGGGAGTTCACCCGCCGGCCGCCCGTCCCGGCGAGCGCGCCGGGCGCACCCCCGCGAGGCGCACTCCCGCGCACCCCCGCGAGGCTCCGCCCCCGCCCCCGAAGGCCGCGCGCGTCCCCTCGTCCCCTCCGGCCCGCTAGAGCAGCTCTCGCAGGCGTTCCGCCAGCAGGTCCCAGCGCCATTTCTCCTCGACCCACTGCCTGCCCCGCTCACCCATCCGGCGGCGCAGTTCCCCGTCGGCCAGCAGGGCGGTGACGCGGTCGGCGGTCTCCTGGGGGGAGCCACCGCGCACGACCCAGCCGGTCTCACCGTCGAGCACGGCGTCGGGCGCGCCGCCGGAGTCCCCGGCGACGACGGGCAGTCCGGTCGCGGACGCCTCCAGGTAGACGATGCCGAGGCCCTCGACGTCGAGTCCGCCGCGCCGGGTGCGGCAGGGCATGGCGAAGACGTCCCCGGCGCCGTAGTGGGCGGGCAGCTCGCTCCAGGGCACCGGTCCGGTGAACCGTACGGAGGCGGCCACGCCGGTCTCGCGCGCCAGCCGCCGCAGGTCCTTCTCGTAGGGTCCGCCGCCCACGATCAGCAGCACCGTGTCCGGCTCGGCGGAGAGGATCGCGGGCATGGCCCGGATCAGGGTGTCCTGCCCCTTGCGCCGCACCAGCCGGGAGACGCACACGACCACCGGCCGGCCGGTGAGCCCGAGCCGGGCCCGCACCTCGTGGCCGCCGGATCCCGGGTGGAAGGTCTTCTCGTCCACGCCCGGCGGGAGCTGCACCATCCGCGAGGCCGCGGCGGGCGTCAGCGCGGCGGCGATCCGGGAGCGGGTGTACTCGCCGAGGTAGGTGACCGTGTCCGTGGACTCCCCGATGCGGCGCAGCAGTTGCCGTGCCGCGGGCAGCTGGGCCCAGCCGGCCTCGTGGCCGTGGGTGGTGGCCACCAGCCGCTCGGCCCCGGCCCTGCGCAGCGCGGGGGCCATCAGCCCCAGCGGGGCCGCCGCGCCGAACCACACCGACGTGCAGCCGTGCTCCCGCAGCAGTCCGGCCGCGCGCCGGGTGGCGTCCGGGGTGGGCAGCAGCATCGTCGTACGGTCGCGCACGATAGTGAAGGGCTGCTCCGCGTCGAAGGCGGCCGTGGCCCGGACGCCCTCGGCGCTCCGTTTCCAGGTGGAGGCGTAGACGACGAGCCGCTCGGGGTCCAGCCGCAGCGCCATGTTGTGCAGGAACGCCTGGATCCCGCCGGGGCGGGGCGGGAAGTCGTTGGTGACGACGAGGGTCTTGTGCATCGCCGCAGACCCTACCCAATCGGCCCGCCCGCCCCGGATCCCCGCCCGGCCCGGCCCCCTCGCGGCCGTCCGCCCGCCCCGCCGGCCCCCGTGCGGCGGTACTCGCGTGGCCCGCGCACCGGGGCCCGGAGAGCATGGGAGCCCGGGACGGCAGTAGGTGCGAAGGGACGGGGAGAGGCCGTGGTGGACGAGGCGGGGACGGCGGGGCGTCCGGCCGGGCCCCCGGCGGCGGTCCGGGCGGTGCCCTGGGCGGGGCTCCTGGCGGCCTGGGCGGTGACCCGGGCGGTGCTGCTGCTCGTCGTGTCCGGGGTGGTCGGTTTCCCGGGCCCGGACGTCACCAGCGACGTGTCGGTGATCTACCGGGACTGGTACGAGGTGCTGCGGCAGGGCGTCTTCCCCTCCGGTGACGTCGCCTGGCAGTACCCGCCCGGCGCCGCGCTCGCCGTCCTCGCCCCGGCGGCGCTGCCGTTCCTCGGCTACGCCCCGGCGTTCTTCGTCCTGGCGTGCGCGGCGGACCTGGCGGTGCTGTGCCTGCTGCGGTACGGCGGCCGGCGGCCCGGGCGCCCGCTGCGCGGTGCCTGGGTGTGGACGGCGGGCGCGCCCCTGCTGGGCCCGACCCTGTACGCCCGCTACGACGTGATGGTGACCGCGGTGGCCGTGGCCGCGCTCCTCGCGGGCACCCGCAGACCGCGTGTCCTGGGGGCGCTGGCGGGCTTCGGGGCGCTGCTCAAGGTGTGGCCGGTGCTGCTGCTGGCGGGGGTGCGGGCGTCGGCCGGGCGGCGGGCGTGGACGGCGGCGGCGGTGACGGCGGCCGTGCCGGTGGCGCTGTGCGCGGCCCTCGTGCCCGGGGCGCTGTCGTTCCTGGGCGCGCAGGGCGGCCGGGGCACGGAGGTGGAGTCCCTGGGCGCGCTCGTCCTGCACGTGGCCCGGCACCTCGGCTGGCACGGTGAGGTCCGGCTCCACTACGGCTCGATGGAGTTCATCGGTCCGCACGTCGGCGCGGTGAGCGCGGGCGCCCAGGCGCTGACGGCGGCGGCCTTCGGCTGGCTGCTGTGGTGGCGGCTGCGCTCGCGGCGGACCGCGCGGCACCAGGTGCCGTCCCCGGCGCCGCACACGGTCGCGGACGCCGCGTTCACGGCGGTGCTGCTGTTCACGGTCACCAGCCGCGTGATCAGTCCGCAGTACCTGGTGTGGCTGGTGGGGCTCGGTGCGGTCTGCGGGACTTTCGCGGGGAGCCGGATGCGGCTGCCGGTCGGTCTGGTCCTGGCCGCGGCCTTCGTGACGGTGCTGGAGTTCCCGGTGTACTTCGGGAACGTCGTGGCGAGCGACCTGCTCGGCCTCACGCTGCTGTTCCTGCGCAACGGCCTGCTGGTGGCCGCCGCTGTCGGCGCGGCCCGCAGGCTGTGGCACCCCGCCGCGGAAGGCGGGCAGCCGTCCCTGCCGGAGCAGACCGCCGCCCACGGCAGGCAGCCCTCCCCCGCCTCCTGAAGGCTCTCCCCGCCGAAGTCCCCCGCAGGCTCCCCCACCCGAAGGCCCCTGTTCCGGAACCCTCCCCCGCGCCCCCGCGGCTCCCCTCGGCCCCGCACCCCCTCATCCCAGCTGCGCCCGCACGTACTCCCGCCACTGCCCGGTGAACCGCTGGAGGGTCGTGCCCAGCTCCGTGCGGAGCGCGTCCTCTACCGCCCCCGCCCGGCGCTGGTGCGCGCCGACGGCGCGGTAGAAGGCGTCAAGCCGGTCCTCGCCCCAGTGGGCGGCGATCATCCGGCAGGCCAGCCAGCCGCCCTCGTAGGCCTGCGCGAGACGGGTGGGGTCCCCGGCGAAGCCGAAGTCCTTGTCGGACGGCAGCGCGGCGGGCACCTGCCCGTCGGCCACGGCGTGCTGGAGTTCGGGCGCGGCCTGCTCGGGGGTGCGTCCCGAGCGCCGGTAGCCGACCCAGTCGGCGTAGCCCTCGGACAGCCACAGCGGAGTGGCGGCGTCGGTGTGGGTGCGGGTGGCGACGTGGGTGGTCTCGTGGGTGAGCACGACCTGTCTGCCGAGCGGGCCGAGCAGGCTGTACGCGTCCGGGTTGATGACCACCCGGTCGGCCGGCGCCCGGACGCCGCCGCCCGCCTCGCCGGTGGTGACGGCGGCGATGCCTCGGTAGTCGTCGGCGGGTGAGCCGAGCAGCGCCGCCATCCCGTCCAGCGACCCGGGGACGAGCACGACCACCCGCCGGCTCCAGTCCGTGCCCCAGGCGTCCGACACGGCGGGCACCGCCTGGTCGGCCAGCCCGGCGTAACCGCGCAGCGCCCCGGCGCTCTGTCCGACGCCGAGGACGATGCTGCTGCGGCCGCGCACCACCGACACGGCCCCCTGGTCCCACAGCTGCTGCGCGAAGCCGCGCGCGGGCCGGTCGGAGTCGACGTACCACTTCCCGTCGGCGGTGGTGGACAGCGTCAGGGAGCGCCCGACGGTGACGGGGGCGGTGTCGTAGCCGGTCACCCGGTAGCTCAGGTCGGCGTCGGCGGTGGTGCGGCCGCCGCTGCGGTGCAGGGCGGTGACGCGGTAGGACCAGGCGGTGAACGGGACGGCGTCGAGCTTCGTGTACGGCGCCCGGTCGCCGGTGGTGGCGTAGGCCGCCGGGTCGTGGTGGAGGACCGCCGCCGCACGCGAGTCGAGCAGCCGTTGCACCTGGTCACGGGCGGTGTCGGTGGCCGAGTGCCCGCCGCAGGCCGTCAGTGAGGCGAGCAGCAGGGACGCCGCCGCCGCCATCGTTCCCGGCACCCGCCCTCGACCAGCCATTTTCCGATCGTACGACCGCTCGGGTGCGCCGTCAGACCCTGGTGACCGAGGAGACCGGCAGCATGTGCACGGAGTCGTAGCGCACGGGGGCGCCCGGGTAGGGGGCGTGGATCACCCGGCCGTCGCCCACGTACATCGCCACGTGGCTGGCGTCGGAGCGGTAGACGACGAGGTCGCCGGGGCGGGCCTGGGAGAGCGGGATCCGCCGGCCGGCGTAGCGCTGCTCCTGCGAGGTGCGCGGCAGGTGCACCCCGGCCTGGGCGTACGCCCACTGCATGAGGCCCGAACAGTCGAACCCGGAGGGGCCGTTGGCGCCCCACACGTAGGGACGGCCGAGGGCCGAGCGGGCCGCGGCGACGGCGGCGGCCGCGCGCGCGGAGGCGGCGGGGCCCCCGCCGGGACCGGACAGCAGGTCGTCGCGGCCGGACAGGGGGCCGTCGCCGGCGGAGCGGGAGGCCCGCTCGTAGGCGTCGCGCTGGGAGCGGGTGAGGGAGTTGAGCAGCCGCCTGGCCCGGGCCAGTTTCCGTTCGACGGTGTGCTTGTGGGCGGCGACGGCCCTGCGGCTCTTCTCCAGCTCGGCCAGTGCGCCGGTGGCCTCCGCGCGTTCCTGGGCGAGTGCGCGCAGGGCGTGGCGCAGTTCCTGGAGTTCGCCGGCCTGGTGGGCGCCGATCCGGTCGAGCGTGGTCGCCTTGTCGAGGTACTCGGCCGGGTCGCGGGAGAACAGCAGCGCCAGGGACGGGTCGATGCCGCCGGAGCGGTACTGCGCCCCGGCCACCGAACCGATCGACTCCCGCAGCGTGTTGACGTGCTGCTGGTGCCGGGCGATGCGGTCCTGTGCGTCGCGCACCTGACGGCGCAGCACATCGGCGCGCTCGTCGGCCCGGTCGTAGGCCTGGGTCGCCTGCTCGGCCTCGTGGTAGAGCCGGTCCACCTCGGCCCGCGGGTCGCCGTGCGGCGCCGCGGCGGCCGAGGTGACCGGGAGGGCGCCGAGGGCGGCGGCCGCCGCGGACAGCAGGGTGACGGCGGCGCGGGCGGCACCGGTGCCCCGGTCGGACGCGGATGGTGCAAGGCGGCGATGGGACCCCACAGGAAGCCGAACTCCTCCACTGGCCAGCACGGACTGTCTCCCCGCTGCCGTGTGCCGGGCGCACGCGCCGCGGCGGCAGGGGGGGAAACGCGCCCGACAGTAGCCGCGCCGACGGGCACCGGCCAAAGACCTCGGGGGGCGCACAACCGGGCGCCCCGCCTCCGACACAGGTCAGGGGCGGGGCGCGGGGTCAGCGTGCGTTGATGCGATTCGCCCGTTCGGGCGGTGTGACAGCGTGCCGGGGTGTGCGGTGCGCAGGCCGGGGCAGACGGTGTGCGTGCGGTGGCCGAGGCGCGGGTGCGGGGTGGCGCCGCGTCAGATGCGCACGCCGAACTGGAAGGGCATGTTGCCGATCGACTCGTAGCGCACGTTGGCACCGGTGTGCGGGGCGTGCAGGACCATGCCCTTGCCGGCGTAGAGGCCGACGTGGTGCAGGTCGCCGTAGAACAGGACCAGGTCGCCCACCTGGAGCTGGCTCTGCGAGTAGATGCGCTGGCCCGCGTTGGCCTGCGCCTCGGAGGTGCGCGGGATGGAGACGCCGGCCTGCGCGTACGCCCAGGAGGTCAGCCCCGAGCAGTCGAAGGAGGACGGGCCGGTGGCGCCGTAGACGTACGGGCTGCCGATCCTGCTCTGTGCGGCGGAGAAGGCGGCGCCCGCGTGGCCGCTGCCCGGGGTGATCTTGCCCATGGAGACCCGCTCGGTGCCCCGGGTGGCGCGGGTCTGCTCGGCGGCGGCGAGCTGCTGCTTCTCCTTGGCGGTGAGCGTGTTGAGCAGCTTCTGCGCCTCGGCGAGCTTGCCCTGGACTTCCTTCTTCTTGCTGCCCAGTTCGGTGCGGGTGGCGGCGAGGTCCTTGAGCTTGGCGGTGGCCTCGGCGCGCTGCTGGGCGAGCTGGCGCTGCTTGTCCTGGATCTTCTTCAGCGCGTCGGCCTGCTGGCCGCTGACCTGGTCGAGGGTGGCGGCCTGGTCCAGGTACTCGTCCGGATGCGAGGAGAGGAAGAGCTGGAGGGAGGGGTCGATGCCGCCGGAGCGGTACTGGCCCGCCGCCATCGAACCGAGGCCGTCGCGCAGCTTGTTGAGGTCCTGCTGACCGCGCGCGACGTTGTCCTGGATGGTGGAGATCTCCTTCTGGAGCTTCTCCTGCTTCTCCTTGGCCCCGTTGTACTTCTCGGTGGCCTGCTCGGCCTGCTCGTAGAGCGCGTCGACCTTGGACTTGACCTCGTCCTTGCTCGGCTTCTCACTCGGAGCCGCGTTGGCCGCCTGCGCGCTGATCGCGACGGCGGCGGCGGCCGCGGTGGTGAGCATCGTCACGCGTGCGCGACTGGGCTGTTTGGGTCGACGGTGGGACGCCACGGAAGAAAGCTCCTTCTTGTGAGTGACCACCCGCTCGGAGGTTCGAGCCCAGACCCTAGTGACCTCATCGTGATGAATTCAAATCCTCCCACCAAGAAATTCCGTCACAGCCCGCATTCTTTGCCCTCAACTCACCAGGGGTGAGGCACGGTTGACGCTACGTTGCGTGACGGATCCGTCAATTCGGGCATCAAACCTCTACGTTGTGAATGAGACGTAGATCGGCTTATGACCGTTTTGCGGATCCAGGGGAGCGGCCGGCGGGCCACCGCGGCCCGCCCGTGCCCGTCCTCAGCCGCGGGACAGACGCTTCAGCAGCATCGCCGACGCCACCGGGCGCGCCCCCGCGCGGGCGACACCGTCGGCCACCTCGCGGTCGGTGGAGGCGACGATGACCGGCCGGCCCGGCGGCTCGGCGCGCACCAGCTGACGGATCAGCTCGTCCGCGGTGACACCCGGCTTGGAGAACAGCACCCGCACCCCGCGCGGCGGCGCCAGCAGCACCGGCGCGGCCAGTTCGGCCCCGTCGAAGACACAGGTGACCTCGGCGCCGGTCTGCGCGGCGAGCTGCGAGAGCTGCCCGAGGAGCCGCAGACGCTGCTTCTCCAGCGGCATCTGGGGATAGCCGGTCTTGGTGACGTTGTAGCCGTCGACGACCAGATGGACCTGCGGCAGCGCGAGCAACTGGTCGAGGACCGCCGGGTCGTGCTCGGACAGCGCACGGGCGGCGATGTCCTTCGGTGTCATCCGGCCCGGCTCCACCGCGTCGACGGTCTCGGCGGGCCGTACGGACACCGGCGGCAGGGCGAGTTCGCGCCGGAGCCCCTGGGCGGCGTCGAGCACCGTGTCCAGCAGCAGCCGCACCCGCATGTCCTCGACGCTGCGGCCCTCACGGGCGGCCTTGCGGGTGGCCTCCAGGGCGGCCTCCGCCTCGCCCAGACGCGCCTTCAGCCGCCGGTTCTCGCTCTCGGCGGCCGACACCTGCACCTGCGCCTCGGCGCGCGCCGTCTCCGTCTCGCCGCGCGTCTTGCGCAGCGCCGCCTCGCCGCGCTTGACGTCGCTGAGCGCGGCGCGCAGCTTGCGGTGCAGCGAATCGGCCTCCTTGCGCGCCGCGTCCAGCTCGGTGCGCAGGCGTTCGGTCTCGGCGCGGGCCTGCTCGCGGGCGGCGGCGAGCTGCTCGCGCAGCCGCTCCAGTTCGGCGCGGCTCTCCTCCTCGGCGCGCTCGGCGTGCGCCCGCAGCGCCTCCTCGCCCGCGGCGGTCACCAGCTTCACCCAGCCCGCCGGGCGCAGGACGTAGGCCGCGGCGGCCACGTCGAGCGGGTCCGCGGCCGGGGGCGGCGCGCCGGAGTCGAGGGCGTCGCACAGCTCCGCCTGCGCCTCCCGGAACTTCTCCCCGACCCGCTGCCGGAACAGCGTGTCGGTCTCCAGCGCCGCCGCCATCGCGTTGCCGGCGAACTTGGCCCGGCGGTTGGGCGCGAACCGGGCGTACTGGCGCAGTTGCGCGGGCAGCTCGGCGACGGTCAGCCGGCCGAAGGCGTCGGCCACGATCTGCACGACCCTGCGGCGCACGCCGTCGGGCAGCGGACAGTCGAGCACCTCAGCGGCGCCGTCGCCCGGCTCCCCGCCTCGTGTCTGCGCCATCCGTCACCCCAATGCCTCACGGGACCCCTCCCGGGGTCGCCTGTGCGGGTCCGCTCCGCTCAGGAGCCGGCGCCCGGCCTGTCCACGAGTTCCACCTTGTCCACCGCGTTGCACCAGCGGCAGCGCACCGACTCGATGGTCTCACTGACGACCTCGCGCTCCTCGACCGTGGGCTCCCCGGCCAGGTCGAGGTGGACGTACTCGACGACCTTCGAGGAGCGCGTCACGTCGAAACGGGTGAGGTTGCCGCAGAGGGTGCAGCGCCACCGCGTCGTGGCGGTCGGCAGGGGAACCGTCATCGGGCTGCTCACTTTCCTTCCGGATTCCGCGACGCGCCGGCTTCCCCGGTGCGCCGGCTCGTAACCCTACGGCCTGGAGGCCACTCGGCGCCCGGCTGTCCACGGCGGCGAGGCGGTGTGTGCGGATGCGTCCTGTTACGTCATGCTCTGTACACATGATCAGCTCCAGGAACGCGGTGGCCGCCCGGACGGTCAGGGCACTCAGGGCGGTCCGGTCCACATCGGCGCCGGTGACGACCGCCCTGATCGTCCTGTGCTGCGCCGCCTTCGCGATCAGCCCGGCCGCCGGACTCCTCCCCGCCCACGGCACCGGGGACACCCTGCTCCAGGCCCAGCAGGCCTACTTCCGGCGCTGGGGCGTGATCCCCGCCGACCTGTTCACGGGCTCCGCCCGGGCCGCGCTCACCCCCGCCACGGCCCTGTTCGTGCACGGCAGCTGGGTGCACCTGCTCGGCAACATGCTCTTCCTGCACGTCTTCGGCGCGCTGACGGAGGAACGCCTGGGCCGCGTCGAGTTCACGCTGTTCTACCTCGGCTGCGGCTACCTGGCCCTGCTGGGGTACGCCGGCGCCCACGCGGACTCCGGCCAGACCCTGGTCGGGGCCTCGGGGGCGATCTCGGCGGTCCTCGGCGCCTTCCTCTACCTGTTCCCCCGGGCCCGGGTCACCAGCGTGCTGCCGTTCCTCTTCTTCCTGCCGCTGCGCCTGCCCGCCTGGGTCGTCCTGCCCTTCTGGGCCGCCCTGCAGTGGCTGGCCGCCGGCCGGGCCCCCGACGGGCCCGGCGTGGCCTACCTGGCCCACGTCATCGGCTTCGCGCTCGGCTTCGGCTACGCGTGGGCCAGGTTCGGGCGGCCGACTAGAGTGAAGGCCACCCCTGCTCCGGCCCCCGAGGGAGAGAACCAGCCGTGATCACCGCGATCGTCCTCATCAAGACCAGCGTGGACCGGATCCCCGAGATCGCCGAGCGGATCGCCTCGCTGGAGAGCGTGAGCGAGGTCTTCTCCGTCACCGGCACCTACGACCTGATCGCCATGGTGCGGGTGGGCCGGCACGAGGACCTGGCGGAGATCATCCCCGGCCGGATCAGCAAGATCCCCGGCGTGGAGGCCACGGACACGCACGTCGCCTTCCGCACGTACTCGCAGCACGACCTGGAGGCGGCGTTCGCGATCGGGCTGGACTCCTGACCGTCCGACCGCCGCCCCCGGAGCACCGTCCGCCGCGGCCTCCCGCGGCACAGCGCCGGCTCGTCACCGGCCACGGGACGCGGGTCCTCACACGGCGGGCACGCAGCGGCCGTCCTCGGTGCGGTACGTCCACTTCGCGCCCTCGGCCACCAGCTCCCGCACCGCCGCCACGAAGCGCTCCACGTGCTCGTCGGGGGTGCCGGCGCCGAAGCTGACGCGGATGGCGTTGAGGGACTTCTCGCCGGGCGCGGCCTCGGGGGCGCCGCACTCGCCCTGGGTCTGCGGGTCGCTGCCGAGCAGGGTGCGCACCAGCGGGTGGGCGCAGAACAGGCCGTCGCGGACCCCGATGCCGTACTCGGCGGAGAGCGCGGCGGCGAAGTGCGAGCTGTTCCAGCCCGCCACCACGAAGGAGAGCACGCCGACCCGCGGGGCGTCGTCCCCGAACAGGGAGAGCACCTTCACCTCGGGCACCCCGGCCAGCCCGTCGCGCACCTTGCCGATGAGGTACTGCTCGCGGGCCACCAGCGTGTCGAACCCGGCCTCGGTCAGCGCCTTGCAGGCCGCCGCGATCGAGTAGGCGCCGATGACGTTCGGCGAGCCGGCCTCGTGGCGGGCGGCGCTGTCGTGCCACTGCACCTCCACTCCCCCGTCCGCGCGCCGCGTCACCCGGCGGCTGGCGCCGCCGCCCGCGAGGTACGGCTCGGCCTCCCGCAGCCAGTCCGCGCGCCCGGCCAGCACACCGGAGCCGAAGGGGGCGTACAGCTTGTGCCCGGAGAAGGCGACCCAGTCGACGTCGAGGTCCTTGACCGACACCGGGTGGTGCGGGGCGAGCTGGGCGGCGTCCAGGACGATCCGGGCACCGTGCGCGTGGGCGGCGGCGGCCAGCTCCCGCACCGGCCACAGCTCGCCGGTGACGTTGGAGGCGCCGGTGACGCAGACCAGGGCGGGGCCGTGGGGCTCGCGGTCGGCCAGCGCCCGTTCCAGGGTCGCCACGGCCTGCTCCGGGGTGCGCGGGGCGTTGAGGTAGGTCACCTGCGCGTCGCGCCAGGGCAGCAGGGACGCGTGGTGCTCGGTCTCGAAGACGAACACCCGGCAGTCGGCCGGGACGGCGCGGGCCAGCAGGTTGAGGGAGTCGGTGGTGGAGCGGGTGAACACCACCTGGTCGTCCGCGCGGCAGTCGAGGAACCCGGCGACGGTGCGGCGGGCGTTCTCGAACAGGTCGGTGGAGAGCTGCGAGAGGTAGCCGGCCCCGCGGTGGACACTGCCGTAGTAGGGGGCGTACGCGGCCACGTCGTCCCAGACCCGCTGGAGCGCGGGGGCGCTGGCCGCGTAGTCGAGGGCCGCGTAGGTGACCTCGCCGCCGGTCACCAGCGGCACGGTCACATCCCGTCCCAGAACGGGCAGCGGGGCACAAACGGACTGGTCGGCGGCGACGGTGGAGACAGACATGGGTGAACTCCCGTGAAAGCAGGGCGAATCCACCACGCGAGCGGACAGGGCTCCAGCGTGGTGGAGTGAGAAGAGGTGTGCGGAGGCGGGGCTCTGCGGCCTCGGGGCCGGTCGCCCTAACGCATTCGGTTGCTCACGGAAGGCTCCCTCGTACGACCAGGACCCCTGGTGATGCGAGGGGTCCGCGCTTGCCGTAGACCTCGCTGCCTACGACCTGGTCTTCACCCGGGGCACCCCGCCACGGACGGAGGGTTGCCGGACAGCCGGCCGGGGCCACATGGCTGTCACTCATGACCTGGTCCAACATCTTGCCACACGATCTTCCCGGCGCAAGGCGCGGTCCGGATCGTGGACCGCGCCCCGCGCCGCGCCGCACGGCTCAGGCGTTGCTGGCGGCCACCCAGCGCTCCAGCGTGCGCCGGGCCGCCCCGGAGTCGATCGACTCGGCGGCCTTCTCCATCCCGGCCCGGATCTGCTCCGCCAGCGTCCCCGAGCCCGGTTCCAGGGCGACCAGGGCCGCCGCCGAGTTCAGCAGGACGGCGTCCCGCACGGGGCCGCTCTCGCCCTCCAGCAGCCGGCGGGCGACCTCGGCGTTGTAGGAGGCGTCCGCGCCGCGCAGCGCCTCCACCGGCACCAGGTCCAGGCCGACGTCGCGCGGGTCGAAGGCCTCCTCGGTGACCTTGCCGTCCCGGACGATCCACACCCGCGAGGTCGCGGTGGTGGTCAGCTCGTCGAGCCCGTCGTCGCCGCGGAAGACCAGGGAGGAGTTGCCGCGTTCGGCGAAGACGCCCGCCACGATCGGCGCCTCGTGCGCCACCGCGACGCCGACCGCCTGGGCCTTCACCTTGGCCGGGTTGGTCAGCGGACCGAGCAGGTTGAACACCGTGCGGATGCCCAACTGCCCGCGGGCGGCGCCCACATGGCGCAGCGCCGGGTGGAACTTCACCGCGAAGCAGAACGTGATCCCGGCCTCCTCGGCGACCTCGACCACCCGCCGCGGCGTCAGGTCGAGGTTGACGCCGAGCTTCTCCAGGACGTCGGAGGCGCCGGAGGCGGAGGACGCTGCCCGGTTGCCGTGCTTGACGACCTTCGCGCCGGTGCCCGCGACGACGATCGAGGACATGGTGGAGATGTTCACCGTCTTGGCGCCGTCGCCGCCGGTGCCGACGATGTCGACGGTGGCGCCGGGCACCTGGATCACGTTGGCGTGCTCGTACATCGTGCGGACGAGGCCGGTGATCTCCTCGACGGTGGCGCCCTTGGCGCGCAGGGCCACCGCGAAGGCCGCGATCTGGGCGTCGGTCGCCTCGCCGCCCATCATCCGGTCCATGGCCCAGGCGGTGTCGTCGGCGACCAGGTCCCGGCCCTCCAGCAGACCGTTCAGCATCCGGGGCCAGGAACGGCCCGCCGCGGTGTCGCCTCCAGCGGGGGTCACAGCGCTCATAAGCCGCTCCTGAATCGGTGCCCGGGGCTCCCGGACGCTATCTCTCGTACCGATGTCCACCCTATCCAGCCCCGGGCACGGCGAAGGGCCCCGTCCGGGATTGGGGCACCCCCTGCTCTTCTGAGCTTGGGGGAGGACGGGGCCCTTCGGCCTGGCGTGGCGACGCTCAGGGGTCAGTGATCAGTGGTGGCCGTGGCCGCTCGTGATCTCCTTGTACTCCTCGACGGTCGGCTTCGCGATCTGGCTGTCCTCACCGAAGTACGCGTTGCTGAGCTTGGCGCGCAGCTTCTCCGTACCCCCGACCTTGCGCTCGACACCGTTCTCGTCGACCGTCGGGCCGATCTCGGCCGGCTCGTACTGGTGGTGGGCCGTGAGGGTGTACAGCTGCTCCTGGCTGAGCGGCTCGTGGACCTCGATGAACTCACCGTGCGGCAGGCGCTTGATGATGCCGGACTCGCGGCCGTGCAGCACCTTGTCCTTGTCCCGGCGCTGCAGGCCGAGGCAGATCCGCTTCGTGACGACGAAGGTGACGATCGGCGCCAGGAAGAACGCGATGCGCACGAACCAGGTGATCGCGTTGATCGACAGGTGGAAGTGGGTGGCCCACAGGTCGTTTCCACCGCCGACCAGCAGCACGAAGTACCAGGCGATCCACGCCGCACCGAAGGCCGTACGGGTCGGGACGTTGCGCGGACGGTCCAGGATGTGGTGCTCGCGCCGGTCGCCGGTGACCCAGGACTCGATGAACGGGTACAGCGCGATGACCGCGAGGACCACACCGAAGAGCACCAGCGGGATGAACACGCCCAGGACCAGCGTGTGGCCCCAGAAGTTGATCTCCCAGCCGGGCATCGCACGGATGAGACCCTCGGCCATGCCCATGTACCAGTCGGGCTGGGCGCCGGTGGACACCTGGTCCGGACGGTAGGGGCCGATGGCCCAGACCGGGTTGATCTGCGCGATCGCCGCGATGGCCGCGATGGCACCGAAGACCAGGAAGAAGAAGCCTCCGGCCTTGGCCATGTAGACCGGCAGCAGCGGCATGCCGACGACGTTGTTGTTGGTCTTGCCGGGGCCCGCGAACTGCGTGTGCTTGTGGTAGAAGACCAGGATCAGGTGGCCGACCACCAGGCCGAGCATGATACCCGGCAGCAGCAGGATGTGGATCGAGTAGAACCGGGCCACGAAGTCGTGACCGGGGAACTCGCCGCCGAAGAGGAAGTACGAGATGTACGTGCCGACGATCGGCACGGACAGGATCGCGCCCTCCATGAAACGGACACCGGTGCCGGACAGCAGGTCGTCCGGGAGCGAGTAACCGGTGAAACCGGTGAACATGCCCAGGACGAACAGCAGGAAGCCGAACATCCAGTTGACCTCACGCGGCTTGCGGAACGCGCCGGTGAAGAACACACGCATCATGTGCACGAACATGCCCGCGAGGAAGATCAGCGCGGCCCAGTGGTGGATCTGCCGGATGAGCAGACCACCGCGCACCTCGAAGGAGATGTGCAGGGTCGAGTTGAACGCCTCGCTCATCAGCTGTCCCTGGAGCGGGACGTAGCTGCCGTGGTACACCACCTCGTTCATCGACGGGTGGAAGAACAGCGTCAGATACACACCCGTGAGGATGATGATCAGGAAGCTGTAGAGGCAGACCTCACCCAGCATGAACGACCAGTGGTCGGGGAAGATCTTGCGCATGTTGGCCTTGGCCAGGCTGTAGATGCCCAGCCGGCCGTCGGCCCAGTCGGCGAGCTTCTCGCCGGCCGGTGCCTTCCCGCGCGCGCGGGACGGGTTGCTCGCTGAAGTACTCATCCGCGCTCCCAGAATGCAGGACCGACGGGCTCCTCGAAGTCGCCGAGCGCCTCGAGGTACCCCTCGCTGTCCACGCCGATGCGCAGCTGCGGCAGGGCGTGACCGGCCGGGCCGAAGATGACTCGGGCGCCGTCGGAGAGGTCGAAGGTGGACTGGTGGCACGGGCACAGCACGTGGTGCGTCTGCTGCTCGTACAGGGAGATCGGGCAACCGACGTGGGTGCAGATCTTCGAGTAGGCCACGACACCCTGGTGCGACCACTCCAGCTCGCGCTTGTCCTTGATGTTGTCCGGCTGCAGCCGGACGATCATCAGGGCCGCCTTGGCGATCTCCTGCTGGAACTCCTCGCTCGTCTCCTCCAGGCCGTCGGGCTTGGCGAAGGTGAGCGAGCCGACGGCGATGTCCTCGGGACGCATCGGCTGGTTGGTGTTCATGTTGACCAGGCGCTTGCCCTTCGCCCACATGGTGTGGCGAAGCGATTCCTTGGGCAGCGGGCCCAGGTCGCGCAGCAGGAACAGCCCGGACAGCGGCACCAGCGTGAGGGCGCCCAGCATGGTGTTGCGGATCAGCGGACGGCGGCCGATCGCCGACTCCTTGGCACCCTGCTTGAAGTCCGCGTGGACCTTCGCACGGACCTCGGGGGACGCCTCGATCGGGTGACGCTCGTCGGCGACCTCCGCGTCCGACATCAGGGTGCGGGCCCAGTGGACCGCGCCCGCGCCGATGCAGAACAGCGCCACGCCCAGCGTCAGGCCCAGCGCGAAGTTCATCGCGCTGAGGTGCCCGATCGGGAAGACGTAGATCGACTTGTCGTTCGGGATGGTCACGTACGAGACGATGAAGCCGACGGTGGCCAGCATCGACACCGTGAACATCAGGGCGACGGCACGCTCGGACCGCTTGGCGGCCCGCTCGTCGATGTCCTGGATCCGGTGCTCGTGGGGCGGCAGGCCCGGGTCGGCGAACGGGTTCTTGTCGTCCGCGACCCCTACGGCGCCGTGCGCCGTGCCCTGCTCGGCAGGCAGGTTCTCTTCTGGAATGTCTTGGCTACTCATGACTTCTTGGCCTTTGCGGTCCGGGCGGCGACCCACACGGCGACGGCGATCAGGGCGCCCAGCCCGAAGATCCAGCCGAACAGGCCCTCACTGACCGGCCCGAGGCCGCCCAGTTCCAGACCGCCGGGGTTCTCCGTCTGGTCGCCGTTGACCGCGTTCAGGTACGCGATGATGTCCTTCTTGTTCTTCTGGGACATCGTGGTGTCGGGGAACGACGGCATGTTCTGCGGGCCGGTCTGCATGGCCTCGTAGATGTGCTTCGGGTCGACGCCCGCGAGGTCCGGCGCGAACTTGCCGTGCGTGAGCGCACCGCCCTTGCCGGTGATGTTGTGGCACTGGGCGCAGTTGGTGCGGAACAGCTCACCACCCTTGGCGATGTCCGCGCCCTGGGGGCTGTACTCGTTCTTCGTGGGCACGGCCGGGCCGGCACCCAGGGAGGCGATGTACGCCGCCAGCTGGTCGATCTCGGGCTGCGTGTAGATGACCTTCTTGCGCGGGACCTGAGCGCCCGGCTGCTGGGCCGGCATACGGCCGGTGCCGACCTGGAAGTCGACTGCGGCGGCGCCCACGCCCACCAGGGACGGACCGTCAGTGGTGCCCTGACCACCGGTGCCGTGGCAGCTTGCGCAGCCGACCTGGTAGAGCTTCTTGCCCTCCTCGATGGTGAGGGACTGAGCGGAGTCGTCGGCCTTCGCCTTGCTCGCGGGCGCGAACGCGGTGTACAGCCCCCCCGTGGCCGCCAGCGCGAGAAGGAGGACGACGACCGCCGCCAGCGGATGGCGTCGTCGTGCGGAGAGCTTTTTCACGGATTACCCCGGTGTCAGGATCTTCTGCGTCGATGCTTTGCGGACTTGGATCGGTTCGTCGGCTACTTGATCAGGTAGATCGTGGCGAAGAGGCCGATCCAGACGACATCGACGAAGTGCCAGTAGTAGGACACGACGATGGCCGCGGTCGCCTGCTCGTGGGTGAACCTCCGGGCCGCGTAGGTACGGCCGAGGACCAGCAGGAAGGCGATGAGACCGCCTGTCACGTGCAGGCCGTGGAAGCCGGTGGTCAGGTAGAACACCGAGCCGTACGGGTCGGAGGACAGGGAGAGCCCGTCCTCCTTCACCAGGCTGGTGTACTCGTAGATCTGACCGCCGATGAAGATCGCACCCATGATGAAGGTGACGATGAACCAGCCCCGGAGCTTCTTCACGTCACCGCGCTCGGCGGCGAAGACGCCGAGCTGGCAGGTGAGTGAGGAGAGCACCAGGATCGTGGTGTTCGCCGACGAGAAGGGGACGTTGAGGTGGTCCGCCATCTCCTTCCAGTGCGCCGGACCCGTCACCGATCGCAGGGTGAAGTACATCGCGAAGAGGGCCGCGAAGAACATCAGCTCGGAACTCAGCCAGATGATGGTTCCGACGCTGGTGAGGTTCGGCCGGTTGACCGACGGGTGCGCGTGCCCGGTTTCTACTGTCGTTGCTGTCGCCACGACCGACATTATGTCGGTCGCTTATCCCGCCCTCACTCCGGGGGGTGCCGTTCGGAGTGTCTGTGGGGTGTGTCCAGCCCGTATGGCCCATCGAAGGGGTGTTCAAGGCGGTGTTGAGCGGGTCCGCGAGGGAGTAGCATCCGCGCCATCGGTACCCGGAAGTCCCGCACAATGCTGTGTCTTCTCAAGCTCTTCTCAAGAGGCGTGGAGGAACAATGCAGGCGACCGCGACGGTCCTGGTCTACAGCGACGACGCCAACACCCGGGAGCAGGTGCGGTTGGCCACGGGCCGGCGGCCGGCCCAGGACGCGCCCCTCGTGGAGTTCGTGGAGTGCGCCACGCCCGCGGCGGTCCTGGCCGAGCTGGACCGGGGCGGGATCGACGTCTGCGTCCTGGACGGCGAGGCCGTGCCGATGGGCGGCATGGGGATGTGCCGCCAGATCAAGGACGAGGTCTTCCGCTGCCCGCCGGTGCTGCTGCTCATCGGACGGCCGCAGGACGCCTGGCTGGCCACCTGGAGCCGCGCGGACGCGGCGGTCACCCTGCCGGTGGAGCCGGTGGAGTTCGCCGCCGCACTGGCCGCGCTGCTGCGCAAGCCCGCGTTGGTGTAGGAGCGGCTCCCCGGGGCGGCCGGCTGCCCGGCGGGTGCGGGCCGCCCCGGGGTGGTGGTCTCAGAGGCTCTGCGGGCTCAGCCGCGCCTGGTTCCCCTGCGGGGCGGCCGACCGGGTCCCGGTGGCCAGGGCGCTGCCCTGGAGCCACTTCTGCCAGGACAGGTTCCAGTCGCCGATGCCGTTGTCGAACAGCTCCATGGGGTCGCCCTTGGAGTTGACGACCTGGACGACGTCGCCCTCGTGGATGTTGTCGAAGAACCACTTGGCGTTCGGCGTGCTCATGCCCGTGCAGCCGTGGCTGACGTTGGCGCTGCCCTGGGAGCCGACGGACCAGGGGGCGGCGTGCACGAACTCGCCGCTCCAGGTGACCCGGGTGGCGTAGTACACCGGCAGGTCGTAGGAGTCGGAGGAGCCCGCTGCGATGCCGACGGTGGTGCTCTTCATCCGCACGAAGTACTGCTTGGCGAGTACCACCTTGACACCGTTGCGGGTCTCGAATCCGGGCTTGCCGGTGGTGACGGGGATCTCCTTGATCTTCTCGTCGTTCCGGTAGACCGTCAGCCGGTGCGTGGCCGCGTCCGTGACGGCGACGACCCGGTCCCCGGTGGTGATGGTCAGCGGCTTGGCGGTGCCGCCGTACAGCTGGTCGCCGATGCGGATGTCCTGGAGGGTGCTGTGCACCTGGATGGTGGCGTTCGCGGGCCAGTAGTCCTTGGGCCGGTAGTGGAGCTGCTTGTCGTCCACCCAGTACCAGGAGCCCTGCACGGCGGGCGTGGACACGACCTGGAGGCCGCGCTCCACGACGGCGCGCTGCGCCTTGTCCTTCACGGGCTGGTCCAGTTCGGCCACGACGGGCTCGCCGACGCCGTAGGTGCCCGCCTCCGGGCCGAACGTGACGTTCAGGCGCTTGGTGGTCGCGGGCTTGCTGGTGTCGAATCCGACGACCTTGCGGCCGGGTGCGCCGTCGTCGTTCTCGGTGCTCACCGTGAGGGTGTAGTGGGCGCCGGCGGCCAGTGGTGAGGTGCTGTGCCAGCGGCTGCCGTCGGCGGCGAGTTCACCGGAGACGTGCCGCCCGGTGGCGTCCACGGCGGTGACGTCCGTGATGCGCCCCTCGGAGCCCGAGGCGGTGACCACCAGGGGTTTTTCCGGGTCGGCCTTCTTGCCGGCCTCCGTGAGGCCGCTGAAGGAGATCTGGTCCGCCGCGTCGTAGGGGTCGGCGGCCAGGGGGTTGTCGTCCGCACCGCAGGCGGTGACGCCCGCGCCGAGGGCGACCACCAGAAGAGTGCAGCTGACACCGGCCTTTGCGCCCCGCGAGAACAGTGTGGTGCTCATGGCAGCACGCTAAGGAGCTTCGTCAACTCCGGCACGGTGGGTCGTCCGTCCGGGGGATGCCGGTACGACAAAAAGAGGGAACCCGGGCACTCGTCCGATGGAGTGCCCGGGTTCCCCGGTGTTCAGTGTGTGCTACTGGGTGCGGTTCTCACCGCGGTAGTACTCGAAGACCCAGCCGAGCAGCGCCAGGAAGACGATCGGCGCTCCGAAGTACAGCAGCCACCAGCCGAGGGCGACACCCAGGAAGGCCAGCGCGCCACCGACGCCGAGGGCGAGCGGCTGCCAGCTGTGCGGGCTGAAGAAGCCCAGCTCACCGGCGTCGTCCGCGACATCGGCCTCCTTGTTGTCCTGAGCGCCCGCGTCGACCCGCTTGGCCGTGAAGCCGAGGTAGAAGCCGACCATGATGCTCAGGCCGAAGGAGAGGAAGAGGGCCGTGGTGCCGGCCGGCTCCTTCGACCACACGCCATAGACGATCGCCATGACGAGCAGGAAGGCGCTCAGCCAGATGAACATCTTGCCCTGGATCTTCACTTGCCGGCCTCCTTGCCACCGGCGAGGGCGGCCTTCTCGGAGCCCCCGTGACCGGCGTTCTCGAGCTGGTCGAGCGCGGCGATCTCCGGGTGGTGCAGGTCGAACGCCGGGGATTCGCTGCGGATCCGCGGCAGGGTGAGGAAGTTGTGCCGCGGCGGCGGGCAGGAGGTCGCCCACTCCAGGGAGCGGCCGTAACCCCACGGGTCGTCCATGTTGACCGGCTTGCCGTACTTGGCCGTCTTCCACACGTTGTAGAAGAACGGCAGGATCGACAGGCCGAGCAGGAAGGAGAAGATCGTCGACACCGTGTTCAGCGCGGTGAAGCCGTCGGCCGCCAGGTAGTCGGGAATGCGTCGCGGCATGCCCTCGGTACCCAGCCAGTGCTGCACCAGGAAGGTGCCGTGGAAGCCGATGAACAGCATCCAGAAGGTCATCTTGCCCAGACGCTCGTCGAGCATCTTGCCGGTGAACTTCGGCCACCAGAAGTGGAAGCCGGAGAACATCGCGAAGACCACCGTGCCGAAGACGACGTAGTGGAAGTGCGCCACCACGAAGTACGAGTCGGAGATGTGGAAGTCCAGCGGCGGCGCGGCCAGGATGACACCGGTCAGACCACCGAAGGTGAAGGTGATCAGGAAGCCGGTCGCCCACAGCATGGGCGTCTCGAAGGACAGACTGCCCTTCCACATGGTGCCGATCCAGTTGAAGAACTTCACACCGGTCGGGACCGCGATCAGGAAGGTCATGAAGGAGAAGAACGGCAGCAGCACACCACCGGTGACGTACATGTGGTGGGCCCACACCGTCACGGACAGACCCGCGATGGAGATCGTGGCACCGATCAGACCCATGTAGCCGAACATCGGCTTGCGGGAGAAGACCGGGATGACCTCACTGATGATGCCGAAGAACGGCAGCGCGATGATGTACACCTCTGGATGGCCGAAGAACCAGAAGAGGTGTTGCCAGAGCAGGGCTCCGCCGTTCGCCGCGTCGAAGACGTGGGCACCGAACTTGCGGTCCGCCTCCAGGGCGAACAGCGCGGCGGCCAGCACCGGGAAGGCGAGCAGGACCAGCACCGCGGTCAGCAGCACGTTCCAGGTGAAGATCGGCATGCGGAACATGGTCATGCCGGGCGCGCGCATGCAGATGATCGTGGTGATGAAGTTGACCGAGCCGAGGATCGTGCCGAAGCCGGAGAAGGCCAGACCCATGATCCACATGTCGCCGCCGATACCCGGCGAGTGCACCGCGTCGGACAGCGGCGCGTAGGCGAACCAGCCGAAGTCGGCCGCACCCTGGGGGGTGAGGAAGCCGCCCACCGCGATCAGCGAGCCGAACAGGTACAGCCAGTAGGCGAACATGTTCAGCCGCGGGAACGCCACGTCCGGGGCGCCGATCTGCAGCGGCATGATCCAGTTCGTGAAGCCGGCGAACAGCGGCGTCGCGAACATCAGCAGCATGATCGTGCCGTGCATCGTGAACGCCTGGTTGAACTGCTCGTTCGACATGAGCTGCAGGCCCGGCCGGGCCAGCTCGGCACGCATCAGCAGCGCCATCACGCCACCGATGCAGAAGAACGCGAACGACGTCACCAGATACAGCGTGCCGATCGTCTTGTGGTCGGTGGTCGTCAGCCACTTCACCACCACGTTCCCGGGTTGCTTGCGCCGGACCGGCAGCTCGCTCTCGTAAGAGCCCTCAGCCGCCGCGGCACCCTGGGGTTCGTTGAGGATGCTCACAGGTTGTTCGTCTCCCGGTTCTTCTCGTGGCTCGTCTGCGCGATGCCGGCGGGAACGTAACCGGTCTGCCCCTTCTTAGCGAGGTCCTTGAGGTGCTGCTCGTAACGGTCCGGCGAGACGACCTTCACGTTGAACAGCATCCGGGAGTGGTCCTGGCCGCAGAGCTCGGCGCACTTGCCCCGGAAGGTGCCCTCCTGGTTGGGGGTCACCTGGAAGGAGTTGGTGTGGCCGGGGATGACGTCCATCTTCATCAGGAACGGCAGCACCCAGAAGGAGTGGTTGACGTCCCGTGAGGTGAGGATGAAGCGGACGGTCTTGCCCTTGGGCAGCCACAGGGTCGGACCCGGGTTGCCGTTCTGCGGGTTCCGCGTGGCCGGCGTACCGAAGTCGTAGACACCGCCGGCGTTCGCCGGGAAGTCCTTCTTGAACCGGTCCGGAATGGCCAGCAGGTTCTTGTCGGTCTTCGCGTCACCCGCCGAACCGGCGACGGGAGCGACGTAGTTGAAGGCCCAGCTCCACTGGTAGCCGACGACGTTGACCGTGACGTCGGGCTTCTTGGATTCGTCGAGGAGCTTCGACTCGTCGCGGGCCGTGAAGTAGAAGAGCACCGAGACGATGATGAGCGGAACCACCGTGTACAGGGCCTCGATGGGCATGTTGTACCGGGTCTGCGGAGGTACCTCGACCTTGGTGCGGCTGCGCCGGTGGAAGAAAGCACTCCACAGGATCAGACCCCACACCAGCACGCCGACCGCGATCGCGGCCGCCCAGGACCCCTGCCACAGCGAGAGGATCCGCGGAGCCTCTTCCGTGGCCGGGGTGGGCATACCCAGCCGGGGGAAGTCCTTGTATGTGCAACCGGTCGCGGTCGCCAGGACCAGGCCCGCAGTCAGTGCCTGCAGCAGCTTCCGCCGCATCGGGCGCCGCGGCGAGCGGTCGGAGCCGTTGGGACTCACGTAGCGCCTTCCCGAGAGTCTCGCCCGCGCGGTTGGCTGCGGCCTGCCTTCTCGCTGGTCGGTCGCCGCCCTGCGTCGGGCAGGGGTTTGGATGTTTATGCGGACCAAACCCTACTGGACGCCTTCCGGCGGGTCGCGGGGAGGGGTGCCCAACGCGCCGCGGGTCACGCCGACGGGTGGGATGCCCCGAAGTGGCGTGCTTTGGCCGGGCCAGTTGCGGCCCTCTTCGGCCCGCCGGTACGCCGTTCGTGGTGGCCAGGGGCCGTGCGGGGATTCCCGCGCCCCGCGGCGCGGTCGCATGCCGGGCACTGTCCCGGGCCCCCGCGGAGCGCTTAGCGTGAGCACGTGTCCTACTTCGACGCTGCTTCCGCCGCCCCCCTGCACCCCGTGGCCCGGCAGGCGCTGCTCGCCTCGCTCGACGAGGGGTGGGCCGATCCCGCCCGCCTCCACAAGGAGGGCAGGCGGGCGCGGTTGCTGCTGGACGCGGCCCGGGAGGCGGCGGCCGCCGCGGTGGGGTGCCGGCCCGACGAGCTGGTGTTCACCTCGTCCGGCACGCGGGCGGTGCACACCGGTGTCGCGGGGGCGCTGGCCGGCCGGCGCCGGGTCGGACGTCACCTGATCGTGTCATCCGTCGAACACTCCTCGGTGCTCCATTCGGCCGAGGCGCACGAGGCGGACGGCGGGACGGTCACCCGGGTCGCGGTCGACCGGGGCGGTGCGGTGAGCGCCGCGTCGTACGAGCGGGCGCTGCGCGCGGACACCGCGCTGGCCTGTCTGCAGTCGGCCAACCACGAGGTCGGCACCGAACAGCCGGTCGCCGAGGTGGCCGAGGTGTGCCGGGCGGCCGGTGTGCCGCTGCTGGTGGACGCGGCCCAGTCGCTGGGCTGGGGGCCGGTGGGCGGCGGCTGGTCGCTGCTGACGGCGAGCGCGCACAAGTGGGGCGGGCCGCCCGGGGTCGGACTGCTCGTGGTGCGCAAGGGGGTGCGGTTCGCGCTCCGCGGCCCGGTGGACGAGCGGGAGTCGGGCCGGGCGGCGGGGTTCGAGAACCTCCCGGCGATCGTGGCCGCGGCGGCTTCGCTGCGGGCGGTGCGGGCGGAGGCGGCGGCGGAGGCGGTACGGCTGCGGGAGCTGACCGAGCGGATCCGGGCGCGGGTGCCTCGGTCGGTGCCCGACGTGGAGGTGGTGGGCGACCCGGTCCGCCGGCTGCCCGGGGTCGTCACCTTCTCCTGTCTCTATGTCGACGGGGAGACCCTGCTGCACGAGCTGGACCGCGAGGGCTTCTCGGTCTCGTCCGGATCCTCCTGCACCAGCAGCACCCTGACTCCCAGTCATGTGCTGAAGGCGATGGGAGTGCTGAGCGAGGGCAACGTCCGGGTGTCACTGCCCGCCGGGACGCCGGAGGAGGACGTCGAGCGGTTCCTGTCGGTGCTGCCGGGCGTGGTGGCGGGCGTACGGGAGAAGCTGGGCGCGCCGCCCGCCCCCGAGACGGCCGCGCGCCCGGGGGAGCTGGTCCTCGACACCCTGGGCAAGCGCTGCCCGCTCCCGGTGATCGAGCTGGCGAAGGTGATCGGGGACGTTCCGGTCGGCGGCACGGTCCGGGTGCTGGCCGACGACGAGGCCGCGCGCCTGGACATCCCGGCCTGGTGCGCGATGCGGGGTCAGGAGTACGCCGGGGAGGAACCGGCGGAGCGGGGTACGGCCTACCTCGTCCGCCGGATCTCCTGACACGCCCGACCGGCCCGACGGCCGTGACGGACCGTGTCAGGCGAGGTGGGCCCTGACCTCGCGGGCCGCCTCGTCGCCGTACGCCTTCGTGAAGCGCTCCATGAAGTGGGCGCGGCGCAGCTGGTACTCCTGGGTGCCGACGGTCTCGATGACCAGCGTGGCGAGCATGCAGCCGACCTGGGCGGCGCGCTCCAGGGAGACGCCCCAGGCCAGGCCGGAGAGGAACCCGGCGCGGAAGGCGTCGCCCACGCCGGTCGGGTCGGCCTTGCGCTCCTCGTCCGGGCAGCCGACCTCGACCGGGTCCTCGCCGGACCGCTCGATGCGCACGCCGCGCGAGCCGAGGGTGGTCACCCGGTGGCCGACGCGGTCGAGGATCTCGGCGTCGCTCCAGCCGGTCTTGGTCTCGATGAGGCCCTTCTCGTACTCGTTCGAGAACAGGTACGTGGCGCCGTCCAGCAGTATCCGGATCTCGTCGCCGTTCATCCGGGCGATCTGCTGGGAGAAGTCGGCGGCGAACGGGATGGACCGCGAGCGGCACTCCTCGGTGTGCCGCAGCATCGCCTCCGGGTCGTCGGCGCCGATCAGCACCAGGTCGAGGCCGCCGACGCGGTCCGCCACGGTCTTCAGTTCGATGAGGCGGGCCTCGCTCATCGCGCCGGTGTAGAAGGAGCCGATCTGGTTGTGGTCGGCGTCGGTGGTGCACACGAAGCGGGCCGTGTGCAGCGTCTCGGAGATGCGTACCGAGGCGGTGTCGACGCCGTGGCGGTCCAGCCAGGCGCGGTACTCGCCGAAGTCGGCGCCGGCGGCACCGACCAGCACCGGACGGGTGCCGAGCTGGCCCATGCCGAAGGCGATGTTGGCGCCGACCCCGCCGCGCCGCACGTCCAGCTGGTCGACCAGGAAGGAGAGCGAGACCGTGTGCAGCTGGTCCGCGACGAGCTGGTCGGCGAAGCGGCCGGGGAAGGTCATGAGGTGGTCGGTGGCGATGGAGCCGGTGACTGCGATGCGCACGGCGTGGACGCTCCTGGTGGGCGGAGGGACGGACAGTTCACGCTACCCGTTCCGCACAGAGCGCTGAAGCGGGCGAAACTACCCGATAGTAGATCTTTCTCGGCGGGGTGTGACGTGCTTACGGTTCGGTCATGACGAACCACGAGGTCCATGCTGCCCCCGCCCCCGCCGACCTGGACGGTGATCTGGCGTCGCTGCGTGGTGACTGTGCCCGGATGGCCCCGCGCTGGTCGGCGCCGGGCCGGAAGTCCGGGCCAAAGGGGCCGGGGGCGGTGTCCCCCGCCCGGATCCACGGCGTGTCGGTACCGGACTCGTCCGCCCGGCTGCTGGAGTCGATGTCCGAGTACGGGGACTGAGCGCGCCGCGCTCGGGGGCCGGCGGAGGCGGCCGGACCGCTCTGGGGTTGCGTTTTCGGCGGCCGGGGAGGGGGGCGGGCCGGGCGTCCGTGAGCGGCCGTCCGTGGGCGGTCGCCCTCCGTCGGCGGTCCGGCCGGCCGTGGGCGGTCCGGCCGTCCGGCCGTCGGCGAGCGGCCGGCGGTGCGGGCGGCCGTGAGCGGTCGGCTGTCCGCCGGTGGTCCGTCGGTGGTCCGACCGGCCTGCGGTCCGTGGGCGAGGGGCGGTGGGCGGTGGGTGGAACCGGGCGCTCCTCCCGTGCGTCCCATCGCTGTCCTCCGTAGGGGGGACGCGGGACACGACCCGTCGGCCGCTGACTTTGTCAGGGCCGGGTCAGGGTCACCGGGACGGCTGCGCAGTCGAAGGAGCGATGCGGTGAACACCGAGCGACCCGACCACGAGGACGCGGTGGAGACGGCGACGGCGGGGTCCGCGGGGACTGCCCGAGACGCGGGCGCGCGCGGCGGCGCCGCCGGGCCCGCCGGGGAACCCCCGGAGCGCGCTGCCGAGGCGCCTGAGAACGGGGCCCCGGGGAACGGCGCCCCGGAGGGCGGGGCCCCGGAGAAGAGGACTCCGGAGACGGGGATGCCGGCCGGCCCGGAGCGCGGTACCGGAGGCGGCGGGAGCGCCGGGCAGGGCGGCGGGCCCGGCGGCGGACAGGGGCAGGGCGGCGACGGTGCGCCCGGCGGGGGCGGTGGCGGGCGTCCGGGGCGCGGGCGGTCGCCCCTGGTCGCCGCCTCGGTCGCGGCGGCCGTCCTGCTGGTGGGCGGCGGGGCGTACCTCGCCACGAGCGCCTCCGGCGCCTCTGAGGACCGTACGGACACGGCGGCGTCCGGCGGCGGGCACGGCACTCCCCCGCCGCTCGTCCTGGACGACCACGTCTCCGCCGGCGCGAGCACGGGAGCGGGCACGGGCGGCCCCGGGGGCGCGGGCGGCTCGGGTGGTGCCCACGGCATCGCGCCCGGGGAGCCCGACCCCTACGGCACCACGTACCGGGCCGTCGGCACACTGCCCGGGAGCCCCGGTTCGGCGCCGGTGTACACGGCTCGGGGCGAGGTCACCCGCGACGAGGCGGCCCGGCTCGCCGCGGCGCTCGGCATCACGGTCACGCCGGTGGCCGACGGGCAGGTGTGGCGGGCCGGCAACGCGAAGGACGGCGGTGGTCCGGTGCTGCGGATCGGCAGGTCGGCGCCGGGCAGCTGGACGTTCGACCGGTACGCCCCGGGCACCGACGACTGCAAGGGCGTGGTGTGCGGGCGCGGCCCCGCCGCCCCCGCCGCGCATCCGGTGGGCGTGGCCGCCGCGATGAAGGCGGCGGCGCCGGTGCTCAAGGCGGCCGGTCAGGACGGCGCGAAGGTGGACGCGAGCCGGACCCAGGGCGCGCAGCGGGTGGTGAACGCCGATCCGGTGGTCGGCGGGCTGCCCACCCAGGGCTGGGCGACGAGCCTGGTCCTGGACGCGCAGGGCAGGGTGACCGGCGGCAGCGGGCAGCTGGAGGCGCCGGTGAAGGGCGACACGTATCCCGTGCTCGACGCGCGCCGGACGCTGGAGCTGATGAACGCCGCGCAGGGCACCGACCGACGCGCGGGCATCGGCGGCTGCGCCGAGCCGGTGCCGCTGAAGGACCGGCTGGAGACCCCGTGCGGCGCGTCCGGCCCCGGCAAGGGCACGCGGAACACGCTGACCGTCGACAAGGCCGTGTTCGGGCTGGCGGCGCACCCGTCCGGCGGGCGGCAGACGCTGGTGCCGTCCTGGCTGTTCAGGGTGCGGGGGGCGGCCGGGCAGGACGCCTTCACGGTGACGTACCCGGCCGTCGACCCGAAGTACCTGGCCTCGTCGGGCGCGCCGACCGGTCAGGCCGAGCCGCGGCCGCGCGGATCGGCCCCGTCCGGCCCCGCGGCCGGTGCGGGCACCGCCGCTCCGGCCGTCCGAGAGGTGCGGCCGGCCGGTTACAGCGCCCACGGCAGGGACCTGACCGTGACTTTCGAGGGCGGGGTCTGCGCCGACTACCGGGTCTCGGCCCGGGAGGACTCCGGGCGGGTGACGGTCACGGTGACCGAGACGCCCTGGCGGGGCAAGGTCTGCATCATGATCGCCAAGGTGTTCCACCGGACCGTGCGCCTGGACCGGCCGCTCGACGGCCGGGCGGTGGTGGGGCCGGACGGGCGGGCGATCCCCTCCCGGGCGGCGGGTGCCGGACTCCCCCAGTCGGGGACGCCGGTGCGCTGAGCCGGGGCGCGGACGCACGGAAGGCGGCAGCCCTCGCGGGGGCTGCCGCCTTCCGTGCGTGTTCCGTGCGTTTCCCGTCGTGCCGGAGCCGCGGCTCAGCTGAAGGAGTCGCCGCAGGCGCAGGAACCCGTGGCGTTCGGGTTGTCGATCGTGAAGCCCTGCTTCTCGATGGTGTCCACGAAGTCGACGGTGGCGCCGCCGAGGTACGGGGCGCTCATGCGGTCCGTGACGACCTTGACACCGCCGAAGTCCTTCACCACGTCGCCGTCGAGCGAACGCTCGTCGAAGAAGAGCTGGTAGCGCAGGCCGGAGCAGCCGCCGGGCTGGACGGCGACCCGCAGGGCGAGGTCGTCGCGGCCTTCCTGGTCGAGCAGGGCCTTGACCTTCGACGCGGCGGCGTCGGTCAGGATGATGCCGTCGGTGACGGTGGTGGTCTCGTCCGATACGGACATCTACATCTCTCCCGGGTTGTACGGAGACTGCTTGCCGACGAGTGCAACCGGCAAGGCCGCGGATTCATTCCGGGCCGGGCACTTGATTGTTCTCTTGTCCATGCTCGTCCCCTTCATGCTCGCACACCCTCCGGGGACCGGGCAGGGCCCTGTGGACGACCGGCCGGGGCCGTGGGTGTGCGCCGGCCCCGGGCCGTGGCGGTGCCGGGATTCACGTCACATCGACACGATGGCCATCGTCAAAGTGACGTGAAGCGGTTATGATAGATAACGTCAATTCGACGAAAAGTAGAAAGGGTGCGTGTCGTGACCACCGCCCAGACCCAGGAGCTCGACGTTCAGCCGACGCCCCTCGCCCTGCTGCTGCTCGGCCGCGAGGCCGACCCGAGGAGCGAGCGCGGCGTCGAGTGCCCCGGCGACCTCCCCGCCCCGTCCGACCCGGACCTGGTGGCACGCGCCCGCGCGGCCAAGGAGAAGCTCGGGGACAAGGTCTTCGTGCTCGGCCACCACTACCAGCGTGACGAGGTCATCCAGTTCGCCGACGTCACGGGCGACTCCTTCAAGCTGGCCCGGGACGCGGCGGCGCGGCCGGAGGCCGAGTACATCGTCTTCTGCGGTGTGCACTTCATGGCGGAGTCCGCGGACATCCTGACGAACGACGAGCAGAAGGTGGTCCTGCCGGACCTCGCCGCCGGCTGCTCGATGGCCGACATGGCGACGGCCGAGCAGGTCGCCGAGTGCTGGGACGTCCTGACCGAGGCGGGCGTCGCCGAGCAGGTCGTCCCCGTCTCCTACATGAACTCCTCGGCCGACATCAAGGCGTTCACCGGACGGCACGGCGGCACCATCTGCACCTCGTCGAACGCGAAGCGGGCCCTGGAGTGGGCCTTCCAGCAGGGCGAGAAGGTGCTGTTCCTGCCCGACCAGCACCTGGGCCGCAACACCGCGGTGCGGGACATGGGCATGTCCCTGGACGACTGCGTCGTCTACAACCCGCACAAGCCGAACGGCGGGCTGAGCGCGGAGGAACTGCGCGGCGCGAAGATGATCCTGTGGCGCGGCCACTGCTCGGTGCACGGCCGCTTCAGCCTGGACTCGGTGAACGACGTCCGCGCCCGCATCCCCGGCGTGAACGTCCTGGTGCACCCCGAGTGCAGGCACGAGGTGGTCTCCGCGGCGGACTACGTCGGCTCGACCGAGTACATCATCAAGGCGCTGGAGGCGGCCCCGGCCGGCTCCAAGTGGGCCATCGGCACGGAGCTGAACCTGGTCCGCCGCCTGGCGAACCGTTTCGCCCCCGAGGGCAAGGAGATCGTCTTCCTCGACAAGACGGTCTGCTTCTGCTCGACGATGAACCGCATCGACCTCCCCCACCTGGTCTGGGCCCTCGAATCCCTGGCCGAGGGCACCCTGGTCAACCGCATCGAGGTCGACAAGGAGACGGAGACCTACGCGAAGCTGGCACTGGAACGGATGCTGGCGCTGCCGTAGGGATCCTCCTCCGCGCACGCACAAGGGGCGCCCCCGGCCGTCTTGCAACGGCCGGGGGCGCCCCTTGCGTGCCACGATCGAGGGACCGGTTCCCGGTACCGAGGGCAGGCCGGGAGCCCGCGTCAGCCGAACGCCGCCGGTCCTGTGATGCGCGGTCCCCTACGGCCCCGTCCTCGTCGTCCCGGGCGGTGTCCTGGACTGCTTCGTCCGCTCCCTGAAGGCGGAGACGGGCGGACACGGGGGAAGCGGACGGCCGGGCCTCCAAGAGGCCCGGCCGTCCTTCTTTCTGCTTGGTGCGGAGGGTGTCAGACGCCCGCGGGCTCCAGCTCCTCCCGCTCCGTCTCCTGCTGCTGTCCGCGCTTCGCCGCGCGCTTCTTCGCGCGGCGCTCCTTGCGCAGTTCCAGCATGGCGTAGAGCGTCGGGACCAGGAGCAGCGTGAGCAGGGTGGAGGTGATCAGGCCGCCGATCACGACCACAGCGAGCGGCTGGGCGATGAAGCCGCCCTGGCCGGTGACGCCGAGGGCCATCGGGAGCAGGGCGAAGATGGTCGCCAGGGCCGTCATGAGGATGGGGCGCAGACGGTGGCGGCCGCCTTCCACCACGGCCTCCACGACCCCGTAGCCCTGCCTGCGGTACTGGTTGATGAGGTCGATCAGGACGATCGCGTTGGTGACCACGATGCCGACCAGCATCAGCATGCCGATCATCGCGGGGACGCCCAGCGGCGTGCCCGTGGCGATCAGCAGGCCGAGCGCGCCGGTGGCGGCGAACGGGATGGAGACCAGCAGGATCAGCGGCTGGGCCAGCGAACGGAACGTCGCCACCAGCAGCATGAACACGATGGCGATGGCCGCCAGCAGGGCCAGGCCGAGGTTCTTGAACGCGTCGTTCTGGTCGGAGGTGACACCGCCGATCTCGGCCGTCGCGCCCGCCGGGAGGTCCAGCGCCTTGATCTTCGACTGGAGCTCGGTGCTGACCGCGCCGGTGTTGTCGCCGGTCGGCTTGGCGGTGACGGTCGCCGCGCGCTGCCCGTCGATGCGGGTCAGGGAGACCGGGCCGTCGACCAGCTCGACGGTGGCGATGTCGCCGAGCCTGACCGGGCCGAGGCGCAGCTCGCGCAGCTGGGCCAGCGTCTCCGCGGGCTTCGCCGACTTGATCACGACGTCCCGCTCGGTGTCCTCCAGGACGGCCTTGCCGGCCGTGGTGCCCCGCACCGACTGGGCGACGGCCGCGCCGAGGGACTGCTCGGTGAAGCCGGCCGCCGCCGCCTTGCTGTTGGCCCGCACGGAGACGCGCGGCACGCTCTGCGAGAGGTCGCTGGTGACGTCGCTGACGTCGCCGAGCCCGGCGACCGCCTTGCGGACCTGCTCGGCCGCGGTGCGCAGGGACCGCGCGTCGGGCGCCTTCACGACGACCTTGAGGTCCTGGTCACCGAAGCCGTCACCGGCGTTGACGGTGGTGGTGCCGATGCCGGACAGCTTGTGCAGCCCGGCCTCGATGTCCTTGCGGACGTCCTCGGCGGACGCGGAGTCCTCCAGCATCACCTGGTAGGAGGCGTGGTTGGCGTCCGTGGAGCCGCCGAAGGCCGCCAGGAAGCCGGAGGAGCCGACCGTCACCTGGTAGTCCTTGACGCCCTTGGTGCCGGCGAGCAGTTTCTCGACCTTCTGCGCCTGCGCGTCGGTGGCCGCCAGGCTGGTGCCGGGCTTCAGTTCCTGCTTGACACTGAGCACCTTCTGGTCGCCGGGGTCGAAGAAGTTGGTCTTCAGCAGCGGGGCCAGGCCGAAGGTGCCGACCAGCACGACCACGGCGATCAGCACGCTGGTGAGGCGGCGGCGGGTGGCGAAGCGCAGGATGGGCACGTAGAAGCGCTGCAGACGGCTGTTGGTCTCCTTCTCCTCCGCCGCGCGGCGGGCCTCCTCCGGGTCGGCCGGCATGTTCTTCGGGGCCCGCAGGAACCAGTACGACAGCACGGGTACGACGGTCAGCGACACCAGCAGCGAGGCCAGCAGGGCCACCGTGACGGTGATGCTGAACGGGCCGAACAGCTCGCCCACCAGCCCGCCGACCAGGCCGATCGGCAGGAACACGGCGACCGTGGTGAGCGTCGAGGACGTCACCGCGCCGGCCACCTCGCGCACGGCGCCCAGGATGGCCTCGCGGCGCTCCTCGCCGTAGCCGAGGTGACGCCGGATGTTCTCCAGGACCACGATCGAGTCGTCGACGACGCGGCCGATGGCGATGGTCAGCGCGCCCAGCGTCAGGACGTTCAGCGACAGGTCGCGGGTCCACAGGACGATCAGGGTGACGACCACGGAGAGCGGGATGGAGACCGCCGTCACCAGGGTGGAGCGCAGCGACGCCAGGAAGAGCAGGATGACGAGGACGGCGAAGAGCAGACCGAGGGCGCCTTCGGTGGTCAGGCCCTCGATGGACTTGGAGACGGCCGGGCCCTGGTCGCTGACCGTGGTGATCTTCGCGTCGGAGCCGAGGTTCTTGCGCAGCTCGGGCAGCTTGTCCTTGACGGCGTCCGACACGGCGACCGCGCTGCCGTCGTGGTCGAGGGTGACGGCGACGGCGAGGCTCGGCCGGCCGTCGGTGCGGGTGATGGAGTCGGCCTTGGCGGGCTGCTGGCGGACGGTGGCGACGTCGCCGAGGCGGACCGGCGCGTCGCCCTGGCCCTTGCCGGCCTGTCCGGCGACCCTCAGATCCTCGATCTGCCGCAGCGAGGTGTAGCCGCCGCCGACCTGCACGGTCCGGTTGGCGCCGCCCTCGTCGAAGGAACCGGCCGGGACGGTGGCGCCACCCGCCTGGAGGGCCTGGGCCAGGTCGGCGGTGGTGAGACCGGCCTTGGCGAGCTTCGCGTCGTCGGGGGTGACGGTGACCTGGAGGTCCCGTACGCCGTCCACGGTGACCTGGCTGACGCCGTCGATGTTCTTCAGGGCCGGTACGACCGTCTTGTCGAGCTGGTCGGCGAGCGCCTGCTGGTCCTTGCCGGAGGTCACGGCGAGGACCACGGTGGGTATGTCGTCGGTGGACCCGGCGACGACCTGCGGGTCGACGTCGTCCGGGAGCAGGGCGCGCGAGCGGTTGACGGCCTGCTGGACGTTGGCGACCAGCTGCTGCGTGTCGTTGCCGTACTCGAAGGACGCCGTGATCACGGCGCTGCCCTCGCCTGCGGTGGCGGTGACGCCGGTGATGCCGTCGACGGCCTTGAGGTTGTTCTCCAGCGGTTCGACGACCTGCTTCTCCACCACGTCCGGGGAGGCGCCCTGGTAGGGCGCGAGGACGGACACCACGGGAAGCTCGATGCTGGGCAGCAGCTGCTGTTTGAGCTGGGGGATCGCGATGGCCCCGAAGACGAGGGCGACGATCGAGATCAGTCCGATCAGGGCCCGTTGCGCGAGGCTGAATCTGGACAGCCAGGACATGGGTCAGGGTCTCTCTTCTGTGAGCGCCACAGTGGCAGGCGGAGCGGCAGGAGGAGCGGCACGGGCGCGCAGCGGCGCCCACCCCTACACCTTGGGGCACGGGCACCGGGTGTTCCGTAGACCCCTGGTCCATTTCCGCGGGGGCGCCTACTCCGGCCGCAGTACGCCCGGGCGGAGGGCGCTCCACCCGTGGATGTACCGGGGCGCGGCGGGCTCAGTCCACCCGGGGGCGGACCAGACCGGACTCGTAGGCGATGACGACGAGCTGGGCGCGGTCGCGCGCTCCCAGCTTGGACATGGCCCGGTTGACGTGGGTCTTCACGGTCAGCGGGCTGACCTGGAGGCGTTCGGCGATCTCGTCGTTGGAGTGGCCGCCGGCGACCTGGACGAGCACTTCGCGCTCGCGCCCGGTCAGCGCGTCCAGCCGGGCCGAGCGGACCGGGTCGCGGCCGTCGTCGGCGCCCTGCGCGAGGAAGCGGGCGATGAGGCCCTTGGTGGCCGCCGGGGACAGCAACGCCTCCCCGCCGGCCGCGATCCGGATGGCGTTCAGCAGTTCCTCGGGTTCGCTGCCCTTGCCGAGGAAGCCGGAGGCGCCCGCGCGCAGTGACTGCACGACGTAGTCGTCGACCTCGAAGGTGGTCAGGATGACCACGCGGACCTGGTCGAGGGCGGGGTCGGCGCTGATCAGGCGGGTGGCGGCGAGGCCGTCGGTGCCGGGCATGCGGATGTCCATCAGGACGACGTCGGCGCGCTGCTCCTTGGCCAGGCGGACCGCCTCGGCGCCCTCGCAGGCCTCGCCGACCACCTCCATGTCGGGCTCGGAGTCGACGAGCACGCGGAAGGCGCTGCGCAGGAGTGCCTGGTCGTCGGCGAGCAGGACACGGATCGTCATGCGGTGTCCCCCTGGGGGCGGGTGCGGGTGCGGGCGCACGTACCGGCGCGGCCGTCGGCACCGGTGCCGGGCCTCGTGCCGGTGCGGGTGCCGGTGTCGGTCCTGACGGGAAGGATCGCATGGACGCGGAAACCACCGCCGTAGCGGGGGCCGGTGGTGAGGGTGCCGCGCACGGCGGTGACCCGCTCGCGCATGCCGAGCAGCCCGTGGCCGCCTCCGCCGACGGGAGGGACGTCGTCCGCGCCCGCGCCGTCGTCCAGGACGGTGACCTCCAGGTTCGGTCCGACCCGTACGACGCTGACCTCGGCCCTGGCCCGCCCGCCCGCGTGTTTCTGCACGTTGGTGAGGGCCTCCTGGACGATCCGGAACGCGGCGAGGTCCACGGCGGCGGGCAGGGCGGTGCCGTTGTCGGCGCGGGCGACCTCGACGTGCAGGCCCGCGCTGCGGAAGGTGCCGACGAGGTCGTCCAGCCGGTCCAGGCCGGGGGCGGGTTCGGTGGGGGCCTCGGGGTCGTCGGACTGGCGCAGCAGGCCGACGGTGGCGCGCAGTTCGTCCAGCGCGGAGCGGCCCGCCTCCCGGACGTGCGCGAGGGCCTCCTTGGCCTGGTCGGGGCGCTTGTCCATGACGTGGGCGGCGACGCCGGCCTGCACGTTGACCAGGGCGATGTGGTGGGCGACGACGTCGTGCAGGTCACGGGCGATGCGCAGGCGCTCCTCGACGACCCGGCGGCGGGCCTCCTCCTCGCGGGTGCGTTCGGCGCGTTCGGCGCGCTCGCGGATGGCGCGGACGAAGGCGCGGCGGCTGCGGACGGCGTCACCGCCCGCGGCGGCCATGCCGGTCCAGGCGAAGATGGCGAGATTCTCCTGCGCGTACCAGGGTTGGGGTCCGCCGAGCATGGCCGCGCCGGTCAGCACGGTCATGGTGGACAGGCCCAGGCGCCAGGTGGTGGGGCGGTCGGTGGCGGCGGCGACGGTGAACAGGGCGACGACGGCGGACATGGCGACCGGGGCGCGCGGGTCGCCGGTGACGCACTCGAGAAGCGAGACGGTGCCGGTGACGGCGAGGACGGCGCGCGGGGCGCGGCGGCGCAGCACGAGGGCGGCGGCACCGAGGGCCATCAGGACCAGGCTGAGCGGCTCCGGCGTGCGCACCGCCCAGCTGACGCCGTGTTCCCCGCGCGGACCCACGAAGGAGCCGGCCACCATGCAGACCAGCACCCCCGCCGCGATGCCCGCGTCCAGTGCGAGGGGGTGCGCCGTGAGCCGGCTGCGGATGCGGTCGAGGGTCGTCACGTGTGCCAACGGTACGGGCTCGGGCCGTGCGGGAGCGGTGCCCTGGGTGTCGTCCGGCCCCGGGCCCCCGGAGCGCTCACCCGGGCCGGGATCGCCGCGCGCGCCCTCACCGGGGGCCTTCAGGCCGAGGCTCCTCGGCCGGGAGGGACTTCCCGCCGGGGAGGCTCAGCCGTGAGGGACCCCCTGCCGGGACGCTCAGCCGGAAGGGGCTTCCTGCCGAGGGCTGTCCGCCCGGCAATCGCGCGCCGGGGATGCTCAGCCGGGGATCAGGCCGTCGTCGCTGAGCATGTCCCGCACTTCCTCCAGGGTGGCCTCCGCGGCGGGCAGGATCAGCTCGGACGGTTCCAGTGAGTCGTCCGGGAGGGGGTCGCCCAGTTCCCGGACCCTGGCGAGGAGCGCGGCCAGGGTGCGGCGGAAGCCCGGCCCGTCGCCCTTCTCCACTTCCGCCAGGAGTTCGTCGTCCAGCCTGTTCAGTTCGGTGAAGTGGCCGTCGGCCAGCCTCACCTGTCCCTCCCCCATGATCCGTACGATCATGTCGCCCTCCTCGGCGCCTGGGCCCCGGTTCCCGGTGAGGCGGCCGCGGCCGGTGCCACGGTGCTCACTGCTTGTCGAAGCGGGGGGTGTCCTTCGACTGCTGCTGGGACTGCGCCTGGCCCTGGGCGCCCTCGATCGCCTGGCGGTCCGCGGACGAGCCTCCGGCCAGTTCGGCCTTCATGCGCTGCAGCTCCAGCTCTACATCCGTACCACCGGAGATGCGGTCCAGCTCGGCGGCGATGTCGTCCTTGGCCGTGCCGGTGGGGTCGTCCAGCGCCCCGGAGGCGAGCAGTTCGTCGATCGCGCCGGCGCGGGCCTGGAGCTGCTGCGTCTTGTCCTCGGCGCGCTGGATGGCCAGGCCGACGTCGCCCATCTCCTCGGAGATGCCGGAGAACGCCTCGCCGATCCGGGTCTGCGCCTGGGCGGCGGTGTAGGTGGCCTTGATCGTCTCCTTCTTGGTGCGGAAGGCGTCGACCTTGGCCTGCAGCCGCTGGGCCGCGAGGGTGAGCTTCTCCTCCTCGCCCTGCAGGGTGGAGTGCTGCGTCTCCAGGTCCGTCACCTGCTGCTGGAGCGCGGCGCGGCGGGAGAGGGCCTCGCGGGCCAGGTCCTCGCGGCCCAGCGCGAGCGCCTTGCGGCCCTGGTCCTCCAGCTTGCCGGACTGCTGCTGCAACTGGTTGAGCTGGAGTTCCAGCCGCTTGCGGCTGGTCGCCACGTCGGCGACGCCGCGGCGGACCTTCTGCAGCAGCTCGAGCTGCTTCTGGTACGAGTAATCGAGGGTCTCGCGCGGGTCCTCGGCCCGGTCAAGGGCCTTGTTCGCCTTCGCGCGGAAGATCATCCCCATACGCTTCATGACACCGCTCATGGGCTTCGCGCGCCCCCTTCTGACGGACTCCAGCTCACAGCTCTGCGACAGAACCCACAGTACGGGCCCTGCATCCATTACCGCACTGTTCGGGAACGGATGCGGTCATCCCCAAGGACGACTGCGCGCGTTTCCGATCCGGCGTAGGGAGTAGGTGACCCCCGAGGCGCCTTCCGCCGGGCATGCGCACCGCCCTCCCCCTGTCCCTGTGAGACGACCGGCGTTGCCGGATCGTTCCCCACCGGGCTGGGGTCCATGCGGGTCGAGCCCGTACCCTTGGGATTTGTGTTCCGTAGCCGTGCCAAGGAAGAGAAGGCGCCGGTGGCCGAAAAAACGCCGGTGAGCATCTCCAAGCAGCCCCGTGACCCGCAGGCGCCCAAGGGCCGCCCCACGCCGAAGAGGAGTGAGGCCCAGAGCCAGCGCCGCAGCGTCGCCACCACGCCGACCAACCGCAAGGAGGCCGCCAAGCGGCAGCGGGAGGAGCGCCGCGTCCAGATGGAGCGGCAGCGCCAGGCGCTGGCCAGCGGCGACGAGCGCTACCTCCCGGCCCGGGACAAGGGCCCGGTGCGCAAGTTCGCGCGTGACTTCATCGACTCGCGGTTCAACATCGCCGAGTGGTTCCTGCCGATGGCCGTGGTCATCCTGGTGCTGAGCATGGTGCGGGTCGGTTATCTCCAGAACATCGCGCTGCTGCTGTGGCTCGTGGTGATCGTGCTGATCGTGCTCGACTCGATCGCGAGCGGCCTGCGGCTGAAGAAGCGGCTGGCGGAGCGCTTCCCGGACCAGAGCCGCAAGGGCGCGGTCGCCTACGGGCTGATGCGCTCGCTCCAGATGCGCCGCCTGCGCCTGCCGAAGCCGCAGGTCAAGCGTGGGGAACGGCCCTGAGTACGACCGCTTTCTCCGGGGGTGCGGCGGACGCCTGGCTGGCGAAGCTGGGCGGACTGCGTGATGTCGTACGGCAGGAACTGGTGGCCCGGCAGCTCGACGAGCAGATAGCCGGGCGGTTCCCCGTCGGGCAGCGGCTGCGGGTGCTCGACGTCGGGATGGGGCAGGGCACGCAGGCACTGCGGCTGGCCCGGGCCGGGCACCAGGTCACCGGCCTGGAGCGCGACCAGAAGATGATCTCCGTGGCCCGCCGGTCGCTGGCCGCCGAGCCCGAGGGCATCCGGGCGCGGATGCGGATCGTCGAGGGCGACGGGCAGGACACCGGCGTGCACTTCCTGCCGGGCAGCTTCGACGTCGTGCTGTGCCACGGCGTGCTGATGTACGTCGAGGAACCCGACCCGCTGCTGGCCGGGCTGGCCCGGATGCTCGCACCGGGCGGTCTGCTGTCGCTGCTGGTGCGCAACGCCGACGCGCTGGCGATGCGGCCGGGGCTGTCCGGCGACTGGGCGGCGGCGCTGGCCGCCTTCGACACGACGGTGTACCGCAACCGGCTGGGCCTGGACGTACGGGCGGACCGGCTCGCCGACCTGACCGCGACCCTCGCCGGGATCGGGGCGCCGCTGCACGCCTGGTACGGGGTGCGGGTCTTCACGGACACGGCGGCGGACGGCGCCGAACCGCCGGCGGACGTGGCGGCGCTGCTGGACACCGAGGAGCGGGCCGGGCGGACCGACCCGTACCGCGGGGTGGCGGCGCTGCTGCATCTGTGCGGGGTGCGCGGGTAGGACCCGCGGCCGTCCTTCCGACCGGCGCGCGGCCCGGCCCGGCCCGCGGACGGCCGGCCCCCGGTCGCCCAGCGGGGCGTCTTCGTTCCGCCCAGCGGGCGACCTTCGTGTCGCCCTGCCGACGGCCTTCCCGCCGCCTCGGCCTGTCGGCCGCGTTCCTGTCGCCCTGCCGGCCGGCCTTCGTACCGCCCTGTCGGCAGCCTCCGTGCCGGCCGGCCGGCCTTCTCAGCGCCCTGCCGACCGCGTTCGTATCGCCTCGCCCTGCCGGCCGCCTTCGTGTCGTCCGGCCGGCCGGCCTTCTCAGCGCCCTGCCGGCTGCCGTCCCACGGCGGCTGCGGGCCGCCTCGCGTGGGGCCGCGGGCCGTCTCCGCGTGGGCCGAGGGCGGGCGATCGGGGCGTGCGCTCGCCGGTGGGGACGGGGCGCCCGTACGGCGGAGTCCCGGGGGCCTGGCGCCCGGGGCGGCGACAGACTCGGTTCATGGACGTTTCCCGTGCCTGTGCCCGTGTCCGTGCCTTCGGCCGCGCCCGGGACCGTACGCGTTCCCGCTCCCTTTCTCGCTCTCGTACTCTCCCTCACCCTCGTCCTCACCCTCGTCCTCAGCCTCGTCCGGGGCTCCCGGTGGGTGTCCGTGCGAGGGTCCGGTCCCGTCGCCTGATCGGGCCGCTCGCCGCGCTGGTGTGCTGTGCCGCCGTGCTGTCCGGGTGCAGCGGGTCCACCGCGCCGCCCGAGGAGGAGGCGGCGGCCTCCGGCACCCGGACGCCGCCGGCCGGGCGGCAGGTGGCCGCCCCGGCGACCGCGGACGACCTGCAGAGCGACTACCAGCGGGTGATCAGGGAAGTCCTGCCGTCGGTCGTCCAGATCCAGGCCAGCCGCGACCTCGGCTCGGGGGTCGTCTACGACGACAAGGGGCACATCGTCACCAACGCGCACGTCGTGGGGAACGAGAAGCGGTTCCACGTCACCACGGCGGGCAGCGAGGAGACGCTCACGGCGACGCTCGTCTCCGCCTACCCGGAGCAGGACCTCGCCGTCGTCAAGCTGGACAAGGTGCCGCACGGGCTGAAGGCGGCCGCCTTCGGCGACTCGGACAAGGTCGCCGTCGGGCAGATCGTGCTCGCCATGGGCTCCCCGCTGGGGCTGTCGTCGAGCGTCACCCAGGGGATCGTGTCGGCCACCGGGCGGACCGTCAGCGAGGGGCAGAGCGGCGGCGGCACCGGGGCGACCATCGCCGACATGGTGCAGACCTCCGCGGCGATCAACCCCGGCAACAGCGGGGGCGCGCTGGTGAACCTCGACGGGCGGGTCATCGGTATCCCGACGCTGGCCGCCACCGACCCGCAGCTCGGGGGCAGCGCGGCGCCCGGCATCGGTTTCGCGATCCCGGCGTCCCTGGTGAAGACGATCGCCGGTCAGATCGTGAAGTACGGCAGGGTCGTCGACTCCGGACGGGCCGCGCTCGGCATCACCGGGCGCACCGTCGTCGACGCCTCCTACCAGCCCGCCGGGGTGGCGGTCGTCGACGTGAAGGCGGGCGGCGCGGCGGACCGGGCGGGCATCCGGCCCGGGGACATCATCCTGCGGGTGGGCGGCACCGGCATCACCGACATCACCTCGCTGTCGGAGGCGCTGGCCGCGGACAGACCGGGGCAGCGGACGAAGGTGACGTACTCGCGCGACGGTGCGGAGAAGACGGTGGAGGTGACGCTCGGCGAGCAGTGAGCACCGTGGGCGCGGCGATGGGAGCACCGCGGCCGCGGCGATGGGGCGAGGGCGGCCGGTGACCACTCCCCCGCCGCGCCGGAACGGGGGGGCCGGGGGCGCCGGACCGGGCCCGCCGCAGCGCCGGAACCAGAGGAGCGGGGCGCGCCGGACCGGGCCGCCCGCAGCGTCCGCCCCCTCGGCCCCGCCGGCCCGCCCAGGCCGCAACGGCGGAGCCCGGCGTCCGCCGACGGGCCGGAACCGCGTCGAAACCGGAAAGCCCGGCCCCGCCGCCCGCCCCGGAACCACAAAGCCCGGCCCCGCCGGCCGCACCAGGGCCGGTGGTCCGGTGCCAGGTCCGGCGGGGCCGGGCCGTGGGCCGGGCGGTGCTACGCCTGGGCCTGGTCGGCGTGCAGGCTCATCGGGCCGTAGATCTCCGCGGCGTCCTCGAACAGCCGCACCTGGTCCGCGCCGCCGTCGGCCAGGGCCTTCCAGTTCTCACCGATCCAGGACTCGGCGTCGCCCTGCGTGGTGAACTCCTCCGGCTGCACCGCGGGCTGGACCTCCGCCCCGTCGGCCGTCTCGAACCGCCACGTCCATGCCGCCATGTACGCCTCCCTGATGTGAGCACACTCCGCACACATTGCATCTACTGCACACACTGCCCAGCCGGAGCCGCCCCACGCGGATCATGGCCCGGCTCCTGCCCGCAGCCTAGCCGGATGCGCGAGACCTGCGGCGACACTGGAAAATCGGGTCCGTGGACGTGACTCTGCTCGGCACCGGTGCCCCCGAGGGGCTTCCCCGCCCCCACTGCCCCTGCGCGGCCTGCGCGACGGCCCTCGGCGCGCAGGCCCGCGCTGCGACGGCGCTGCTCGTGGACGGGGCGCTGCTGCTGGACCTGACGCCCGGGGTGGCGTTCGCCGCCGCCCGGGCCGGGCAGTCGCTGGGGCAGGTGGCGCAGGTGCTGATGTCCCATCCGCACGACGGCCCCGCCGTGGAGGTGCCCGCCGGGCTGCCGCAGCCCGGCCGGGTGCCCGACGGGCGTGAACTGGCCCTGCTGAGCGGGCACCGGGTGCGGGCGGTGGCGCTGGACGCGCCGGGCACGGGGTACGCGGTGACCGGGCCGGACGGCAAGCGGCTGCTGTACCTGCCGCCGGGCGGCGCGCCGGCCGGTCTGGAGGAGGGGTCGGTCCAGACGTACGACATGGTCCTCCTGGACGTGGTCGGGCGGCCGGACGCGCTGGCGAAGCTGCGGGCGGTGGGAGCGGTGGGCCGGGCGACGGACGTCGTCGCCGTCCACCTCGACCACGACGTGCCGCCCGGTGCGGAGCTGTCCCGGCGGCTGGCGGCGGCCGGGGCACGGGCCGTGCCGGACGGCAGCACGCTGGCCATCGGGGCGTACGAGAACATGGCGGCCGTCCCCGACGTGCCCCGGCGCACGCTGGTGCTCGGCGGCGCGCGGTCGGGCAAGTCGGTGGAGGCCGAGCGGCGGCTGGAGGCCTTCCCCGAGGTGCTGTACGTGGCCACCGGCGGCACCCGGGGCGGCGACAGCGAGTGGACGGCGCGGGTCGCCGCGCACCGGGAGCGGCGGCCGGGCTCGTGGCGCACGGCCGAGACCTGCGACCTCGTGCCGCTGCTCGCCCAGGACGGGCCGCCCCTGCTGATCGACTGCCTGTCCCTGTGGCTGACGGACGCGATGGACGCGGTCGGTGCCTGGGACGACGACGAGTGGGCGGCCGGCGGTGAACGGTCCCTGCGGGAGCGTACGGCCGCGTTGACGTCGGCCGTGCGCGCCGCCCGCCGGACCGTGGTCGCCGTCTCCAACGAGGTCGGCTCGGGCATCGTCCCGGCCACCGCCTCGGGCCGCCGCTACCGCGACGAACTGGGCCGCCTGAACGCGGCCTTCGCCGCCGAGTGCGAACAGGTCCTGCTGGTGGTGGCGGGCCAGGCGCTGCGGCTGCGCGGGTGAGGCCGCCGGCGCCGGCCGCGGGTCAGAGCGGCCGGGCCGTGTCGCGGCGGGCGACGACCCGGTAGGTGTTCGACAGGCCCGGGGTACGGCGCAGCAGCGGGGCGAGGACGAGGTCGACCAGCGCGGCCACGTCGACGAGGGGGCCGGTCGCGGCGGCGAGGACCGCGCGCAGGGCCCGCCGGGGCGCGGTCGGCGGGGTCCGGCGCCAGGGCGCGTCGGGGGCCGGCAGGGCGCGGGCGAGGACCAGGGCGAGGGCCGCCGAGAGGTCGTTCGGTGTGTGCGGGGTGCGCCGGTCGGTGACGAGGACCGTGCAGCCCGCGGACTCCAGCTCGGTGCGGAGGTTGCGCAGGGGCGGCAGGTGCAGGTGGCGTGGCTGGCCGTGCGGCAGCCACCACTTGCCGAGGAGCAGGGCGAACGCGCTGCGCGGGTCGGGCAGTTCGATCAGGAGGTGGCCGCCGGGGCGCAGCGCGGTGAGCGCGCCGCGCAGTTCCGCGCGGGGGTCGGGGGCGTGGGCGAGGTGGTGGAACATGCTGACCACGTCGTAGCGGCCGCGCAGGCGTTCGGCGATCCGCGGGTCGCAGAGGTGCCCGACGTGGGCCTCCTCGATCCGTCCGGCCGCGCGGGCGGCCTGGACGCGGGGCGTCGGGTCGAGTCCGTCGAAGGAGGTGTACGGGAACACCTCCTGGGCCGCGGCGGGGAAGTGGGCGTGGCCCGTGCCGACGTCGAGCCAGCTCTCCGGCTCGCCCACCTCGCGCATCAGGCGGGCGTCCCAGCGGTGCCTGCGGTGGCTGCGGCGGGTGGCGAGCACCGGGTCGGGCAGGCCGCCCGGGTCGCTCTCGTCGAAGTCCCGGTGGTAGAAGGCCAGTCCCGCCGGGGTGAGCCGGGGGTTCTGGAAGGCGTGTCCGCAGTCCCGGCACTGGTCGAGCGTGAACCGGCCCGGTTTGCGCTGGAGCAGGTCGGGCGCGCGCAGCCGGGTGCGCAGCCGGGCCGACCCGCACCAGGGGCAGTCCTCGCGGCGCGGTTCGTGGAACCGGTCGGTGCCCTGGGCCAGTTCGGCGGCGTAGCCGATGCGGCGCGGGTCGTAGACGCGCGGGGCGTACGGCAGGGGCGGCATGGGCGGCTCCCGGTGGGCGAGAGGGCGTACGGCGGGGAGCCGCCGGGCGGGCGGTCGGCCGGTCCGGCCGCCCGCTGCCGACAATTCCCCGTAAAGGTGCAAAGGGAACGTATGGGATCCATGTCCCGGGCGGGAAGACGCCGTACGGGTGCGCCGCGGAGGCGGAACCGGGAGGCAGCCGGGCGGCCGGGGGCAGCGGTGCCGCGGCGTGGCGTGCGGGTGGTGGGGCGGAGGGGCGACATGAGGACGTGGCTCCGTCCTGTTCGACCGGGGCCGGTACTGTTCGGCGAATGAGCTCGCTGAATCTCGACGACTTCACCGATCTGATCGAGCGCCCGGACGGCGGAGTGCGCCGTGACGCCGAGGCGCGCAGGGAGCGTCAGATCGTGCCGCCCGGTGCGCTGGGCCGCCTCGACGACCTGGGTGAGTGGCTGGCCGCGGCGCAGGGCTCCGTGCCGGTGCGGCCGGTCGAGCGGCCGCGGGTCGTCCTCTTCGCCGGTGATCACGGGGTCGCCGGACTCGGTGTGTCGGCCCGTCCGGCGGGCGGTGCCGAGCAGTTGGTGCGGGCGGTCCTGGAGGGCGCCCGGCCCGTGTCGGTGCTGGCCCGGCGGCACGGTGTGCCGGTGCGGGTGGTGGACATGGCCCTGGACTGTGCGCCCGAGACGCTGCCCGAGGACGTCGTACGGCACCGGGTGCGGCGCGGCAGCGGACGCATCGACATCGAGGACGCGCTGACCACCGAGGAGGCCGAGGCGGCGTTCCGGGCCGGGGTCGCGGTGGCCGACGAGGAGGCCGACTCCGGTACGGACCTCGTGGTGCTCGGTGACATCAGCGTGGGCGGGACGACCCCGGCGGCCGTGCTGATCGCGGCGCTGTGCGGGACGGACGCGTCGGTGGTGACCGGCCGGGGCGGCGAGGCGATCGACGACCTGGCGTGGATGCGCAAGTGCGCCGCGATCCGGGACGCGCTGCGCCGGGCACGGCCGGTGCTCGGGGACCAGCTGGCGCTGCTGGCGACGGTCGGCGGGGCCGACCTGGCCGCGATGACGGGCTTCCTGCTCCAGTGCGCGGTGCGCAAGCTGCCGGTGGTCCTGGACGGGGTCGTCTCGGCGGCGTGCGCGCTGGTGGCGCAGCGGGTGGCGTTCCGGGCGCCGGACTGGTGGCTGGCGGGGCACAGCAGCGGGGAGCCGGGGCAGGCGAAGGCGCTGGACCGGATGGCGCTGGAGCCGCTGCTGGAGCACGGGGTGCGCGTCGGGGAGGGCGCGGGGGCACTGCTGGCGCTTCCGCTGGTGCAGGCCGCGGCGGCCCTGGCCGCCGAGCTGCCCGAGGGCCCGCCCGAGGACCCGGCGGACGAGCCGGAGAGCCGAGCGGACGGGACCGAGGACCGAGCGGACGGGGCCGAGGACCCGGAGGACCGGACCGGGAGCCCGGCGGACGAGAAAGCGGGGTCCGGGACGGAGTGACGCCGGGCGGGTGGTCACGGGCCATGGGGTCCGGGACGGAGTGACGCCGAGGCCGGGGTCACGGGTCCCCGAGGCTCGGACGGAGCCTGCCGGGTCTGTGGTCAAGGGCCGCTGGGGCCGGAACGGAGTGTTCCCGAGGCCGGGGTCGCAGGCCACGGAGGCCGGAGCCTCCGTGGAGTCCGCGCCCGCTCGGGGGGTGCGGCGCGACGCGCGTCCGTGCCGCCCCCCGTCACGTGTGCGCCCATATGATCAGCTTTCATGGGAGATGCCCGAGTCGCACCTGTTCGCCCTCGCCCCGGTGCAGCGGTCTCGCGGCGGGCCGCCGCGTGGGCCGTCTGGTATCTGCGGGCCGTCGCGTTCGTCAACTTCCTCAGCGCGGTGTGGGTCTCCCTGGGCCAGGACGTACGCCGGCACAACCAGCAGAACCTGTTCACCCCGTACCTGCTCACCGCCGGCTTCGCCTCCGGCGTGTTCGCCTCCTTCCTGGCCGTCACCATGCGGCGGCGCAAGCGGGCCGCCTGGATCCTGAACCTCGGACTGAGCGGGCCGTTCCTGGTGCTGTTCGGGCTGGCGCTGTCGCTCCCCGAGATCCGCCGCTCCGCGCAGAACTGGATCTCCCTGGTCCTCACCGCCGCCTTCGTGGCCGCCCTGCTGCTGGGGCGGCGCGAGTTCTACGCCAAGGGCGACCGCGCCAACCCCCGGCTGGCCGCCGGCGTCGCCGCGGCCGGCCTGCCGACCGCCTCACTGCTGGCCACGCTGCTGGTGACGGCGACCAACCAGGCGCCGGACGCGGCCCGTTCGACGTACCTCGAACGCTGGCACTACGGCACACTGCGGCTGGTCTCGGTCGCCGCGCCGGAGGCCCGTTTCCCGGGCATCGCCACCCCCAACTGGGCGAACGTCGCCATCAACGTCATGTCCACGGCGCTCGTGCTCGCCGTCCTGTACGCCGCCTTCCGGTCGCGGCGCGCCGTCGACCCGCTCGGCGCGGACGACGAGAAGCGGCTGCGCGAGCTGCTGGACCGGCACGGCGAGCGGGACTCGCTCGGCTACTTCGCGCTGCGCCGCGAGAAGAGCGTCGTCTGGTCGCCGACCGGGAAGGCCGCCGTCGCCTACCGGGTGGTGGGCGGGGTGTCACTGGCCTCCGGGGATCCGCTGGGCGACCCGGAGGCGTGGCCCGGCGCCATCGGACCGTGGCTGGCCGAGGCGCGGGCGCACGGCTGGATCCCGGCCGTGATGGGCGCGAGCGAGGAGGCCGGCACGGTGTACGCGCGCCACGGGCTCGACGCCCTGGAGCTGGGTGACGAGGCCGTGGTGGAGGTCGCCGAGTTCACCCTGGAGGGCCGGGCCATGCGGACCGTGCGGCAGGCCCACAACCGGGTTCGGCGGGCCGGGTACACGGTGCGCGTCCGGCGGCACGAGGACATCCCCCCGGGCGAGATGGCGTCCCTGGTGCGCCGGGCGGAGGACTGGCGGGACGGGCCCACCGAGCGCGGGTTCAGCATGGCGCTGGGCCGGCTCGGCGACCCGCAGGACGGACGGTGCGTGATGCTGGAGTGCCACGACGCGCACGGCGAGCCGCGGGCCCTGCTCTCCTTCGTGCCCTGGGGACCCCGCGGCCTCTCCCTCGACCTCATGCGCCGCGACCGGGACGCCGAGAACGGGCTCATGGAGTTCATGGTCATCGAACTGCTCCGCCGCGCCCCGGAGGTCGGGGTCACCCAGGTCTCGCTCAACTTCGCGATGTTCCGGTCGGTCTTCGAGCGCGGCTCGCGCCTCGGCGCCGGGCCGGTGCTGCGGGTGTGGCGCTCGCTGCTCGGCTTCTTCTCCCGGTGGTGGCAGATCGAGTCGCTGTACCGCGCCAACGCCAAGTACCGGCCCGTCTGGGAGCCGCGGTTCCTGCTCTTCGAGAAGAGCGCGGACCTGCCGCGCATCGGCCTGGCGGCGGCGCGCGCGGAGGGTTTCCTGACGGCGGGGCCCAGCGCCCCGGGCCTGCCGGCCACACGGACGGCGGCGAGGCAGTCCTGACGCAGACCCGACGTGTCCCCGCGGGACACGGCCTGACGAGTACGGCCTGACGGACACGGTCCGGCGGAAACGGTCTGCCGAGTCCGGTCACTCGGACGTGCGGCGGTCGGGGTCCGCCTCCGGGCCGGGTCCGGACGCGGGGCCGGAGGCCGTACCGGTACCCCGATCCGTCCCCCTCCCTGAAGCGGTACCCGGATCCGTACCCGTGCCACTGCCCGGATCCGTACGCCTGCCCGGATCCGTACGCCTGCCCAAGGCCGTGTCCGTGCTCGACGCCGCACCCCTGCCCGCATCCGTGCCCCTGCCCGCATCCGGGCCCGCGTCCGGGCCGGCCCCCGGGGCCGCCGGTGCCAGGGCCCTCGGCCGGGTGTCCGGCTTGCCGCCGATCCAGTCCTGCAGGGCGCGGCGGGGCGCGGCCCAGCGGCGGTCGTGGCGGTAGGCGCGCAGGTCGGCGCGGGCCCGTGCGCGCGGGCGGTGGCGGTAGAAGCGCCTGGCCCAGTAGGAGCCGGGCCGGGCGAGACGGACGGCGGCGACCAGGGCGAGGAAGGGCACGATCGCGCCGAAGACGGCCAGCCGCAGCTTGCCCTTGCTGAGGGCCACCAGCGAGAAGAGGAAGTTGACGGCCACCCCGGCGATGACCGAGCCGCGGTCCTGGAGTTCGCCGGGGGTCACGTCGTTGACGCCGAACGGGGAGAAGCCGGCGAGGACCAGACCGACCAGGGCCGCCGTGAGGACCACCACCTCGACGCTCTTGCGGCCCGCCTCCGTCCAGTAGACGTCGTCCAGGTGCAGGATGAGCGCGAACTCGTCCAGGACCAGGCCCGCGCCCACGCCGAAGACCACCGCGAAGACCGACGTGCCCACGCCGTGCCGGTTGCTGGTGGCGACCGCGCCGAAGCCGCCGGCGACGGTGAGGACGACGCCCGGGACGACGTGGTGGATGTGCAGCCCACCGGCTCTGACGTTCCCGAAGGGGCCCTTCCCGGCGCGGATCAGGCGGGTGATGACCCGGGTGACCACGAACGTGGCCACGAACGCGCCCAGCGCGAGGAGCAGGGGCAGTTTGCCGGGTTCGACGATGTTGCGGTACAGCCAGTGCCCCATGTATGCAGTCTGCCCCGCCCGCGGGGGCGCCGCTCCTCCACCGGCGGCCACCGGCCGTCCGCCGAAGCACCGCCCGACCGCGAGGCGAGCCGCGGCGCCCGACCACAGGCGAGCCGCGGCGCCCGACGACAGGGCGAGGCGAGGCGCCCGCCGCCGGGGGTCGCACGGGGTCCCGTAGGCTGCCTGCGTGTCCGTGTCCCCGCCCTCCTCGCCCGGGTCGCCGCCGTCCTCGTCGGGGGCGGTGCCGCACGGGCTCCGGTTCGCCTTCGGCACGTTGACCGTGCTGCCGGTGCGGGTGATCCGCTGGGACCGCCGGGCGGCCCGCGGCGGGATGTTGTGCGCCCCGCTCGCCGGACTCGCGACCGGCCTCGTGGCGGCCGCCGTGGGTCTGCTGCTGCTCTTCCTCGGCGCCGCACCGCTGCTCGCCGCCGTCGCCACCGCCGCCGTGCCCGCCGCGCTGACCCGCGGTCTGCACCTGGACGGGCTCGCGGACACCGCCGACGGGCTCGGCAGCGGCAAACCCGCCGAGGACGCGCTGCGCATCATGAAGCAGTCGGACATCGGCCCCTTCGGCGTCATCACCCTGCTGCTCGTGCTGCTGGCCCAGGTGGCCGCCCTGGCGCAGGCCTACGCCGGCTCGTGGGCCCGGGGCGCCCTGGCGGCCGTCGTCGCGGCGACCGCCGCCCGGGTGGCGCTGACCCTGGCCGCGCGTGCCGGGGTGCCCGCCGCGCGACCGGAGGGCCTGGGGGCGGCCGTCGCCGGAGTGGTGCCGGTGCCCGGCGCGCTCGCCGCGGCGCTCGCCGTCACCCTGGCGGCGGGCGCGGCCGGCGCGGCCCTCGGGACGGGCACCGCCCTCCTCTCGGCGGGCGCCGTGCTCGCCTCCCTGGCCGCCGCCGAACTCCTGCTGCGCCACTGCACGCGCCGCTTCGGCGGAGTGACCGGTGACGTCTTCGGGGGCCTCGCCGAGACGGCGGCGACCTGTGCGCTGGTCGTCCTGTCACTGGGCTGAAACGATTCCCGCCGACCCTTTCGACCCTCCGTCCGCCCTCGGTAGGCTGAACGGCCGAACAGACATGAGCGGGATCGGGGGACGTCTGTGCCGAAGCTGCGCCGTGCCATGGCCTGGTCGATCGACTTCGCGCTGGTGGTCGCCGCGGCCGCCGCGCTCGCCGTACTCACCTTCCACCGGATCTCCCTCCTCGTCACCGACGTACCGGAACTGGCCACCCGCGGCGGCCTGGACCTGCTCGGTTCGCGCGGTGACGTCATCGGCAGCTCCGAGCACCTCGGGCTGTCGCTGTGGAACAAGGCGGTGCTGTACGTGGAGCAGGCGTTCGCGCTGCTGGTGCTCGCCGCCTTCGTCTACCAGTGGGCCTGCCTCGCCCTGACCGGGCGGACGGTGGGCAAGGCGCTGCTCGGCCTGAAGGTCGCGCCGCTCTCCCCGCTGTCCCGGCGGGCCCGTTCGGCCGCGCTCAGGGCCGCCGTCACCACGGCGGCCGACGTCGCCGTCTACGCCGTGGCCTGCGTCCTGCTGATCGAGGGGCACTTCCTGCTGTCGGTGCTGGTGTGGGCGCTGGCCGTGCTGCTCTTCCTCGTCAACGCCCTGCCGGTGCTCTTCCCCGCCCGGCGGTCGCTGGCCGACCGGGTGGCGCGGACGGCGGTCACCGGCCTGTGGCTGCGCGCCCCCGGCGCACCAGCCGGCGCGGGCGCCCCCGGCGCAGCGGTCCCCGGCTTCCCCGCGCCGCCCACCGGACCGGACTTCACCCCGCCGCCCGGCCCGGGTTTCCCGTCGCCGCCCGCCGGACCGGGTTTCCCGTCGCCGCCCGCCGGACCGGGTTTCCCCGCGCCGCCGGGCGGTCACGGCTTCAGCACGCCTGGCGCCACGCCCCCAACTCGTACTTCTTGAGCAGCGAACTCAGCTTCAGGCGGCGGGACTGCGCGCAGAAGCGGCTGGTGGGCAGTTCGTACTCGACGTGGAACACCGCCTTGCCGGCCGCGACGAACGGCTTCAGGCCGTCGCACTCGCCGTACTGCGCGCACTGTTCGTCGACCGCGAAGTCGAAGTCCCCCACCAGCTGCGGGATCTGGCCCAGGTCGTTCTTCAGGCCGACGGACATGCCGCGCTCGTGGGCGAGGGAGGCGACGAGGCGGTTGTAGCGCAACTGGTCGGCGGCGGTCAGCGGGAAGCCGGTCCGGTTCTTGTAGCCGTCCATGTTGTCGGGCTCCACCGCGTCGAAGCCCTTGTCCCGGCACATGTCGAGGCGGGCGGCCATGAGGGGTTCCAGTACGTCGGTGCGGCGGATGTCGAGCCAGCGTTCGCCCTTCCAGCCGTTGCCCTTGCCGAGCACCGCCTCGGGGAACCGGTCCGCGTCGGGCCGGAAGTCCTCCCAGGCGCCGGTGGAGACGTAGCAGATGACCTTGCGGCCCGCGCGGTGCAGTCCGGCGACGGTCTCCTTCGAGTGGTCGAACCCGTCGATGTCGTAGACGGCCACGTCGACGGAGGTGTCGAGCCGGCCGCTGAGCTGCCACTGCCACGTGGTGCCCGGGCGGGGCCGCCAGCGGTCCGCCGGACTCGCGGCGGCGCCCGGAGAGTGCGTGGCGCGGCCCGTGGAGCCGTCCTCGGCCGGGCCGCCGTCACCGTCCGCCCGCCCCGCGCATCCGGTGAGCAGCAGCAGGAGCAGGGCGGCGAGGAGGACCGGGCGTCCTGCCGGACGGGCCGGGCGGTGGTCCGCGGGGCGAGTGGGGTGATCTGTGGGGGTGTGCACCCGACGATCATCTCCGATGCCCCGGAGAGCTGCGGACAGAAGGGGAGTCCGATCGGCGCGCGGTGTCCGGTGCGTGCGATCGCAAGGCGCCGGAAGGTCCTTGTGGCGGAGCTGTCAGGGCCTTTCGGCAACGCCGCGAGCGTGCGTGCCGGGCGTCGCGAGCCCGGGCTCCCCTTCCGTCCGCAGCTCTAAGTGCCCCGCCGCCAGGGGAGTTGCCGTGCCGTACGGCCCCGGTGCACCGGGGCGCGGGGCGCCGGACGAGGACCCGCCACCCCCGGACGGCGCCCGCGCGACGGATCCCCGTCCCGACGCGCGTAGGCTCGTGCCGGGTGTTTGCCTGCCCGGGTGAAGACCGCACCGCAGGAGGAGTCGGGTCCGACAGGGCCTTAAGGTCGGTCGCGGGGCCCGGTCGACCCACCCGCATTCGGCCAACCACCTTTCACAGGGAAGCGAGAAATCACCACCGTGACTGCTCTCACTCTCAGCACCGCCGCGGCGCCCGGCCTGCGCGCCGACGCGATCGTCGTCGGTGTCGCCAAGGGCGCCAAGGGCCCGGTCGTCGCACCGGGTGCCGAAGCCGTCGACGCCGGCTACGACGGCAAGCTCGCCGACGTCCTGGAGACCCTCGGTGCCTCCGGGGCCGAGGGCGAGGTGACGAAGCTGCCCGCGCCGTCCGGTTTCAAGGCCTCGCTGGTGCTGGCGGTGGGCCTGGGCGCGGAGCCCGAGAAGGACGCCGGGTTCGACGCCGAGGCGCTGCGCCGGGCGGCCGGTGTGGCCGCCCGCGCCCTCAACGGCGCGAAGAAGGCCGCGTTCGCGCTGCCGCTCGCGGATGCCGCGGACGCCGGTGCCGTCGGTGAGGGCGCGCTGCTCGGCGCGTACTCCTTCGACGCGTACAAGGAGAACGGCAAGGACGCCAAGGGCCGGGGCGGCAAGGCGCCGCTGGCCGACGTCGTGCTGCTCGGCGGCAAGCCCCGCGACAAGGCGTACAAGGCGGCGATCGAGCGTGCCACCGCCGTCGCCGAGGAGCTGAACCGCGCCCGCGACCTCATCAACACCCCGCCGAACGACCTCACCCCGGCCGCCTTCGCGGCGCTGGCGCAGGACGCGGCCAAGGCGCACGGCCTGAAGATCCAGGTGCTGGACGAGAAGGCGCTCGCCAAGGGCGGTTACGGCGGCATCCTCGGCGTCGGCGCCGGCTCGGCGGCGGCACCGCGTCTGGTCAAGCTGTCGTACACCAGCCCGAAGGCGACGAAGCACCTGGCGCTGGTCGGCAAGGGCATCACCTACGACTCGGGCGGCATCTCGCTCAAGCCGGCCGGTCACAACGAGACGATGAAGTGCGACATGAGCGGTGCGGCCGCCGTGTTCGCCGCCGTCGTCGCCGCCGCCCGCCTCGGCCTGGAGGTCAACGTCACCGGCTGGCTGGCGCTCGCCGAGAACATGCCCTCCGGTTCCGCCACCCGCCCCGGTGACGTGCTGCGCATGTTCAGCGGCAAGACGGTGGAGGTGCTCAACACGGACGCCGAGGGCCGGCTGGTGCTCGCGGACGCGCTGTGGGCGGCCTCGCAGGAGAAGCCGGACGCGATCGTGGACGTGGCGACCCTGACCGGCGCGATGGTGCTGGCGCTCGGCAGCCGCACCTTCGGGATCATGGCGAACGACGACGCGTTCCGCTCCGCGATCCACGAGGCCGCGGAGGAGGTCGGCGAGGCGGCGTGGCCGATGCCGCTGCCCGAGCACCTGCGCAAGGGCATGGACTCCCCCACCGCCGACATCGCCAACATGGGCGAGCGGATGGGCGGCGGCCTGGTGGCCGGTCTGTTCCTGCGCGAGTTCATCGGTGACGGCATCACCTGGGCCCACCTGGACATCGCGGGTCCGGCCTTCAACGAGCAGGGCCCCTTCGGTTACACGCCCAAGGGCGGTACGGGCAGCGCGGTGCGCACGCTCGTCCGGCTCGCCGAGCTGACGGCGGCGGGCGACCTGGGCTGAGGCCCTTCCCCACCGGGGCGGCCCCGGGTGCGCGACGCACCCGGGGCCGCCCCGTGCCCGGCGGGCACCTCGTGCGTCCGGCCGGCCGGCCCCGGGCACGCGGCCGGCCGGACGCGGTGGCCACGGCGGTCCGTCGTCGCGGTCCCGGCGGTCCGTCGCGGTGGCCGCGGCGGGTGGGATGTCTCACACCCCGGCCCCGCGTCTCGTTCACCCCCGACAAGTGCGAAGATGGGCGACGGCAGGACAGGGCCCCCACCCAAAGGGCCGAAGAACGAGCGGCCGGACACAAGCCGCCCGCCGGTCAGCGACGACCGGCACGGCGCACATGCATGGAGGACGTGACGTGGCGAACGACGCCAGCACCGTTTTCGACCTAGTGATCCTCGGCGGTGGCAGCGGCGGTTACGCCGCGGCCCTGCGCGGGGCGCAGCTGGGCCTGGACGTCGCCCTGATCGAGAAGGACAAGGTCGGCGGTACCTGCCTGCACCGGGGTTGCATCCCCACCAAGGCCCTGCTGCACGCGGGCGAGATCGCCGACCAGGCCCGCGAGAGCGAGCAGTTCGGTGTCAAGGCCTCCTTCGAGGGCATCGACGTCCCCGCCGTCCACAAGTACAAGGACGAGGTCATCTCGGGCCTGTACAAGGGTCTGCAGGGCCTCATCGCCTCCCGCAAGGTGACCTACATCGAGGGCGAGGGCCGGCTGTCCTCCCCGACCTCCGTCGACGTCAACGGTCAGCGGATCCAGGGCCGCCACATCCTCCTGGCGACCGGATCCGTGCCGAAGTCCCTGCCCGGCCTGACCATCGACGGCAACCGCGTCATCTCCTCCGACCACGCCCTCGTCCTGGACCGCGTGCCGAAGTCCGCGATCATCCTCGGCGGCGGCGTGATCGGCGTCGAGTTCGCCTCCGCGTGGAAGTCCTTCGGCACCGACGTCACCATCGTCGAGGGCCTCAAGCACCTGGTCCCGGTCGAGGACGAGAACAGCTCCAAGCTGCTGGAGCGCGCCTTCCGCAAGCGGGGCATCAAGTTCAACCTCGGCACGTTCTTCGAGAAGGCCGAGTACACCCAGGACGGCGTGAAGGTCACCCTCGCCGACGGCAAGGAGTTCGAGGCCGAGGTCCTGCTCGTCGCCATCGGCCGCGGCCCGGTCTCCCAGGGCCTGGGCTACGAGGAGGCCGGGATCGCGATGGACCGCGGTTACGTCCTCGTCGACGAGTACATGCGCACCAACGTCCCGACCGTCTCGGCCGTCGGCGACCTGGTCCCCACCCTCCAGCTCGCGCACGTCGGCTTCGCGGAGGGCATCCTGGTGGCGGAGCGCCTGGCCGGTCTGAAGACCGTTCCGATCGACTACGACGGTGTCCCCCGGGTGACGTACTGCCACCCGGAGGTCGCCTCCGTCGGTGTCTCCGAGGCCAAGGCCAAGGAGATCTACGGCGCGGACAAGGTCGTCGCCCTGAAGTACAACCTGGCGGGCAACGGAAAGAGCAAGATCCTCAAGACCGCGGGCGAGATCAAGCTCGTCCAGGTCAAGGACGGTGCCGTGGTCGGCGTCCACATGGTCGGCGACCGCATGGGCGAGCAGGTCGGCGAAGCGCAGCTGATCTACAACTGGGAGGCGCTGCCGGCCGAGGTCGCGCAGCTCATCCACGCCCACCCGACGCAGAACGAGGCGCTCGGCGAGGCCCACCTGGCCCTGGCCGGCAAGCCCCTCCACTCCCACGACTGAGCCTTCGGTCAACGGGCGCGACGACACAGACTTCCGTACTTCGTAAGGAGCAACCGAAACCATGTCGGTTTCCGTAACCCTGCCGGCGCTCGGCGAGAGCGTCACCGAGGGCACTGTCACCCGCTGGCTGAAGGCCGAGGGCGAGCGCGTCGAGGCCGACGAGCCGCTGCTCGAGGTCTCGACCGACAAGGTCGACACCGAGATCCCCTCGCCCGCCGCCGGTGTGCTGGCCTCCATCAAGGTCGCCGAGGACGAGACGGTGGAGGTCGGCGCCGAGCTGGCCGTCATCGACGACGGCTCCGGCGCCCCCGCCGCGGCTCCGGCGCCCGCCGCCGAGGCCGCCCCCGCCGAGGCCGCCGAGCCCGCGCCGGCTCCGGCCGCCGAGGCCCCCGCCGCCGAGGCGCCCGCTCCCGCCGCCGAGGCCCCGGCCGCGCCGGCCGGTGCCGCCGAGGGCACCGACGTGGTCCTGCCCGCGCTGGGCGAGTCGGTCACCGAGGGCACCGTGACCCGCTGGCTGAAGTCGGTCGGCGACTCCGTCGAGGCCGACGAGCCGCTGCTCGAGGTCTCCACGGACAAGGTCGACACCGAGATCCCGGCGCCCACCTCCGGTGTGCTCCTGGAGATCGTCGTCGGCGAGGACGAGACCGCCGAGGTCGGCGCCAAGCTCGCCGTCATCGGCGCTCCGGGTGCCGCTCCCGCCGCTGCCCCGGCCGCCCCGGCCCCGGCGCCCGCCGCCGAGACCCCGGCCCCGGCCGCCGCCCCGGCCCCCGCGGCTCCGCAGGCCCCGGCCGCCCCGGCCCCGGCCCCGGCTCCGCAGGCCCCCGCGGCCCCGGCTCCGCAGGCCCCCGCGGCCGCCCCGCAGGCCCCCGCCCCGCAGGCTCCGGCCGCTCCGGCTCCGCAGGCTCCGGCCGCCCCGGCCCCGGCCGCCGCTCCCGCGGCTCCGGCTCCCGCCGCCCAGGCGACCGACGAGGGCGCCTACGTGACCCCGCTGGTGCGCAAGCTCGCCGCCGAGAACGGCGTCGACCTGGGCTCCGTCAAGGGCACCGGCGTCGGCGGACGCATCCGCAAGCAGGACGTCCTCGCCGCCGCCGAGGCCGCGAAGGCCCCGGCCGCCCCGGCCCCCGCCGCCGCTGCCGCGCCCGCCGCGAAGAAGGCCCCCGCCCTGGAGGCCTCCCCGCTGCGCGGCCAGACCGTGAAGATGCCGCGGATCCGCAAGGTCATCGGCGACAACATGGTCAAGGCCCTGCACGAGCAGGCGCAGCTGTCCTCGGTGGTCGAGGTCGACGTGACCCGGCTGATGAAGCTGCGGGCCAAGGCGAAGGACTCCTTCGCCGCGCGTGAGGGCGTCAAGCTCTCCCCGATGCCGTTCTTCGTCAAGGCCGCCGCGCAGGCGCTGAAGGCCCACCCGGCCATCAACGCCAAGATCAACGAGGCCGAGGGGACCATCACCTACTTCGACACCGAGAACGTCGGTATCGCGGTGGACTCCGAGAAGGGCCTGATGACCCCGGTCATCAAGCACGCCGGTGACCTGAACATCGCCGGCATCGCCAAGGCCACGGCCGAGCTGGCGGGCAAGGTCCGGGCGAGCAAGATCACGCCCGACGAGCTGTCCGGTGCGACCTTCACCATCTCCAACACCGGTTCGCGCGGCGCCCTGTTCGACACGATCATCGTGCCGCCGGGCCAGGTGGCGATCCTCGGCATCGGTGCCACGGTCAAGCGTCCGGCCGTCATCGAGACCGAGGAGGGCACGGTCATCGGCGTCCGCGACATGACCTACCTGACCCTCTCCTACGACCACCGCCTGGTGGACGGCGCCGACGCGGCCCGTTACCTGACGGCGGTCAAGGCGATCCTGGAGGCGGGCGAGTTCGAGGTCGAGCTGGGTCTGTGACCCGGGCCGAGGGTCCCGACGGCGTCGGGACCGGCCTGTGACCTCGTCCCCACACGGGAAGAGCGGGTGCGGCGCCCCCGTCCGGAGCACTCCGGACGGGGGCGCCGCCGTTTGCCGTTTCTTGGCCATCACGGCGTGTAAGCCTCGTCTCACCTGCGTGAAAGCGCCCGTATGCGCCCTTCCGCCCCGCGCTGACCGCCGTATTGTCTAAGCGTCAACGCCCCCGGGGGCCGCCGCCCGGTCCCGCTTTAAGGAGCCTCCATGACCGCGCCCGTCGTCCACTCGCTGCGCGAGCAGATCCGCGAGCACATCGTGGAGGGGATCGTCAGCGGGCGCTGGAAGCCGGGCGAGCGGATCGTGGAGCGGCGGATCGCGACCGAGCTGGAGGTCAGCCAGACCCCGGTGCGGGAGGCGCTGCGCGAGCTGGAGTCGCTGCGGCTGATCGAGTCGGCCCCGAACAAGGGCGTGCGGGTGCGCAACCTGAGCGCCGCCGACCTGGAGGAGAGCTACCCCGTCCGGGCCGGTCTGGAGGCCATCGCGGCGGAGCTGGCGGCCGAGCGGCTGGCCGAGGACTGCTCGGCCCTGGAGCCGCACGTGTCCGCGCTGTACGAGGCCGACCGGCGGGCCGACGGCACCGCGCAGGTGCGGCACACGGTGGGCTTCCACCGGGAGCTGGTGCGCGCGGCCGGCAACTCGGTGCTGCTGCACACCTGGGAGGGCCTGGGCATCGAGGTCTTCACGGCGCTGTCGATCCGCTGGCTGGGCACCGTCCAGCAGTCGTACGCGGAGGAGCACGAGGAGCTGGTGCAGGCGTTCCGCAGGCGGGACGCGCGGATCGCGGAACTGGTGAAGGCGCACGTCCTGGGCTGCGCGCCGCGCCCGTGACGCACGTCCTCGGGCTGCGGGCCACACGTCCGTGACACCGCGTCCGGGCTGCGCACCGCGTCCGTGACCCCCCGTCCGGGCTGCCCCACCGTGTCCGTGAGCCGTCGGTCCCCCGCCCGACCAGTCGAGCACTTCGCCGCTCACCTGCGAAAACGCTTCGAAAACACGGCACCGCGTGCCTGTTCGAAAGGCACCGGGTGCCGACTTTCTCGTAATCAAGAGGTTTTGACCCTCAACCCTTTGATCGATCATCGATCAGGGAGTTACAGTCGGCGACGGGCTTCTACCCAGAGCCCCTCAAGCCCTGTCCTGCCAAAGACCTAGGGCACCCCCGAACCCTTGCAGATGAGGGAACCCCCTTCGACTGAGGAAGGCGGCGACATGACCGACCCCAACGCCATCCAGCCGAGCGAGCTCGACCAGCTCCCGGACCGCGACCCCGAGGAGACCGCCGAATGGCAGGCCTCCCTGGACGCCGTTGCCAAGGCGGCCGGGCCGCACCGTGCCGCGTATCTGATGCGCCGCACGCTGGAGCGTGCCGAGGGCACTGGTGTCGCCCTGCCGAAGCTCCTGGAGACCGACTACGTCAACTCCATCCCGACCGCGGCCGAGCCGGCCGTCCCCGGTGACGAGGCCATGGAGGCCCGCATCACCGCGTGGAACCGGTGGAACGCGGCGGCGATGGTCACCCGCGGCTCCAAGTACGGCGTCGGCGGCCACATCGCCACCTTCGCCTCGGCGGCATGGCTGTACGAGACCGGCTTCAACCACTTCTTCCACGGCAAGGAGGGCGACGGCTCCGGCGACCAGCTGTACATCCAGGGCCACGCCTCCCCCGGCATCTACGCCCGTGCCTTCCTGGACGGCCGCCTGACCGAGGCCCACCTGGACAAGTTCCGCCAGGAGGCCGGCGGCAACGGCCTGCCGTCCTACCCGCACCCGCGCCGCCTGCCCTGGCTGTGGGAGTTCCCGACCGTCTCCATGGGCCTCGGCCCGCTGTCGGCGATCTACCAGGCGCGCTTCAACCGCTACCTCACCAACCGCGGCATCAAGGACGTCTCCGCCTCGCACGTGTGGGCGTTCCTCGGTGACGGCGAGATGGACGAGCCCGAGTCGACGGCCGCGCTCGCGCTGGCCGCCCGGGAGCAGCTCGACAACCTCACGTTCGTCATCAACTGCAACCTGCAGCGCCTGGACGGCCCGGTCCGCGCCAACTTCAAGATCGTGCAGGAGCTGGAGGCCCAGTTCCGCGGCGCCGGCTGGAACGTGGTCAAGTCGCTGTGGGGCACCGCCTGGGACGAGCTGTTCCAGCTCGACACCACGGGCGCGCTGCTGCGCCGTCTGCGCCAGGTGCCGGACGCGCAGATCCAGACGTACCAGACCCGCGACGCGGCCTACATCCGCCAGGACTTCTTCGGCGCCGACCCGGCGCTCGCCGAGATGGCGAAGCTGCTGAGCGACGACAAGATCATCGAGTGCTTCCACTACTCGCGCGGCGGCCACGAGGCCCGCAAGGTCTACGCCGCGTACAAGGCGGCCCTGGAGCACAAGGGCGCCCCGACGGTGATCCTGGCGCAGACGGTCAAGGGCCACACCCTGGGCAGCGGCTTCGCCTCGAAGAACGCCAACCACCAGATGAAGAAGCTGTCGGTGGACGAGTTCAAGCAGATGCGTGACCTGCTGGAGCTGCCGATCAAGGACAGCGACTTCGTCGACGGCCAGGTCCCCTACGGCCACCCCGGTGCCGACTCCCCCGAGGTGCGCTACCTCCAGGAGCGCCGCGCGGCCCTCGGCGGCCCGGCCCCGGCCCGCCGGGTGCACCCCGTCGCGGCCCTGCCGGCCCCGGCCGACAAGGCGTTCGGCGCCTTCGACAAGGGCTCCGGCTCGCAGAGCGTGGCCACCACCATGGCCTTCGTCCGCCTGGTCAAGGACCTGGTCCGCGACAAGGAGACCGGCAAGCGCTGGGTGCCGATCGTCCCCGACGAGGCGCGCACGTTCGGCATGGAGTCGCTGTTCCCCTCGCTCGGGATCTACTCCCCCAAGGGCCAGACGTACGAGCCGGTCGACCGCGACCAGCTGATGTACTACAAGGAGGCCAAGAACGGCCAGATCCTCAACGAGGGGATCACCGAGGCCGGTTCCATGGCCGATTTCATCGCCGCCTCGTCGTCGTACGCGACGCACGGCGAGCCGATGATCCCGTTCTACATCTTCTACTCGATGTTCGGCTGGCAGCGCACCGCCGACCAGATGTGGCAGCTCGGCGACCAGCTCGGCCGCGGCTTCCTCGTCGGCGCCACGGCCGGCCGCACCACGCTCACCGGTGAGGGCCTGCAGCACGCCGACGGCCACTCCCCGGTCATCGCGGCCACCAACCCGGCGGCACTCTCCTACGACCCGGCGTTCGCGTACGAGATCGCGGTCATCGTCAAGGAGGGCCTGCGCCGCATGTACGGCGAGGCGGCCGAGGGCGAGGACCAGAACGTCTTCTACTACCTCACCGTCTACAACGAGCCGCTGCCGCAGCCGGCCAAGCCGTCCGGCCTCGGCATCGACGAGGGCATCGTCAAGGGCCTGTACCGCTTCAACACGGCGGAGTCGGCCGGTCTGACCGCCCCGGCGAACGCGCCGCGCATCCAGCTGCTCGGCTCGGGCACGGCGATCCACTGGGCGCTCAAGGCGCAGCGGCTGCTCGCCGAGGAGTGGGGCGTGGCCGCCGACGTGTGGTCGGCGACCTCGTGGGGCGAGCTGCGCCGCGACGCGCTGGAGGCCGACGCGGCCCTCCTGCGCGGCGAGGAGCGGGTGCCCTTCGTACGCCAGGCGCTCCAGGGCGCCGAGGGTCCGGTGCTGGCGGTCTCCGACTACATGCGCCAGGTCCCGGACCAGATCGCGCAGTGGGTCGAGCAGGACTACTCGTCGCTGGGCGCCGACGGTTTCGGCCTGTCGGACACCCGTGAGGCCGCCCGCCGCCACTTCGGGGTGGACGCCGAGTCGATCGTCGTCGCGGCCCTGGCGCAGCTGGCCCGGCGCGGCGAGGTCAAGGCCTCGGCGGTCAAGGAGGCCCGGGAGAAGTACGGCCTGTAACAAGTACGGCCAGTACGGCCAGTAACGAGTACGGTCTGTACAGCCAGTACGGCCTGTGAGGAGCTCGGCCCGCGAGGGCCGGGGTCCCGTCCGAAGGGGCACGGCGCGTCCGCCGTGCCCCTTCGCCGTCAGCGCTGTCAGTGGTCCCCGGCATGATGGCCGTATGCGTGCCGCCCGCCTGATCAAGATGGTGCTGCTGCTCCAGTCGCGGCAGCCGATGACCGCCGCCGAGCTGGCGCGTGAGCTGGAGGTGTCGGAGCGGACCGTCACGCGGGACGCGCAGGCCCTGTCGGAGGCGGGCGTGCCGGTGTACGCCGACCGGGGGCGGGCCGGCGGCTACCGGCTGGTGGGCGGTTACCGCACGCGGCTGACGGGCCTGGCGCGCGGTGAGGCGGAGGCGCTGTTCCTCAGCGGTGTGCCGGGCGCGCTGCGGGACATGGGCCTGGAGGACGCCGCCTCGGCGGCCCGGCTGAAGGTGTCCGCGGCACTGCTGCCCGCCGTGCGCGACGCCCCCCGCACGGCGGCGCAGCGCTTCCACCTGGACGCCCCGGCCTGGTTCCGTGAACCCACGGTGCCCCCGCTGCTGCCCGCCGTGGCGGACGCGGTCTGGAGCGACCTCGTCCTCACCGTGCGCTACCGGCGCGCGGAGGGCGCCCCGGAGGTCGTACGCGAGCTGGAGCCGTACGGGCTCGTGCTGAAGGCCGGCGCGTGGTACCTGTGCGCGCGGGTCGCGGAGCACGCGCCGGACGGCGGGCCGGGCGCGCACCGGCCGGGAACGGCTGCCCGAGCCGGAGCGGCTCACCGGGACGCAACCGCTCACCGAGCCCGGGCGACGCACCGGGACCCAACCGCTCACCGAGCAGAACCGGCCGCTCACCGGGTCTACCGGCTCGACCGGTTCACGGCGGTCGAACCGGGCGGGGAGCGGTTCGCCCGGGACGAGAGCTTCGACCTGGCCGCCTTCTGGGCGGAGCGCGCCGAGCAGTTCGCCCGCTCGATCCTGCGCGCCGAGGTGGTCGTGCGGCTGTCCGAGAAGGGGCTGCGCAGGCTGCCGCACGCCGTCGACCCGGCGGCGGCCCGCGAGGCCCTGGCCAGTGCCGGTGCCCCGGACGGACACGGCCGGACGACGGTGACCCTGCCGGTGGAATCGGAGGAGGTCGCGCACGCCCAGCTCGGCGCCCTGGGTCCGGAAGCGGAGATCCTGGCCCCCGCGTCGCTGCGGGAGCGCTTCACCCGGGACGCCCTGCGCCTGGCCGCCCTGTACGGCACCGGGAACCCGTCGGCGGCCGGCGGAGAGGAAGCACCGGGGGCGGGCGGAGCGGGCGCCGGGGTGGCGTGAAGGCGCCGACGCGCGGCAGGGGGCGGGCCCCGGTGCGCGGTGCGGGGCGGCGGGCCGCCGGTGCGCGGTGCGGAAGCCGGGCCCCGGTGCGCGGTGCGGGGCGGCGGGCCGCCGCGAAGGGCGCCCGGCGGTCCCTCGCGGGGCGGAGGGTGTAGGACGTGCAACGATCCGCCGCACTCCGCGTGCGGGGGGCGGTGCGAGGACCGATGCTTGAACCCGTGATGGACGAGACGGAGTTCTGGGAGCTGATCGACGCGACGCGCGGGGCCGCCGAGGGGGATCCCGAGGAGCAGGCCGATCTGCTCGTGGAGCGGCTGCTCGGGTTCGATCCGGAGCAGGTTCTCGACTTCGCCCGTCACTTCGAGTCCCGCTACAACCGCGCGTACCGCTGGGATCTGTGGGGCGCCGCGTGGGTGCTGCTGGACGGGGCGAGCGACGACGCCTTCGACTACTTCCGGTGCTGGCTGATCGGCCAGGGCCGGGAGGTGTTCGAGGGTGCCCTGCACGACCCGGACTCGCTCGCCGAACTGCTCGACGACTTCGACGAGGAGATCGACGGCGACGGCGAGGAACTGGGGTACGCGGCGGACGAGGCCTACGAGCAGCTCACCGGAACGGTCGCCCCCGACCTCGGCATCCCGCCCGCGCCGGCCGAACCGGAGGGCACCCCGGTCGAGTTCGAGGACGACGACGCACTGGCCGAGCGCTATCCGCGGCTGTGGGGCCGGTTCCACGACTGACGCGGACGGGGCGTGCAACCCGGTCTCAGCGCCGGGGCCCGCAGCCCGCCGGTCTCAGCGCCGGCCCTGCAACCGGGCCGCCGTCTCGCGGATCGCGGGGAGGCGGACGGTCAGCGCCGCGCCGGGGCAGTTGGTGCGGAAGCCGTCGGTGTGGCCGGCGAGCGCCGGGAGCAGCGCGGCGGTGCCCACGGGGTAGCGGGCGAGCTTGTTGCTGGAGACCAGGGTGACGCTGCCGCGCGGGTCGACTCCGGCCAGACCGAGCTTCCAGGCGGCCAGCGCGGCGATCGCGTCGGTCAGGGCGCGGGGCACGGGCGTGCCCGCCGTGAAGGTGCCGATGGCCGCGACACCGGCCGTGCGGTGGTTGAAGCCCTGGGTGTGGGCGCCGGTGACGGCTCGTTCGACGCCGCCGGCGCGGCCCTCGTAGATCGTGCCGCAGCGGTCGACGAGGAAGTTGTAGCCGATGTCGTCCCACTTCCGGGCGCCGGTCTGCCCCGCGTAGAGGTGGCGGATGATGCTCGGGCTGTCGGCGCAGGAGTAACCGTTGGGCGAGTCGGTGTGGTGGACGAACACCGCGACGACCTTGTCGTCGTAGCGCGGGGGCGGCTGCACGTGCCGCGCGGTGGCGTCCAGCCAGACCGACCGGGACATGATGCGCGGCCGGGGCGCGTGGTGCGCGAGGGCGGCCGGGCCGGGTGTCACCGTCTGCCCGGCCCACGGGCCCGCGTCCTGTGCGTGTGCTCCCGCCGGCGCCCGCTCGGTGACGGTACGCCCGGCGTCCCGTGCGCCCAGCAGCAGCGCGCCGACGGCGCCGGCCACCGGCAGGAGGCACAGCAGCGCGACGAGGGCGCGCCGCAGCAGCCGGGTGCGGCGGCGTACCGCCAGGACACTCCGCGGTTCCTGGGCGGTCCCGTCCCAACGGTCCCGCGGTCGCCGCCGCTCCGGCCGGGCCGCACTGACGGGCCGCCCCGGACCCGTCGGCCGATCCGCCCGGGCCGGCTGATCCGGACCGGCCGGCTGATCCGCCCAGGCCGGCCGGCCGGGCCGGGCCCACCGCGTCCACGGTGTCGACGGTGTCGACGGCGACCGTCCGGTGCACGGCGTCCACCGGGGCCGCCGCGTCCGCCGCCACGGGGCGCGCCGCCGCTTCGGGCCCCACGGGCGCAGGGCGGCGCGCCCTTCCTTCCCCACTCCACGCATGACCTCACCCTCACCCCCATCCGCCCCGTCCGCGATGTGTGCTGTGCCACCTGGTGGAACCATCGTCCTGGTCCGGGGCGTTTCTGTGGGTACACGTACACGTGGCCGGTTCCCGGACCCACGTGCGTGTCCGATCACGCTGATCACCGGGCCCGTCCCGCGCGTATCCGGGTCCGAGAGAAAGGCGGCATGCGTGGACCTGCTCGACCTCGTGCTGTTGCTGGTGATCGTGCTGTACGCGGCGTCCGGCTACCGGCGCGGACTGGTGGCCGGCTGTGTCTCGCTGGCCGGTTTCGTGGGCGGCGCCGTCGTCGGCGTGTGGGTGCTGCCGTGGGTGATGGACCTGGTCACCCGCGGGACGACGGCGGCCACCGTCGCCGCCGTGCTGACCGTCCTGGTGCCCGCGGTCGTGGGGCACGAACTGGCCGGGCGCCTCGCGCTGCGGCTGCGGCGCGAGCTGGACCGGGCCGGCCGCGGCCCGCTGCGCGTGGCCGACGGCATCGGCGGTGCCGCCGCCAACTCGGTGGCGGTGCTGATCGTGGCCTGGGTCGCGGCGAGCGTCCTGGGCGCCTCCTCCTCCCCCGCGGTGACCTCGGCGATACGGGACTCCACGCTGCTCGGCACCGTCCAGGACGCGATGCCGGACACCACCCCGGCCTGGTTCTCGCGGGCCACCTCCGCACTGACCGAGGCGGGATTCCCGCAGGTCTTCAACCCGTTCGAGAACGAGCCGGCGGCGGGCGTCGCCCGCCCCTCCGGCGACAGCGTGACGGCGAGCGCGACGAGCGCCGCCCGGCTCAGCACGGTCAAGATCGAGGGTTCCTCGGGCAACCAGGGCCGCGAGGGCAGCGGCTTCGTGTACGCGCGGCAGCACGTGATGACCAACGCGCACGTGGTCGCGGGCATCGACAGCCCCTACGTGCAGATCGGCGGCGTCGGGCATTCGTACGCGGCGCGGGTGGTCCTCTTCGACCCCGACCGGGACGTGGCCGTGCTCTACGTCCCCGGGCTGCGCGCTCCCGTGCTGCGCTTCGACGACACCGCCGGGCGCGGCGACGCGGCCGTGGTCGCGGGCTATCCGCAGGACGGCGGGCTGAACCTGCAGGCGGCGACGGTGGCGAACCGGATCCGGGCCACCGGCCAGAACATCTACAACGACGCCACCGTCACCCGCGAGATCTACTCGATCCGCTCCACGGTCCGGCCGGGCAACTCCGGCGGCCCGCTGCTGACCACGGGCGGCCGGGTGTACGGCATGGTGTTCGCCCGCTCGACCTCGGACGCCGAGACGGGTTACGCGCTGACGGCGGCCGAGGTGGCACCGGACGCGCAGCGGGCGGCGAGCGCCACGGCGCCCGTGGACACGGGCCGGCTGGTCGCCTCCTGACCCGTGGCGGCAGCCTGACCCGGCACCGGCCGCCCCTGACGCGCGGTCGCGTGCGGACGGGCGCGCCTCAGCGGGTCACAGCGGGCGGCCCATGAGGACGTCGTCGACGTAGACACCGTCCAGGAGGAATTCCCCGGGCTGGATCCCCTCCACGACGAAGCCCTCCGACTCGTACAGCCTGCGGGCCGGGGTGTTGGGGCCGAGGACGCGCAGGGAGATGCGGCGGGCGCCCAGCCGGCGGGCCTCCTCGACGGCGGCGCGCAGCAGGGCGCGGCCGACGCCGGCGCCGCGGGCCCCGTCGGCCACGGCGAGGCCGCGGATCTGGCGGACGTGCGCGTTGGCGGCCAGTTCGGTGGGGCGGCCGAGGCGGACGTAGCCGACGAGCCGGCCGTCGAGTTCGGCGACCAGGTGCTGCCCGGGACCCGACCGCTCGGTGAAGAACGGCTCGTACGGTTCCTCGGGGCGCGGCTGCACGGAGTGCAGCGGGGACCAGACCGCCCGGTCGAGCCGCGCCAGTACCTCCTCGTCGCCGGGCGTGGCACGGCGGATGCGCGGGACGCGGCCGCCGCCGGGCGGGGCGGCGCTGCCGGGCAGGGGCGCGGCGCTGTCGGGTATGGGGGCGCTGTCGGGCACGGGGGCGGCACTGTCGGACATGGGGGCACTGTAGGGGCGGCCGGGGTACTGCCGCGGGGTATTTCCGTGGCGGGCGGGGCGGAGGGGGCGTGGCGGGGCAGGATGGGTCCATGGAACGTTCACGCATCGCGGTGGCCGGCGCGTCCGGTCTGATCGGCAGCGCCCTGGTGCGGTCCCTGGCCGCGGACGGGCACGAGGTGGTGCGCCTGGTGCGCCGTCCGGCCCGCGGTGCGGACGAGGTCCGCTGGGACCCGGAGCGGCAGTACGTCGACACGACGGGGCTCATCGGGTGCGACGCGGTGGTCAACCTGGCGGGTGCGGGGGTGGGCGACCACCGCTGGACGGACGCGTACAAGAGGACGCTGCGGGACAGCAGGGTGCTCGGCACGGCGGCGCTCGCCGAGGCCGTCGCCGCCCTCGGCACACCGCCGCGGGTCTTCGTCGGCGGCAGCGCGATCGGCTTCTACGGCGACACGGGCGAACGGGCCGTCGACGAGGACGCGCCGCCCGGGGACGGCTTCCTGCCCTCGCTGTGCGTGGAGTGGGAGGAGGCCGCGGCCCCCGCGCAGGAGGCGGGCGTGCGGACGGTGTTCGCGCGGACGGGGCTGGTGGTGGCCCGCGAGGGCGGCGCGTGGGGGCGGCTGTTCCCGCTGTTCCGGGCCGGTCTGGGCGGCCGGATGGGGGACGGGCGGCAGTACTGGTCGTTCATCGCGCTGCACGACGAGGTGGCGGCGCTGCGCCACCTCATCGACACCGAGAGCCTGTCCGGACCGGTCAACCTGACCGCTCCGCATCCGCTGACCAACCGTGAGATCACCGCGGCGATGGGCCGGGTGCTGCACCGGCCGGCGCTGTTCCCGGTGCCGGCGCCGGTGCTGCGGGCCGCGCTCGGGGAGATGGCCGGGGACGTGCTGGGCAGTGCCCGGGTGGTGCCGCGGCGGCTGCTGGAGTCGGGGTTCTCCTTCGCCTTCCCGGGAATCGAGGACGCCGTACGAGCGGCGCTGTGAGGAGCGGCGGAAGCCGCCGTACGAACGGCCGCACGAGCAGCATGGGACGGCCGTGACCACCGGTTCCCGACCCCTCGGTTCTCCACCACCGGCGCAAGCGGTGTGCGACCGATGGGGCGAACCGCCGGTGACGCTTCTCGATGGACCCGGGTGGACCCCGGTGGATCCCGGCGGATCCCGGTGGATTCCGAAAGTCCGCGCCCGTATGCGACCGTTGTGCGACCGTGCCCTGCCGATGCGCGACTGTTCCTGACCGGACGCGGCCCTAACCTCGTGCCGAACTCGGGTATTCCTCAAGCCGGTCGCGGGCATCACCGCTCCACCGGCCGCGCAACCTCGAGGAGGGGCACGTGCTTGAGCCCGCGTACCAGGTGGATGTCGTGGTGGTGGGAGCCGGAGTCGCCGGGCTCTCCGCCGCGCACCGGCTCACCAGCGCAGGAGTAACGACCGCAGTCCTGGAGGCCGCCCCTTGCGTGGGCGGCCGTATGTCGACGGAGAAGATCGACGGCTTCCGGCTCGACCGGATCGGGCAGCTGCTGTTCACGTCCTATCCCCAACTGGGCCGCAGCCCGAGGCTGGACGCGCTCGTGCTGCGGCCCTTCGCGCCGGGGGTCCTGCTGCACAGCGACGGACGCCACCACCGCGCGGGCGCCCCGGCGGGTGGCGGAAGCGCGCGGAGCGCACTCCACGCCGTGCGCGCCCTGGCGAGCGCCCCCCGTTCTCCGGCCGCGCCGGGGGGACGGGCCGGCCGCGCCCTGCGCGCCGTCCCGCCGCTGCGGCCCCGGGCCGGCGCGGCACCGGCGGCGGCCCTGCCCGACGAGGCCGCGGGGCCCGGCTTCGCGGTACCGGGGAGCGCCGGCCGCTCCGCGGCACCGGCCGACCGCGCCCAGCCCTTCGGCATCGGCACCCCCCTGCGGCTGCGCGCCGCGCTCGCCCGTATCGCCGCCACCCCGGTCGAACGCCTCATGGCCCGGCCCGAACTGCCCGCCGGCCAGGCCCTCGCGGACCGCGGGCTGCCCGCCCGCACCGTCGACGGTTTCCTGCGCCCGCTGCTGTCCGCGCTGCTGTGCGACCCGGACCTCACCACCTCCAGCCGGTGCGCGGACCTGGCGCTGCGCGCCTTCGCCACGGGCCGGCTGTGCCTGCCGGAGGGCGGGGCCGAGGTGCTGCCGGAACTGCTCGCGAGCACGCTGCCGCCGGGCACCGTGCGCACCGGTGTCCGCGTCACCTCCGTGTCCACCAACGCGGTGACCACCGCGGAGCACGGCGAGATCCGCTGCCACGCGGTGCTGGTCGCGACCGGCGCGCGGACCGCCGCCGAGCTGCTGCCCGGACTGCACGTGCCGGACTTCCACCCCGTCACGGTCGTCCACCACACCACGGACGAGCCGCCCCTGACGGGCGGCCACCTGCTGCTCGACGCGGAGCGGGGCGGCCCGGTCGCGCACACGGCGGTGATCAGCCGGGTCGACCCGTCCCGGGCCCCGGCCGGCCGCGCCCTGGTCTCCTCGACGGTCCTGGGCGAGCCGCCGGCCGACGTCGACACCGCCGTACGCCGCCATCTGGCCCGCCTGTACGGCACCGCGACCGGGCGCTGGGAGACGCTGGCCGTCCACCACACCGCCGAGGCGGTACCGGCGATGCGGCCCCCGCACGACGCGCGGCGGCCGGTGCGGCTGCTGGCGGGCCTGTACGTCTGCGGCGACCACCGTGACACCAGCACGCTCCAGGGCGCCCTGCACTCGGCCCACCGCGCGGCGGCGGCGATCCTGGCCGACCTGGGCGCCGGCCGCCCGATGCACAGCGCGGACCCCCGCGCGACACAGGCCCCGCGGGCGGCGGCGGCCTGACACCGGGGGCGGGGCCCCGGCCCCGCCCCCCTCCCCGTCAGCCGAGGGCCGTGACCTTGTCGCGGTAGGCCCGGACCGGCGGCGCGTCCTTGTACGGCTCCAGACGGCGTTCGAAGTCGCGGACGTACTCGTCGGCCCGTACCGAACGCATCTCCGCAGCCTGGGCGGCCGCCTCCGCGCCCAGGCGGCAGGCCTGTTCCAGGTCGCCGAGGGCGAGGCGGGCCGTGGCGAGGACGACCCGGCAGAACAGGCGGCTGCGGGCGTAGGCCGGCGGGCGCAGTTGCAGCGCGCGCTCGGCGTGCTGCGCGGCGGCGCGGTGCTGCTGCAGGTCCCGGTGGCAGTGGGCGAGTTCGCCGGCGAGCTGGGCCTCGTCGAAGGAGCGCGCCCACGAGGGCACCTCGTCGCCGGGCCGGGCCGTCTCCAGGGCGCGCTCGGCGCGTGCGAGCGAGGCGGTGCAGGCCCGCACCTCGCCGAGCACCCCGTGCCCGCGCGCCTCCGCGGTGTGCAGCAGCGCCTGCACGGCGGGCGGCGCCGAGCTGCCGAGCCCCTGCTGGGCCACCCGCGCCAGCTGGACGGCCTCCCGCCCGTGCGCGAGGTAGACGGCCTGGCGGCTCATGGTGACCAGGACGTAGGCGCCGTAGGCCCGGTCCCCGGCGGCCTGGGCGAGCCGCAGGGCCTGGACGAAGTACCGCTGGGCGAGTCCGTGCGCGGCGATGTCGTACGACGTCCAGCCGACGAGCCGGGTGAGGTCGGCCGCCGCCGCGAACAGGCGGCGGCCCGTCTGCTCGCCGTAGCTGCCGCGCAGCATCGGCTCGCACTCGTGTTCCAGATAGCGCACGAGGGCCTGGCGGGCGTGTCCGCCGCCGTACATGTCGTCGATGCCGCGGAACAGCTCGCCGACCGAGCGCAGCGCGGCGATGTCCCCCGCGGTGACCCGCTGCACCGGCTCGCGCCCGCTCTGCGGGCGCTCGGCCCGGCCGCGCTGGCGGGGCACGCCGGACACGGGCCGGCCGGACGCGGGCTCACCGGGGGCGGGCCGGCCGGCGGCGGCGAGCGCGGGCGCGGGCGCGGCGAGCGGGGGTGCGGCGGCGGTCCGGCCCTGGGCGGGGACCCGGGCGGCGGCGGGCGGCGCGGCCCGGGCGACCCGGTCGTCGGCCCGGCCGATCAGCCAGTCACGGCTGGGCACCACCAGACCGGCCGGGGTGAAGGCGATCTTGCGCAGTTCGGCGTGGCTCCCGGAGTCCTTGCGCCACAGTCCGCTGACGATGTCGACGGCCTCCTCCGGGGCGGCGGCGAACTCCAGCCCGGCGTAGACCGGGGCACAGGCGTCGAGGCCGAGGTCCTGCGCGGTCAGGCGGCGGCCGAGGCGCCGGGTGAAGACCTCCGCGATGAGGGCGGGGGTGGTGCCCCTCGGCTGCTGGCCGCGCAGCCAGCGGGTGACCGACGTCTTGTCGTATCTCAGGTCCAGTCCGTGTTCGAGGCCGAGCTGGTCCACGCGACGGGCCAGACCTGCGTTGGAGAACCCCGCTTCTGCGATGAGCGCGGCGAGCTGGCGGTTGGGAGTGCGCTGCGCGGGTCGTTCCGTCATCTGCGGTGCGGTCTCCTGCCTTTCGGGCCTGCACGCGGCCGCGTGGTGCCCGGATTGCCTGTGAGCAGCCCTTATGGCCTCATGAACGGCGTGAATGTAGCGGAGAGTGAGCGGCCGACCGCAGAGTTCGGCACGCATTCATCCGATCGTGTGAGGATTGCCCGCGCGGCTGACGCGTGACGGCCGGACGTACAGTGGCGTGGGCACGTTACGTGCCTGACGACCTTCCAGGGAGGCGCTTGCCGTGAGTGAGTTGCGGTTCGTCCGCAGGGGATTCGGTGCCGAGGCCGTGGACTACCAGGAGGCCTGGGACGAGCAGCGCCGGGTGCATGCCGCCCGGTTCGCGGACGAGGTGCCCGACACCGTGCTGCTGCTCGAACACCCTCCGGTCTACACGGCCGGCCGGCGCACGGAGGACAGCGAGCGCCCGCTCGACGGCACGCCCGTCATCGACGTGGACCGCGGCGGCAAGATCACCTGGCACGGCCCCGGCCAGCTGGTCGGCTACCCGATCCAGAAGCTGCCCCGGCCGGTGGACGTGGTCGCGCACGTACGCCGTCTCGAGGAGGCGCTGATCCGCACCTGTGCCGACTTCGGGCTGGAGACCACCCGGGTCGAGGGCCGCAGCGGCGTGTGGGTGCTCGGCGACCCGGTCGAGCAGCGGCCCGCGCTCGGCGGGCTGTCCCTGGACTTCGACCCGCGCCTGACCGACGACGAGTTCGACCCGCGTCTGAACGGTCCGGAGTACGCCCCCTCCAACGCGGGTCAGCGCCGCGAGGACCGCAAGATCGCCCAGATCGGCATCCGCGTGGCCAAGGGCGTCACCATGCACGGCTTCTCGTTCAACGTGAACCCCGACATGAAGTGGTTCGACCGCATCATCCCGTGCGGGATCCGCGACGCCGGCGTCGCCTCGCTCGCGGGCGAGCTGGGCCGTGAGGTCACCCTCGAGGAGGTGCTGCCGGTGGTCGAGCGCCACCTGCGGGACGTCCTGGAGAACGCCGACCTCAAGCCGCGCGTGATCGAGAAGGCGACCGCCTGACGGGAGCCCGCCGGACGGCGTGGGCCGCCAGGGCCGGCACGGGCCGGCGGCGGGAATGATCTCCCGGGGTACGGGGTTGCCCTCACCGACTGGGCGCAACAATCACGGGCGTACCCTGGTGTACGCCGAAGAATCGAAGCTACAGGGAGCCGACGTGTCCGCAGTCGCACCCGACGGACGCAAGATGCTGCGCCTGGAGGTCCGCAACAGCCAGACCCCCATCGAGCGCAAGCCCGAGTGGATCAAGACCCGGGCGAAAATGGGTCCCGAGTACACGAAGATGCAGAACCTCGTGAAGAGCGAGGGCCTGCACACGGTCTGCCAGGAAGCCGGCTGCCCGAACATCTACGAGTGCTGGGAGGACCGCGAGGCGACCTTCCTCATCGGCGGCGACCAGTGCACCCGGCGCTGCGACTTCTGCCAGATCGACACCGGCAAGCCCGAGGCCCTCGACCGCGACGAGCCGCGCCGGGTGGGCGAGTCCGTGGTCACCATGGACCTGAACTACGCCACCATCACCGGCGTCGCCCGCGACGACCTGGAGGACGGCGGAGCCTGGCTGTACGCCGAGACCGTGCGCCAGATCCACGCGCAGACGGCGGGACGCGAGGGCGGCCGTACGAAGGTCGAACTGCTGGCCCCCGACTTCAACGCGGTCCCCGAGCAGCTGGCCGAGGTCTTCTCCTCCCGCCCGGAGGTCTTCGCGCACAACGTCGAGACGGTCCCGCGGATCTTCAAGCGGATCCGCCCCGGCTTCCGCTACGAGCGCTCCCTGAAGGTGATCACCGAGGCCCGTGACGTCGGCCTGGTCACCAAGTCGAACCTCATCCTCGGCATGGGCGAGACCCGCGAGGAGGTCAGCGAGGCGCTGAAGCAGCTGCACGAGGCGGGCTGCGAGCTGATCACCATCACGCAGTACCTGCGCCCGAGCGTGCGCCACCACCCGGTGGAGCGCTGGGTCAAGCCGCAGGAGTTCGTCGAGCTGAAGGAGGAGGCCGAGCAGATCGGTTTCTCGGGCGTGATGTCCGGACCGCTGGTACGGTCCTCCTACCGTGCCGGGCGGCTGTACGGGATGGCGATCGAACAGCGTGCCGCCGCTCCGCGGCCGGCTGACGCCGCCGTCGCCGCGCAGGCCGTCTGACCGCCTGACCTCCCGTCACAGGCCGTGCCCTGCCCGGCCGCCGGGACTGTGTGAATTCCCGCACAAGAACCTACTACCGAGTAGTGGCCGGTACGACGCGGTTCCGGCCGTCGCCGCAGATGAGGGCGCCGGCGGGGACCGCGTCGCCCGTTCGGCCCCGGCGCCCGGCCTTCATCCCTGTTTGACCGGTCGGTCACGCCCTGGTAACACCAGTCAGTGACCCTGGACTCACACCACGCGCACCCGGAGCCGTTACGAGGGGGGACCTCCACCATGCAGGCCGCGCCCGTTCGCGCCACAGCCATCCCGTCCTTCACGGACGCACTTCGTGCGGTCGAGTCGCTGCTCATGAGCGGCGGCCAGCGCACCGCCCGGCGCAACGCCTGGACCTCCGTCCTGGAGGACCGCCGCCGCGCCAAGGACCGCGTCGAGGCCGAACGCGCCCTCGACCGGTTCACCGCCGTGGCTCCCTAGTGCTGTGACCGCTCGCTCCCCCGCCGAGACTGCGTCGTCGGTCACTCCCGGGGCCACGTAGACTTCGTGGCATGGCGAGGAAGGAAACCGCAGCCGAGGCTGCCAACCCGGGGCGACTGAAGCAGATCGCTCTGACGTACAAGATGACCCGCAAGGCCGACCCGAAGATCGGTCTTGTACTCGCGGCCGTCGGCATCGTCGTCTTCGGTGTCCTTCTCGGGATCGGCTTCTTGATCGGCCACCCCGTCTACCTGGGCATCCTGGGCTTCCTGCTCGCGTTCCTCGCGATGGCGATCGTCTTCGGACGGCGGGCCGAGCGCGCCGCCTTCGGACAGATGGAGGGCCAGCCCGGCGCCGCGGCCGCGGTGCTGGACAACGTCGGCCGCGGCTGGACCACCACCCCGGCCGTCGCCATGAACCGCAGCCAGGACGTGGTGCACCGCGCGGTCGGCAAGGCCGGCATCGTCCTGGTCGCCGAGGGCAACCCCAACCGGGTGAAGTCGCTGCTCGCCGCCGAGAAGAAGAAGATGAACCGCATCGTCGCGGACGTGCCCGTCCACGACGTGATCGTCGGTACCGGCGAGGGCCAGGTCGAGCTGAAGAAGCTGCGCACGACCATGCTGAAGTTCCCCCGCGTGCTGTCCGGCCCGCAGGTCACCGCCACCAACGACCGGCTGCGCGCCCTGGGCGACCTGATGAGCAACATGCCCCTGCCGAAGGGCCCGATGCCCAAGGGCATGCGGATGCCGCGGGGCGGCCCGAAGGCCCGCTGACCTTCCGCCCGCCGGCCCGAGACGTCGTACGACGAGGGGGCGCCCGGATCACTCCGGGCGCCCCCTCGTCGTACGTACGGCGTCTTCGCGTGGACGCTACATCCGCACCTCGACCGTCCCCGCCAGCCGGTCGTGCAGGCCGCGGCCGTCACGGTCCCAGATGAGGGCGGGGATCGCCACGCACAGCAGGACGGTGCGCAGCAGGGCGCGCAGCGGCTGTACGCCCCCGGTGCGCAGGGCGACCACGCGCAGGCCGAGCAGGCGTTTGCCGGGGGTGCAGCCGACGGTGCCGACGGTGAGGACGCCGAGCACGAAGAAGATGAGCAGCGCCCAGTTGCCGGTGGCCTGCCGGTAGCCGTGGGTGATCAGGCCGTATGCGATCAGCATGCACAGGGCCCAGTCGACGGCGATGGCGCCGAGCCGCCTGCCCGGGCGGGCGATCGAGCCGGGTCCTTCCTCGGGCAGCCCCAGCCGCTCGCCCCGGTAACCGAGGTCGGCACCCGCGTCTTCCATGGCGGCGCGCGGCCCCGAGAGCCACGATCCCACTGCTTGCCTGTTGTCCACCCGTCCACGGTACTGCGAGGCTGGAAGGAGGAAGGCGGCCGGGGTGTCCGCGACGTGACCCCGCCCGGGCCGGTTAACTTCTGCGAAACAAATGGGTCACGCCCGGGAAATCACCCGTCCCTAGGGTCGAGGCACCGTGTGCCACCGCACTGGCCGCACGAACGATCTACCACCCCGGCGGGACGGTCGGGAGTAGGAGGAGCTGGATGTTCCAGAACGCCGACGAGGCCAAGAAGTTCATCGCGGACGAGGACGTCAAGTTCGTCGACGTCCGCTTCTGCGACCTGCCGGGCGTCATGCAGCACTTCACGTTGCCCGCCGAGGCGTTCGACCCCGACGACGAGCAGGCCTTCGACGGATCCTCGATCCGTGGTTTCCAGGCCATTCACGAGTCGGACATGGCCCTGCGCCCCGACCTGTCCACCGCGCGCGTGGACCCGTTCCGCCGGGACAAGACGCTCAACATCAACTTCTTCATCCACGACCCGATCACGGGCGAGCAGTACTCCCGTGACCCGCGCAACGTGGCGAAGAAGGCCGAGGCGTACCTGGCCTCCACCGGGATCGCCGACACCGCGTTCTTCGGCCCCGAGGCCGAGTTCTACGTCTTCGACTCCGTCCGCTTCCGGACCGCGGAGAACGAGTCCTTCTACCACATCGACTCCGAGGCGGGTGCCTGGAACACCGGTGCGCTGGAGGACAACCGCGGCTACAAGGTCCGCTACAAGGGCGGATACTTCCCGGTCCCGCCGGTCGACCACTTCGCCGACCTGCGTGCCGAGATCTCCCTGGAGCTGGAGCGGTCCGGCCTGAAGGTCGAGCGCCAGCACCACGAGGTGGGCACCGCCGGCCAGGCCGAGATCAACTACAAGTTCAACACGCTGCTGGCCGCCGCGGACGACCTCCAGCTCTTCAAGTACATCGTGAAGAACGTGGCCTGGAAGAACGGCAAGACGGCGACCTTCATGCCGAAGCCGATCTTCGGTGACAACGGCTCGGGCATGCACGTGCACCAGTCGCTGTGGAGCAACGGCGACCCGCTGTTCTACGACGAGGCCGGCTACGCGGGCCTGTCGGACACCGCCCGCTACTACATCGGCGGCATCCTCAAGCACGCCCCGTCGCTGCTGGCCTTCACCAACCCGACGGTGAACTCGTACCACCGTCTGGTGCCGGGCTTCGAGGCCCCGGTGAACCTGGTGTACTCGCAGCGCAACCGCTCCGCCGCGATGCGTATCCCGATCACGGGTTCGAACCCGAAGGCCAAGCGCGTGGAGTTCCGCGCCCCGGACGCCTCCGGCAACCCGTACCTGGCCTTCTCGGCCCTGCTGATGGCGGGCCTGGACGGCATCAAGAACAAGATCGAGCCGGCCGAGCCGATCGACAAGGACCTCTACGAGCTGGCTCCCGAGGAGCACGCGAACGTCGCGCAGGTCCCGACCTCCCTCGGCGCCGTCCTGGACCGCCTGGAGCGCGACCACGAGTTCCTCCTCCAGGGCGACGTGTTCACGCCCGACCTGATCGAGACGTGGATCGACTACAAGCGCGCCAACGAGATCGCCCCGCTCCAGCTGCGTCCGCACCCGCACGAGTTCGAGCTGTACTTCGACGTGTGACGGACCCCGCCCGGCGCCCCGGTGCCGGTGCCGCCGTGGAACCGCCCCCCGTGCGTCTCACGCACGGGGGGCGGTTCTCGCTGGTGGTGCCGGCCGGGGGCGGCCGGCGTCACAGCACGATCACGACGACGGAACTCTGGTTGTAGCCGAAGCCGTAGCCGTAGCCGTACCCGGGGCCGTAGAGGGCGCCGCGGTCGCCGCGGTGGCCGTAGCAGTTGCTGCTCCACCAGCCGCAGCCGTGGTTGGTCGTGACGGAGGTGGTCTGCGGCGTGGCCGCCGAGGCGGTGCCCGCCGCGCCGATCGCCGCGCCGCCCGCCAGCAGGACGCCGGCGGCGGAGAGTGCGAACAGACGCCTCGCGCGTGGTGCTTTCATGGAATACCTTCCTTCCACCCACTGGTGCAGCTTCTCGGGGAACGTGACGGAAGGCCGCGGCCGCAGCGCGATCACACTCAACGAGGCTAGCTTCCCCCGGACGACTCAGCATCTTGAGCCGAACGAGGGACCGCGGGCCCGCCCCGGTCCGCGTCGCGGCACGTCACGGGCCTCTCCCGGCGTCGTGCAACCTTCCGGCGCCCCCCGTGTCTCCTACTGACGGAAGCCGTCGCCCGGACGGCGGCCGGGGAGCACCGAGAGGCAGGAGCAGTGACGGGGATGTCCGGACACGACGAATTCGAGCGTGAGTTCGATCACCGGTGGGCGAGCGCCGCCGAGCACAAGGAGCCCTCCGCGCGGGCCCGGATGCTCGCCGCCCGCTGGAAGGACAATCCGCCCGGGCCGGTCCCCTTCCGCGGCGACCCCGGTCCCGCGACCCCCCGCCGCTCCTCGTGGACGTCCACGGCCGTGGTCCTCGGCTGCGTCGCCGCCCTGATCCTCCTCATCGGCTACGCCCGGATCCGCGCGCTGCACTGAAGCCGCGAGCAGCCGGTCCCGCGCGCTGCACTGAGCCCCGAGCAGCCGGTCCCGCGCGCGCTCCCAGGTGCACACTGGATGGCGGGACGAGTGCCTGACTGCGGGGTGATGCAAGATGCAGAGCCGCTTCGGGAGCGACCGGCGGCTGACCGTGCGCATGGGTCTCACGCTGTTCCTGCTCGGGTTGCTGTACGTGGCGTTCGTGGCCGCGTTGATCGTGTTGCTGAAGTCGTGGGTGCTGGTCGTGGTGATCGCGGCCGGTGTGCTCATCGCCCAGTACTGGTTCTCCGACCGGATCGCGCTGTTCGCGATGCACGGCCGGGTGGTGGAGCGCGAGGAGTTCCCCGAGCTGCACGCCGTGGTCGACCGGCTGTGCGCCATCGCGGACATGCCCAAGCCGGTGGTCGCCGTGTCCAACATGGACATGCCCAACGCGTTCGCGACCGGCCGCAACCCGGACAACGCGGTGGTGTGCGTGACCACGGGCCTGCTGCGGCGCCTGGAGCCCGCCGAACTGGAGGGCGTCCTCGCCCACGAGCTGTCGCACGTGGCCCACAAGGACGTCGCCGTGATCACGGTCGCGTCCTTCCTCGGCGTGCTCGCGGGGCTGGTGGTCCGGTTCGCCTTCTACTCGGAGATCTTCGGCGGGCGGGGCCGCAAGGACCAGAACACCCTGGCCCTGTTCGCCATGGTGATGGGCGTGTCGGCGGCCGTGTACGCGATCAGTTTCCTGCTGATCCGGGCGCTGTCGCGCTACCGCGAGCTGGCCGCGGACCGGGCCGCGGCGCTGCTGACCGGACGGCCCTCCGCGCTGGCCTCCGCGCTCACCAAGGTCACGGGCACCATCGCCCGGATCCCCTCGGAGGACCTGCGCACCGCCCAGGCCTTCAACGCGTTCTACTTCACGCCCGCGCTGGGCTCCGACCCCGGCCTCGCCCGGCTCTTCTCCACCCACCCGACCCTGGAGCAGCGCCTCGAACAGCTGGGGCGGATCTCCGCCGAGCTGGGCGAGGCCGCGACGCCGGGGAAGGCGGGCTGAGCATGGGCTTCTGGGACACCCTGCTCGGCCGCACCAGGCCCGCCCTCCCCGACCTCGACCAGCTCTTCGCGCTGCCGTCCGCGGCGGTGACGCTCCAGGCGGCGGCCGGGTTCACCCCGACCGGGCGGGGCGCGGTGTGCTTCGCCACCGTGGAGGGCGCGGCCTTCGAACAGACGCACCGCGAGGTCCGGGCCCTGCTGGACGCGGACACCGACCGCTCCGGCCCGCCGGTGGAGCTGACCCGGGACTCCTACGGCTACTCCTGGCTGGTCTCCCGCCGCACCCCGGACCAGTTGCCCGACCTGGTCAACGACCTGCACGCGGTGAACAGCGCCATGGAGGCCGACGGCTTCGGCCCCCAGCTCCTGTGCTCCCTGGCGGGCTTCGACGACGGCGCCGGCCGCCGCCTGGCGCTGGTGTACCTGTACAAGCGGGGCACCTTCTATCCGTTCGCCCCGCTGCCCGGCCAGGACCGGCGCCGCGACAACGCCCTGGAGCTCCGGGTCAAGGCGGCCCTCGCCGGTGACCTGCGTGTCGAGCAGGACCTGAACCGCTGGTTCCCCGTGTGGGGGGCGCCGGGACTGTGACCGCGGGGCCGGTCAGCGGGGCCGGTTCAGAGGGACCGGTTGTCAGGGGGGCCGGTTGCAGGGGGACCGGTTGTCAGTGGGGTCGGCGAAGATGACCGTGGAGGACGAGCGCGGTGGAGGGGCGATGGGGAACCGGCACATCGATGTGACCGAGCGGCGGGCCCGGCTGGGGCTGCGGCACCGGCTGGCCGGCGGGGCGCGGGCAACGCGGGCCGAGGAGGTGGCGGACTCCCTGGTGGCGCTGCACGGCTCGGACCCGGCGACGGTGCACCTGGGGGTGGCCGCGCGGCTGGCGGACCCGGCGGAGGCGGTCGCGGTGACCGAACGCGCGCTCTACGAGGACCGCACCCTGGTGCGCATGCACGGCATGCGGCACACGGTGTTCGTCTTCCCCGCGGAGCTGACCGCCGTGGTGCACGCCTCCACCGGCATCGCGATCGCCGCCCGGGCCCGGGCCGCGCTGCTCAAGGACATGGCGAAGGCGGGGGCGCCGGACGCGGCCTGGCTCCAGGACGTGGAGAAGTCCACGCTGGCGGCGCTGGCCCGGCGCGGCCAGGCCACGGCCGCCGAACTGACCCGGGACGAGCCGCGCCTGCGCGAACAGTTCGCCCACTCCGCCGGGAAGAGCTACGAGGGCGTGCACACGGTCTCCTCCCGGCTGCTGCGGGTGCTGGGCGTGGAGGGGAAGGTGGTACGGGGCCGGCCGGTCGGTTCCTGGATCTCCTCGCAGTTCCGGTGGGCCGTCGCGCCGCCGCACCCCGAGCTGGACGTCGCGGACGCCCAGCGGGAGCTGCTGCGCCGCTGGCTCGCCGCGTGCGGCCCGGCGACGGAGGCCGACCTGAAGTGGTGGACCGGGTGGCGGGTGACCGAGGTGCGCCGGGCGCTGACCGCGATGGGCGCCGGGGAGGTCTCCCTGGACGAGGGCACGGGGTACGTGGTCGACGGTGACACGGACCCGGTGGCCGTACCGCCGGAGCCCTGGGCGGCGCTGCTGCCCGCCCTGGATCCGACGGCGATGGGCTGGCAGGGACGCGACTGGTATCTCGCGCCCGAGCTGCGGCCCGCCCTGTTCGACAGGAGCGGCAACATCGGCCCGACGGTGTGGTGGAACGGCCGGGTGATCGGCGCCTGGGCGCAGCGCCCGGACGGGGAGATCGTCTGGCGGATCCTGGACCGGGACGGTGTGGGCCGGGAGGCGGAGACGGCCGTCGCCGAGCGGGCGGCGGCCCTGAGCGCCCTGCTGGGCCCGACGCGGGTGACACCGCGCTTCCGCACACCCCTGGAGAAGGAGCTGGCGGGGGCGGTCTGAGGGGGCGGACCGGGGGCACGTGGACTCGGCTCCCGGCTCACTGGGGCCGGCCGGCGGGTCGGGGCGCACAGGCACCGACGCGCGGACACGCTGCCGCCGGCGGGCGGGGCGGACGTGCGGACACCTGCGGTGCGGGCGCGCCCGTACCGCAGGCGGGAGCACTGCCCCGACCCGGTCATCTGCGGGCGCCGGCCGCGGCGGGGCGCCGAGCCACGGCCGGGCGCCCCGTTCGCGCGGGGCACCCGGTGGTGGGTCAGCGGGCGTAGCGCATCAGGGCGCGGACCATGTGGCAGGTGGTGTCCGACGGCGGATGCACGCCGATGAGTTCGGCGGTGCTCCGTATCGTCTCGTCGCGGGCCTGGCCCGGCTGGTGGACACCGGAGTCGAGCAGGGCGATGGCGAGCCGCATCGCCTTCAGGCGCCGGTTGTGCGTGATGTACCACTCGCGCGGCCGCCCGGGCGGCAACGGGCGCTTGTGCACGGGTGCGTAGGGCTGGTCGAGCAGGACGGGACGCTTCGCGGTGGACTGGGTCGGCAACGGCTTCGGCTTCGGCTTCAGTGCGGCAGCGGGCACAGGCATCCTCCTGTCGCGAGCGGGCGCCGACCGGGGTCCGAACCCCCGGTGACTCCCTCGAACACTGCCTCCATTCTACTGCCGGGCACTGACAACGGGAGGGCGTCAGCAATGTCCAAATCCCCAGGTGAACAAGGGAATTGGTGGCCTGTCAGCACTGGTTCGCACGGGGCTGTCGAGGCGGAAGAAAATCGAACAGCATGTCACCGGGCGGGCGGCTGGACGTAATCCTCCAGCCGGGCCACGGCGAACCCCTGCTCCTGGATGCGCCTGAGCAGGTTGGCGAACATCTTCGTCATGCTGGTGCCCTTGAGTTCGCTCGGCCCGCGGAAGTGGGCCAGGATGATGTCGCCGGGGCGCAGTTTCTTGTCCGCGGTCTGGTACTGCATGTTGCGGATCTGCATGGACTCCCGCCACCACACGATCGCCCGGGGCCCGCAGGCGTTCACCGCGGCCTTGGTGTCGGCGTTGTACGCGCCGTAGGGCGGCCGGAACAGCAGCGGCGCGGTGCCGTACTTCCGGGTGAGGATCTCCTGGTCGCCGCAGATCTCCTGCTTCTGGCGGGAGAGCGGGAGGGTGTTCATGACGGGGTGGTGCAGGGTGTGGTTCTGGATGTGGTTGCCCATCTCCTGCAGCGGCTTGAAGTACGCGTAGTCGGACTTCACCGCGTCGTTCATCAGGAACATCGTGACCGGTATCTTCAGGTCCCGCATCATGCGGATGAACGCGGGGTCCTTCTCCTGCCCGTCGTCGAGGGTGACGAAGACGATCTTCTGCTCGGTCGGTATGTGGGTGAGGACCGGGACGGTTCCGTGCGCGGAGAGTTTGACGGGCTTGTCGGCCGGCGGCCGCGGGGCGGCGGGCAGGGGCTCGAGCCCCCACTTGTGCCAGGCGGCGGGGGAGACGCCGGCCGCGTCACGGCCGGAGCCCGTCGGGGGCGCGGGGCGCCGCGCCGAGGTGGTGGACCCGGCGCCGTCGCCGGGCCGTGCGCCCGTGTCCCCGCCGCCGCCCGTGCCGCAGCCGCCGGCCGCCAGCGCCAGGGCGGCCGTGCCCGCCAGCGCTCCGTAGAACCTGCTCGTCCTGGTGTGCCGCTTCACCGCGCCGTTCTCCCTCTGAAGTGCGTAAGGATGTGCCGTACTGGCACCCCTGAAGACGTGTCGCACGCGCGTTCGGTGCCGTCCCGGCCGGTGTGACCGGCGCGCATCCCGGCCCGGGTGACCGGTGCGCCGGTGACCGGTGCGCGTCCGCAGGGGCGCGCGCGGGCGCGTCCCGCCAGGCGGGGTGCGACGGCTACCGTGGCCGTATGGAGATCTGGATCAACCCGGCCTGCTCGAAGTGCCGCAGCGCGATCGGCCTGCTCGACGCCGAGGGCGCCGAGTACACCGTGCGCCGCTACCTGGAGGACGTACCGACCGAGGACGAGATCCGGGCGGTGCTCGACCGGCTCGGTCTCGAACCGTGGGACATCACCCGCACCCAGGAGGCCGAGGCGAAGGAGCTGGGCCTGCGGGAGTGGCCGCGGGACGCCGCGGCGCGCGACCGCTGGATCGGCGCGCTGGCCGCGCATCCGAAGCTGATCCAGCGCCCGATCATCACGGCCGACGACGGCACGGCGCTGGTGGCCCGGACGGAGGAGGCCGTCCGGGACGCGCTCGGTCGCGGCTGAGCCGCCCCTCCCCGCCACGGGAAGCGGGCAGCGGGCAGCGGGGCACGGGAGCGTGCGGCGGGCAGCGGGGGCCGGGCGCGGCGGGGGCCGGGCGCCCGCCGGTCACACCGGTAACGCGGGGTTCACACTCGGGCAACGGCCGGGAAACCGGCCGTTGCCAGGCTGCGGTCATCCACCGCGGCGCGCGAGTGCCGCAGCGCCGCCGGCCGTACCACCGCGCCCGCGAGTGCGCCCGTGACACCCCGAAGGATGAGGGCCCGTGAGCTTCAAGGCCGAGTACATCTGGATCGACGGCACCGAGCCGACGGCCAAGCTGCGTTCCAAGACGAAGATCCTCGGCGACGACGCCAAGGGCGCCGCGCTGCCCCTGTGGGGCTTCGACGGTTCCTCCACCAACCAGGCCGAGGGGCACTCCTCCGACTGCGTGCTCAAGCCGGTCTTCTCCTGCCCGGACCCGATCCGCGGCGGCGACGACGTCCTCGTCCTGTGCGAGGTCCTCGACATCGACCTCACCCCGCACGCGTCCAACACCCGGGCCGCGCTCGCCGAAACGGCCGAGCGGTTCGCCGCGCAGGAGCCCGTCTTCGGCATCGAGCAGGAGTACACCTTCTTCAGCGGCGCCCGCCCGCTCGGCTTCCCGGAGAACGGCTTCCCGGCCCCGCAGGGCGGCTACTACTGCGGTGTCGGCGCCGACGAGATCTTCGGCCGCGAGATCGTCGAGGCCCACCTGGACAACTGCCTGAAGGCGGGCCTGGGCATCTCCGGCATCAACGCCGAGGTCATGCCGGGCCAGTGGGAGTTCCAGGTCGGCCCGCTCGCCCCGCTCCAGGCCGCCGACCAGCTGTGGGTGGCGCGCTGGCTGCTCTACCGCACGGCCGAGGACTTCGGTGTCTCCGCCACCCTCGACCCCAAGCCGGTCAAGGGCGACTGGAACGGCGCCGGCGCGCACACCAACTTCTCCACCAGGGCCATGCGCGAGGGCCCGGGAGGGTACGACGCGATCATCACCGCGTGCGAGGCGCTCGGCGAGGGTTCCAAGCCGCTGGACCACGTCAAGAACTACGGCGCCGGCATCGACGACCGCCTCACCGGCCTGCACGAGACCGCCCCTTGGGACAAGTACTCCTACGGCGTCTCGGACCGCGGCGCCTCGGTCCGCATCCCCTGGCAGGTCGAGAAGGACGGCAAGGGCTACATCGAGGACCGCCGCCCCAACGCCAACGTCGACCCGTACGTCGTGACGCGGCTGCTCGTCGACACCTGCTGCACGGCGCTCGAGAAGGCCGGCCAGGTCTGAGAGCCGCGGACGGAAACGGGCCCCGCTTCCGTCCGCGGCTCCGAGCCGCGTCCGGCCCGCACGTTCCCGCGAGGGCGCCCACCACCGGGTGGGCGCCCTCGCGGCCGTCCGGGAACCGTCCACGCTGTGAGAGGAGGGTCCTGTCCGGGCGCGGTGTCTGCTTCAATGGACCCATGGCCAGCTTCCAGAAGCACACCGCGACGGGTCGCCATGACCTCGAGCCCTTCTGGCCTTCCCGTCAGCACCACGACTTCGACCGGGTGTGTTGCCGCGCGACGAACGCGCGGGCCCTCTGAAGCCGTACACCCCGGCCTCCGGCCAGCGCGGAACGACGTACGTCCCCCGGCGCGCCCGACCACGAACTCGCGGCCGCCGCCTCGTCCGACGAACTCCTCGCGCGAAAGAGCTGACCTCTCATGGCGACCTCTCGTTCCCTGACCACCGCAGCCCTCCCCGCCGCCCCGGCCTCCCCCTCCCCCGCTCCCCCCGCAGCCCGGCACCGGCTGCGCGCCGTGGACCGGGACGAGGTCGTGGAGGTGGCGGACCTCCTGCCGCCGGGCACCACCTGGCTGCCGGCCCCGCCGCACGCGCTGCCCGCCCTGCCCGGCCGTCCGCCGATGGTCGGCTACCTGGTGCTCGTCCCGGCCGACCAGCAGCCGCCGTTCGCCCCGGTGGCCGTGCCGGACCAGCCGCAGGCCCTGCCGGCCCCCGGCCCCGTACCGGACGCGGCGGACACCGACGCCGGCGCCCCCCTCGTCCGGGTCGACCCGGTACGGCGCGTCGCCCGCGTCGACGGACGCGAACTCGACCTGACCTACCTGGAGTTCGAGCTGCTGGCCCACCTCGTGGCGCACCCGCACCGCGTGCACACCCGCGACCAGCTCGTCACCACGGTCTGGGGCTACGGCCACGTGGGCGACGGCCGCACCGTGGACGTCCACGTGGCCCGGCTGCGCCGCAAGCTCGGCGCCGAACACCGGGGCGCCATCCGGACGGTGCGCCGGGTCGGCTACAAGTACGTCCCGCCGACCGGCCGTTGACCTGACCGGGCTCTCGAACCGACCGGTTGTCGAACCCGGCCGGCCTGCGGCCCGGTGTGCCGGGCCGCCGCTCTGCCGACAGCAGAGGCCTGTTCCCTCCCGGGGCCCGGCCGGGCACAGTCACCGGTATGAGACTTCTGGTACTGGGTGGTTCGGATTTCGCGGGGCGCGCCGTCGTCGAGGCGGCGGTCGGGCGCGGCTGGGAGGTGACGGTCCTGAACCGGGGACGGCTGCCGGACCCCGTCCCCGGGGTGCGGGCGCTGCGCGGCGACCGCACCGCGCCCGACGGGCTGGCCGCCCTCGCCGCCGACGACGGCGAGTGGGACGCGGTCGTCGACACCTGGTCGGCCGCGCCCCGCCCGGTCCAGGACGCGGCGCGGCTGCTGCGGGGGCGCGCCGGGCGGTACGTGTACGTGTCGACGTGCTCGGTGTACGCCTGGGCGCCGCCCGCCGGGTACACCGAGGACGCGCCCCTGGTGGAGGGCGCCGCCGCGGACGCGGACGCGACCGACTACGCCCGGGACAAGCTGGGCGGCGAACTGGCGGCGGCCGGCGCGTTCGGGGACGACCGCGCGGTGCTGGTGCGCTCGGGACTGATCCTCGGGCCGTACGAGAACATGCGCCGGCTGCCCTGGTGGCTCGGCCGGATCGCCCGGGGCGGTCCCGTCCTGGCGCCCGGCCCGCGCGACCTGCCGTTGCAGTACGTCGATGTGCGCGACCTCGCCGGGTGGATCCTGGGGGCGGTGGAGCAGGAGCTGAGCGGGCCGTACAACCTGATGAGCCCGCAGGGGCACGCCACCATGGGCTCGCTGCTGGAGGCCTGCGCGGAGGTGACGGGCGCCCGCGCGGAGCTGCGCTGGACGGATCCCGGCACCGTCCTCAGCGCGGGCATCGAGCCGTGGACGCAGCTCCCGGTGTGGGTGCCCCCGGGCAGCGACATGCACGACGCCCTGCACGCCGCCGACGTCTCCCGCGCCGTCGCGACGGGGCTGCGCTGCCGTCCGGTCGCCGAGACGGTCGCCGACACCTGGGAGTGGCTGCGCTCCCTCGGCGGCACCGCCCCGCGGCGCCCGGACCTCCCCCCGGTCGGCCTGGACCCGGCGGTGGAGGCGAAGGTCCTGGGCCTGGAGCAGCCGTAGCACGGCGGCAGGCCGCGCCGGTACCGCGCCCGCCCCGGCAGCGGGGGCGGGTTCCGCCGGTACCACCCGCCCCGGCAGCGGGACAGGTGCCGCCGGTACCGCCCGCCGGGCAGCGGGCCTCTGCCGTCCGCGGGGTGCCGGGGGGTGGTGCCGGCGACACTCCCGGTGCGGGGGGGCCGGCCCCGTGACGGGGACCCGGCGAGCGGGCCAGACTGACGGCATGGAGACGAAGAGCGGGAACAGCGGGGGCGGCCGGGGCACGGCCGGGCGGGCGCGGGCGGTCGTCATGGCGGGGCTGCGGGGACTCGTCCTCGCCGTCGCCTCGCTCGCCGGATCGCTCACGCTGTTCGTGTCGGCGGTCCTGTCGATCGCCCTGGTCCCGCTCGGCATAGGCATCCTCACCACACCGCCGGTGCTCGACGCCGTGCGGAGGTTCGCCGACCGGCGGCGGGTGCGGGCCGCCGAGTGGGCCGGCGTACGGATCCCGCGCGCCTACCGCCCGCTGCCCGAGGGCGCCGGCCCGTGGCGGCGCACCACCGCCATGCTCGGCGACCCGGCGACCTGGCGGGACCTGCGCTGGCTGCCGGCCGACATGACGGCCGGGTTCGTGACCGCGCTGCTGCCCGCCGTCCTGGTGCTCTACCCGCTGGAGGGGTTCGTGCTGGCGGCGGGGCTGTGGCGGGCGGTCACCGACGGAACCCACGTCGGGTACTGGTACGCGTTCGTGCCGGTCTCGGGGCAGGCCACCGCCCTCGGCGCGGCCGCCCTCGGACTCGCCCTCCTGGTGGCCGCCTGGTACCTCGCCCCGCTCCTGCTCCAGGGGCACTTCCGGCTCACCCGGGCCGTGCTCGGCGGGGGCGGTGAGCTGGCCGAGCGGGTGCGGGTGCTCACCGAGACCCGCCGCGACGCCGTCGACACCTCCGCCGCCGAACTGCGGCGCATCGAACGCGACCTGCACGACGGCGCGCAGGCCCGGCTGATCGCGATGGGCATGGACCTGGGCACCGTGGAGACGCTCGTCGACCGCGATCCGCGCCGGGCCAAGGAACTGCTGGCGCAGGCCCGCAAGAACTCCGCCGACGCCCTGGCCGAACTGCGGGACCTGGTGCGCGGCATCCACCCGCCGGTGCTCGCCGAGCGCGGTCTGGGCGACGCGGTCCGTGCGCTGGCGCTGCGGATGCCCGTCGGCACGGAGGTGACGGTCGACCTGGCGGGCCGGGCCGACGCCCCGGTGGAGTCGGCGGCGTACTTCGCCGTCAGCGAGGTGCTCACCAACGCCGTCAAGCACGCCGGCGCGCAGCGCGTGTGGATCGACCTGCACCACGGCGACGGCATGCTGCGCCTCACGGTCACCGACGACGGCAAGGGGGGCGCGGTCGTCGGGGCCGGTTCGGGTCTGGCCGGCGTCGAGCGGCGGCTGGGTACATTCGACGGCGTCCTGGCCGTCAGCAGTCCCGCGGGCGGCCCCACCATGGTCACCATGGAGATCCCGTGCGCGTTGTCCTAGCCGAAGACCTGTTCCTGCTGCGTGACGGGCTGGTCAGGCTTCTCGAGGCCCATGACTTCGAGATCGCGGCGGCCGTCGGGTCCGGCCCCGAGCTGGCCCGCGCGCTGAGCGAACTGGAGCCGGACGTCGCGGTGGTCGACGTACGCCTGCCGCCCACGCACACCGACGAGGGGCTGCAGTGCGCGCTCGCGGCCCGGCGGGAGCGGCCCGGCCTGCCGGTGCTGGTCCTCTCCCAGCACGTGGAACAGCTGTACGCGCGCGAGCTGCTGGCCGACGGCGCCGGCGCGGTGGGTTACCTGCTCAAGGACCGGGTGTTCGACGCGGCGCAGTTCGTGGACGCGGTGCACCGGGTCGCCACGGGCGGTACGGCCATGGACCCGCAGGTCATCCAGCAGTTGCTGGCCCGGCGCGCGGGCCCGGACCGGCGGCTGTCCCGGCTGACGCCGCGTGAGCTGGAAGTGCTGGAGCTGATGGCGCAGGGACGTTCGAACACGGCGATCGCCGCCCAGCTCGTCGTCACCGAACGGGCCATCGCCAAGCACACCTCGAACATCTTCGCCAAGCTCGGCCTGGAGGTCTCCGACGACGACAACCGGCGCGTGCTGGCCGTCCTCGCCCACCTCGACCGCGACCGCTGACACCGCCCCGGTCCGCCGACGGCACACGGCGGTTCACGGGCCCGGGGGCCGCGCCACCGCTCGAATCCCCGGCCCGCCAGGCACACATGTGCGAAAGTGGGCCGGTGAACCAGGACTGGGAAGACCGCGTGGCCGCCGTCTGGGACCGCATCGACCACCTCCCCGAGAGCGGCGCCCCCGCCTTCCGCGCGCAGATCGACGCGCTCGTCGCGGAACTGCCGGGCGACAGCCCGGTCGGGCCGTTCGAACAGGCCAGTGCCTGGGACTCCACCGGCCACCCCGACCGGGCCGTGCCGCTGTACCGGGAGGCCCTGGCGCGCGGGCTGGACGGCTACCGGGGCCGCCGCGCGAAGATCCAGCTGGCCAGCTCACTGCGGAACCTGGGACAGCCGGCGGAGGGCGTCAAGCTGCTCACTCCCGAACTGGACGCGCCCGGCGACGAGTTGGACGACGCGGTGCGGGCGTGTCTCGCGCTGTGCCTGTCGGATCTGGGCCGCGACCGCGAAGGCCTGTCCCTCGTGCTGGGCGCCCTCGCGCCCCACCTGCCCCGCTACCAGCGGTCCATGGCCAACTACGCCCGCCTCCTGGTGGATCCGGACGACGGGCACCACGCCTGACCCCACCGGGCGGCGGTGACCAACCGCCGGTTCGCTCGTTCTGCTGAACGTGCAGTCACAGGATGTCGCCCCGCACCGCCCCTCGTCCGCCTCCCGCCCCGCCGTCGGCGTCGAACAGGCCGAAGCCGCCCTCGTCGAGCACTACCCCCGGCTGGTCCGGCTCGCCTACCTGGTGCTGCCGTCGGGCCGGGGACGCGGCCGGCGCGTCCTGCTCGCACACTCCCTCGTGCAGCGCGCACTGCCCCGGGGCCGCTCCCGCGCGTCCGCGATCCCGGCGCAGTCCACCGGCCCCGCCGGCGACCCCGGCTACACCTACCTGCGCCTCCAGGTGCTCCGTACGGCCCTGGAGGCGGGCCGGGCGGCCGGGCGCGGCCGGTGGCCCCGGCGCCGCCCGCTGCCGCCGCTGCTGCCGCAGGTGTGGGGCCTGCGCCTCTTCCCGCGCTCGGGCGGCGCCGACGAACTCCTGCTCGACCAGCAGTTGTCGTCCCTGACCGGCCCGGCCCGCGCGGCCTACGTCCTGCGCGGCCTGGAGCGGCTGCCGGACACCGCCGTGCGCGAGGTGCTGTCGGCCGCGGGCGTGGCCGATCCCGGGGCCGCGCTGCGCCAGGCGGACCAGGTGCCCGCCCACCACGCGCTGCTGGAGTCCCCCGAGTTCGACCCGTGCTCGCTGCAGGCGCGGCCCACCGACCTGGTGCGGCGCAGGCAGCACACCAGGGCCGCGCTCGCCGCCGCCGCGGCGCTCGCCGTGTGCGGCGCGCTCCTCGCGCTGCCGGGCGGCGGCTGGGGCCCGGACGGCGCCGCCGCCCCCGCCTACGCGCGGAACCCGTCCGCCGAGGCGGCCCTGGACCCGGGCCGGCTGACCAGGGTGGCACCGCAGGCCTGGCGGACCTCCAGCCGGCTGGACTTCTCGGTGTGGCCGGCGCGCGGGAACCTGACCGGTGACACGGCCCTGCTGCGCCGGGCGCTGGCCGTCTGGGCCCGCCCCGGCGGCTCCGTCCGGGTCTCGGCCACGCCCGGCACCGCGTCCGGCGCCCCGGCCGGACCGCCGCAGCTCCTGTACGCCGGGGACGTCGACGCCGCGCACGTGGTGATCCTCTACGACGGCCTGCGCGTCGTCCGCTACGCCGAGCCCGAGGGCTCCACGGCCGGGGCGGCCCTCGACTTCGCCCGCGCCGACGGGGCGAGCGGCGCGGAGGCGTCCGCGGTGGTGCTGGCCCGCTCCGACGGCAACGTCCGCTACCTGACGGCGCCCTGGGTCCGCAAGGCGGCCCAGCGCGATCTGCTGAAGCCCGCCTCGGCCGCCCTGGACCTGGGCCTGTCGGCGGACGGGGTGACCGGGCCGCTGGCCGACGCGGCGCAGCAGACCGGGGCCTGCACGTCGTGGCGGGTGCTCCAGCTGACCGGCGACGGCGGTGCGCAGGTGCTGAGCGACCTGGGCGAGCTGGTGCCCGCCCGGCTCACCACGGGCAGGCCGACCGCCCCGCACGGGGCCGCGGGCACGGCGGCCCTGCGCACCTGGGCACCGTTCGCCTGTTCCCTGGGCGCGGTGCGCGGGCAGGGCGTGCGGTCGGTCAACGCCTGGCGGTTCGCCGAGCAGCCGCTGCCCGGGGCGAACGGCACGGCCGCCTGGGTGTGCACCCGGGCCGAGACCTGGCGGGGCGCCGAGACGCGGGTGCTCGCCCAGGTCCGCGTCCCCGGCGCGGCGTACGGGGCGGTGACCGCCAAGGCCGAGGACGTACCGGCGTGCGGCGCCCGTGACCCGCACGTCCTGGCCGGGGTGCTGTGGAAGTCGCGGGCCGGCACCTGGTACCTGCTCGCGGCCGGCGGCAAGGACACGGCCTCGGTCACCGCGACCGGCGGGGTCGAGGCGACCGCCCGGGGCAACCTGCTCACCGCCCGGGCCCGGCAGGGCGCACGGGCGCAGCTGAAGGGCACGCTGGAGGACGGCGGCCCGCTGGAGGCACTGCACTAGGCCCTGTCGTCACCTTCCCGTCGTCGCCCGGAGGCAGGCGGGAATGTGACGGCAGGGCCTGGGCCCTGGCGGCGCGGACCCCGGACCGCCGGGACGAACACCTGGTCCGGTCCTGATCGTTCGCGGCCGGACCCGATCGGTAGGGTGGGTTCATGACTACCGGGGTGCGCCGCAGGATGGGAGTCGAGGAGCGACGGCAGCAGTTGATCGGCGTCGCCCTCGAACTGTTCGGCCGGCGCTCCCCCGAGGACGTCTCCATCGACGAGATAGCGTCCGCGGCGGGCATATCGCGCCCGCTGGTCTACCACTACTTCCCCGGCAAGAGCAGCCTGTACGAGGCCGCGTTGCAGCGCGCCGCCGACGATCTGGCCGGCCGGTTCACGGAACCGCGCGAGGGGCCGCTGGGCGCGCGGCTGCTGCGCGTGATGCGCCGCTTCTTCGACTTCGTGGACGAGCACGGGCCCGGCTTCTCGGCCCTGCTGCGCGGCGGTCCGGCGGCCGGTTCGAGCACGGCCGACGCCCTCGTCGACGCCGTGCGGCAGGCCGCCTACGACCAGATCCTCGCCCACCTCGACGTCCGGGTGCCGCCCGCGCGGCTGGAGCTGGTGGTGCGTTCCTGGATCTCGCTGGCGGAGTCGACGGCGCTGATCTGGCTGGACGGGCGCCGCATCCCGCGCGCGGAGCTGGAGGTCCAGCTGGTGCACGACTTCGCCGCGCTCATGGCCGTCGCCGCCGCCCACGACGGGGAGCTGGCCGCGCTGCTGCGCGGCGTCTTCACGGCGGAGCCGGCCGACGGCCCCTTCGGGGACCTGCTCGGCCGGCTCCTGGAACTGGCTGCGCCCTAAGAGCGGCGAACAAAAGGGGAGTCCGATCAGCTCGCGGCGTCCGGTGCGTGCGATCGCAAGGCGCCGGAAGGTCCTTGTAGCGGAGCTACCAGGGCCTTTCGGCAACGCCGCGAGCGTGCGTGCCGGACGTCGCGAGCCGGGCGCCCCTTTTGTTCGCAGCTCTAAGAGCTGCGGCCGGAAAGGTTCACCGGCTCGGCAACCCTTCCCGGCCACAGCCCTAGCTGTCGAACTTGCGGTACGAGGCCTCCAGGTCGCGGATCTCGGCCGAGGCGTGCAGGGCCAGGTCCCCGGCCGGTTTCACGTGGGCGCGCACCGCGTCGAGCACCGCCTCGGCCAGGCGCGCCTTGGTCTCCTCCGTGCGCCCGGCCAGCAGCCCGACGCTCACGTGCACGATCGCGTGTCCCTCGGTGTCCGGGCCGACGGTGGTGTCCTCGGTGCGCCGGAACTGCGTCTTGCAGGCCTGGGGCCTGGCGTCCGCGATCTCGACGGTGCGTGCGTGCACGTCCCGCGCGAAGGCACGCCGGTCGAAGGCCTCCGCCAACTGCTCGGAGTAGTCGACGGTGATCTGCGGCATGAGCACTCCTGTTCTGCTTCTACGGTGACGGGGTCACCCTAGGGCCTCGCGTCCGGACCGTGCCGAGCCGCTACGCCCTGCCCTGGTCGGTGAAGACCGCGACCGTGCGGGCCGGCACGGTGAACGTGCCGGTCGACGGGGTGTAGGACGAGGTCTTCACCACCGGGTCGGTGCCCCGTGCCTGCACCGGGTGCAGGTGGTAGGGGGCGCCGGCCAGGGCGGAGACCCGCTGGTCCTGCCGCTGCGGTGTGGCGTTGAAGACGACGACCAGGTGGCCGAGCCGCATGGTGATCACGCCGGGCGTCTCCTCCTTGCCGGAGAGCGGGAAGGAGAGCCGGGACTGCACCTGGGCCGCCGTGGCGAGGGAGAAGGCGCTCTCGCCCGTCCGGATCCGCAGCAGGTCCTGGTAGGCGGCCGAGGCGCCCCGGATCTGCGGGCAGCCGACCTTGACGGAGGTCAGCAGCGGCTTGGCGTAGGGCCACTTGGCCTGGTTGCCGGCCGCCATCGGCAGGCCGCGGCCGAAGCCGTTGCCGTCCGCGCAGTTCCAGTGGACGGCGTTGAACCAGTCGCCGCTGTCGAAGGAGTCGCGGTCCAGCGACTTGGAGCGCAGCAGGTCGGTGCCGGCCTGGGAGAGCGCGGGGCCCTGCGAGAGGGCGGCCGTCGCCATCGCCAGGACCTGCATCCGGGCGCGGTCGGCGGCGGAGGTGTCCTTGGGCAGTTTGTAGGCGAGGGTGTCGAACAGCGTCTCGTTGTCGTGGGCGTCGGCGTAGGCGACGGCGTCACCCGGGGCGGCCGCGTAACCGGCGGGCGCGCCGTTGTAGTCGATCTGCGCGCCGGTGACCTCCTTGCCGTCGGAGTCCGTGAAGCGGTACGCGGCGAGGCTGCCGCTCAGGCCGACCTTGATCAGGTCCTGGTAGTGCAGCAGGCGCGCCTTCTGCTCGGCCTCGGTGCCGTTGGCCGTGGAGGAGTTGGGGTCGGTGTACAGGCCGGAGGCGAAGCCCTGCACGCCGGGGTCGGTGTCGAAGGGGCTGCCGCCGCGCACCGCGTCACGGGCCCGGTCGGAGAAGGTGGCGATGCCGGTGCCGGCCATGTTCTTCTGCGTGGCCTGCACGAACCGGGCGTCGTCGGCGACCTCGCCGAAGTTCCAGCCCTCGCCGTAGAGGATGATCTTCTTGCCGTCCACGCCGTCCTTCTCGGGCGTGAGGGCGTCCAGTGCCTTCCTGACCGCGAGGATGTTGGCCTTGGGGTGGTGGCCCATGAGGTCGAAGCGGAAGCCGTCGACCTTGTACTCCTTGGCCCAGGTGACGACCGAGTCCACGACGAGCTTGCCCATCATGGTGTTCTCGGGCGCGGTGTTCGCGCAGCAGGTGCTGTTGGCCACCGAGCCGTCGGCCAGCAGCCGCTGGTAGTAGCCGGGCACCACCTTGTCCAGGACGGAGGCGGAGGCCTGGCCGCTGGCCGCGGTGTGGTTGTAGACCACGTCCATGACGACCCGGAGCCCGTCCTGGTTGAGGGCCTGGACCATCTGCCGGAACTGGACCGTGCGGGCCGTGCCGTCCGGGTCGGTGGCGTAGGAGCCCTCCGGGACCGTGTAGTGGTACGGGTCGTAGCCCCAGTTGTAGGCGTCCTTCGCGGCGGTGGCGGCGACGCACTTCTGCTGCTGGTCGGAGTCGGCCGGGTAGGAGGCCGGGTCGCAGGCCGGGGTGGCCTGCTCGGACTTCTTCTCCGGCACGTTGGCGATGTCGAAGGCCGGCAGCAGGTGGACGTAGGAGGTGCCCGCCTTCGCCAGCTCGCGCAGGTGCCGGGAGCCGTCGCCGGAGCGGTCGGTGAAGGCGAGGTACGTGCCCCGGTCCCGGGCCGGGACGGTCTTGTCGGCGGTGGAGAAGTCGCGGATGTGCAGTTCCTGGATCTGCGCGTCGCGCAGCGGTACCGCCTTGGGCTTGGCCAGGTGCGACCAGCCGCTCGGGGCGAGCCGGCGGTCGTCCAGGTCGACGACGAGGCTCCGCTCGCTGTCGGCGGTGAGGGCGAGCGAGTAGGGGTCGGTGACCTTGTTGGTGACGATCGCGCGGACGCTGGGCGCCCACACCTTCACCGCGTACCGGTACGGCCTGCCCTTCCAGGAGGCCGGGCCGGTCACGGACCACACGCCGGTGGTGTCGTCGCGGCGCATGGCGACGGTCCTGCCGTCCAGCTCCAGGGCGACGCTCTGCGCGGTCGGCGCCCACACGCTCAGGGTAGGCCGTCCGTGGTGGAAGACCGGGCCGAGCCGGGTCCCGGCCGCGGCGGTGCCGTACACGTCGTCGAGGACGCCCGCGAGCTGGACGCCGGTCGCGGTGAGCACGGCCCCGTTGGCGGCCCGCTGGGAGGCGACGACCTGGCCGCGCAGCGCCTCGCGGACCCGGCCGCGGTCGCGCGGGTCGACCGACCAGGCGGTGTAGTCCAACAGGTGCGGGAACTTCGCCTTCTGGGCGTCGCTCAGTGTCGTCTTCTCCAGTCGCAGCCAGCGCTCGTCGTCGCTGGTCAGCGTCCCGTCCTTGACGGTGATCGAGCCGTCGCGGGAGGAGAGGAGCTGAGTGGAGGCGGCACCGGCGGAGCCGTTGAGGGCGACCGTGTCGCGGTCGATCCAGACGGCCTTGGAGGTGGACAGGTCCAGGGCGGTGGCGCTGCCCGCGGGCTGCGGCAGCAGAGCGCCGTCCTGGCCCGCGATCAGCCACACCTCATGGCCGTCGGCGGCCTTGAGGTCGAGCGAGCGGTCGTTGGGCAGGTCCTTCTCGTCGCCCTTGTGGACGATGTAGCTGAGACTGGTGGCCCCGTCCGCGAGGGGCACCTCGAAGACCGCGCCGTAGGCGTCGGTGCGCACCGGAGTGAGGGGCTTGGACCAGTCGGTGGGCTGTGCGGCGCCGGTCCACACGTGCAGGCCCCAGCCGTCGTAGTCGCCGTCGGCGCGGTGGTAGTGGAGGACGGCCTTGGTGCGGTCCTGCTCCGGGTAGTCGGCAGTGGGCCGCTCGGTCCGTACGGTCGCGTCGCCCTGCTGGATCCAGACCTCGCCCGTCCTGGTGACGTCGACGGTCCGGTCGGCGGAGACGTCCTTGTCGCCGTCCTTGTCGATGACCAGGAACCCGACGCTGGATGCGCCCGGCTTCAGCCGGACGTAGGCGAAGGCGCCGTAGGCGTCCCGGCCGGTGAAGGGGTGGGTGGCGGGCCAGGTGGTCGCCTCGCCGTCGGCGAGGTCGCCCCAGGCGTACAGGCCCCAGTCGGCGTAGTCGCCGTCGGTGCGCTTGTAGTGGACGACCGCGTAGTCGCGGGAGAAGGCGGTGGGGACCTCCGGGGGCGGCGGGGTGCCGGTGGCGGAGGCGGCGGTGGCGCTCGCGGTGTGTCCCGCCGAGTCGACGGCGACCGCCTTGTAGCGCAGCGCGGTCCCGGCCGGTACGTCCTTGCCGAGGGGCTGGGTGACCTTGTACGGGGCGTGGTCGGCGGAGCCGAGCACCTTCCAGGGGCCGTTGCCGACCTGGGCGGCGAAGACGACCCGGTCGAGCTGTCCGCCGGTGACGCCGGCGCTCAGGTCGACGGTGCCGGTGGCTCCGGCGGCCGGGGCGGTCAGGGTGAGGGCGGGCTTCGCGGCGGGCGCGTCGAGCCGTCCGGCCGCCTCGAGGACGACGGCGGATCCGGCCGGGACGGTGACGGTGACCCGGCGGTCGGCACCGGAGGTCACGGTGGCGCGGGTGCCGTGGATGCCCCGGTAGCTCATGCCGGCCGAGCCGGTGGCGAAGGTGGCGGTCTTCGCCTCGCTCGCGTTGTTGAAGGCGACGACGTACTCGGCGCCGCTCTTCGCGTCGGTGCGGGTGAACGCGTAGACGCCGGCGCCGTCGGCCGCGTACCGCTCGGTCTGGACGCCGTCCGCGAGGGCCGGGTTGTCCTTGCGCAGCCTGGACAGTTCGGCGATCTGCCGGTAGAGCGGCGCCGTGGTGTCGTAGGAGTCGCCGGCGTGGGTGCGGTCGGTGCCGATCTCGTCGTCGGCGAGGTAGTCGGGGACCTTGGAGGCGAACATGGTCTGGCGGGCGTCCTTGTCGCCGCCCGCGCCGGTGAAGCCCTGTTCGTCGCCGTAGTAGACGACCGGGTTGCCGCGGCTGAGGAACATCAGCTCGTTGGCGAGGCGGTCCCTGCGCAGCAGTTCGGCGTCGGAGGCCTTCGGGTCGTCCTGCTTGAGGAAGGAACCGATGCGGCCCATGTCGTGGTTGCCGAGGAAGGTGACCTGCTCGTACGCGTTGGCCTTGTCCGTCGTGTACTTGTAGTCGTCACCGAAGACGGCCGCGAGCTTGCCCGCGCTGCCGCCCTGGGAGGCGTAGGCGCGGGCGGCGTCCTGGAAGGGGAAGTCGAGGGTGGCGTCCAGGCGGCCCTGGGTGACGTACGGGGACGTCACGGAGGCGTCCGAGGAGAGGACCTCGCCGAACATGAAGAAGTTCCTGCGGCCGTGCCGGGCGGCGTAGGCGTCGAGCGCCGTGGCCCACTGGGTCCAGAACTCCATGCCGACCTGTTTGACGGTGTCGATGCGGAAGCCGTCGACGTCGAAGTCGCGCACCCAGCGTTCGTAGATCTTCTCCATGCCGCTGACGACCTCGGGACGCTCGGTCCACAGGTCGTCCAGGCCGGTGTGGTCGCCGTACTGGGCGCTCTCGCCGACGAAGGTGGAGTCGCCCCGGTTGTGGTACATCGCCGGGTCGTTGAGCCACGAGGGGACCTTGAGGTTCTTCTCGGCGGCGGCGACGGCCGGGGGGTGCGGGAAGGAGGAGGTGCCCACGGCGGGGAACTTCCTGGTGCCGTCCGCGTAGTCGGTGTCGTCGAAGGGCCTGCCGTCCTCGGTCAGGTACGGGAAGGCGCCCTTGGACAGGTAGGCGTGCGACGCGTCGGTGGTGGTGAGGACGTCGGCGGTGTGGTTGGTGATGACGTCGAAGAAGACCTTCATGCCCTTGGCGTGCGCCTTGGCGATGAGGGCGGAGAGGTCCGCGTTGGTGCCGAAGTGCGGGTCGACCTGGGTGAAGTCGGTGATCCAGTACCCGTGGTACCCGGCCGAGGCGGCGCTGCCGGTGCCCTGCACGGGCCGGTTCTTGAAGATCGGCGCCAGCCAGATGGCGGTGGTGCCCAGGCCCTTGATGTAGTCGAGCCGCTGGGTGATGCCCTTGAGGTCACCGCCCTGGTAGAAGCCCTTGTCGGTGGGGTCGTAGCCGGTCGCGAGGCGGGAACCGGTCAGTCCGCCCCGGTCGTTGGACGGGTCCCCGTTGGCGAAACGGTCCGGCATGACGAAGTAGAACTGCTCGCGCGTGGCGTCGTGCCGGGCGGGCACGGCGGCGAGTCGCGCGTCGGAGGGCGGCGCGGGGGGCGGGGCGGGCGCGGCGGCCCCGGCGGTCTGCGGCTGGACGAGGGTGGCGGCGAGTGCGGCGACGGCGAGGGCCGCGACGCGTCTGCCCCGTCCGCTCTGCCCGCCCTGGCGGAAGCGGCGCCCGAGGGGCGCCGGCCATCTGGGTATCACGAGCGTGAACTCCTTGCGATGACGGCTCGATCGGGTCCGTGCCCGCGCCGCGGTACGGCTTCGTGGCCGGACGCCGGGCGTGACCGTATCCCTGACGAATCGTTTACAGCAAGGGTCTTGAAAACCGTGGCAAGAAATTTCACGGCGGAGGCCCGAAGCTCGCGCGCCTTCCGGACGGCGGCTCCGGCCGCCCGGCAGACCCGTGCGGGGCGGGCGAACGGCGGCCACTGACGGCCCGTCCACCGACAGGGGCGCGCGCACCCGCGCGCGGGTGCGCGCCGCGGGAGGGAACCGCCTTCGAAGAGGCACCGGCGACGGCACGCGGGAGGCGGGGGCGGAGAGCGGGAGCGGCGACGGCACGGCCTCTCGCCGGCCGCCGCGCCGCGAACCCTCCCCGGCGGTCCCGCCGCCCGCTATCGTGCGAGGCAGGTGACCGCCCGCGACCGATCCCGACACCTGGCGGTAACGAAAACGTCACGCTTGCAGGATCTTGCGGAAATTTTCTTGCAACGTCTTTCGCAAGGGATTGCAGCCTTGCTACGTTCCTCCCGCGCCCGGCGGCCGTCGATTGGGACAGACGGCACCCGCGGTCTCCCAAGGGATGATCCGGGCCCCACTTCTAGGGAGTTCATATGCGACGTGGCATATCGATCGCCGCCGCGGTCACCGTGGTCGCGCTGGCCGCCTCGGCCTGCGGCGGGTCGGACAGCGACTCGTCGGGCAAGCCGAAGGACCCCAAGGACATCTCAGGGACGATCACGTACTGGGACACCTCGGACGCGGCGACCGAAGCCCCGACGTACAAGGCCCTGGTCAAGCAGTTCGAGGCCAAGTACCCGAAGATCAAGGTGAACTACCAGAGCGTTCCGTTCACCGACGTCGAGCAGAAGTTCAAGTCGGCCGCCAAGAGCGGCAAGGGCGCGCCCGACGTGGTCCGCACCGACGTCGGCCTGATGGCGGAGTACGCCTCGCTGGGCTACATCGCCCCGCTGGACGGCACCCCGGCCCTCAAGGACGCCTCCGACTTCAACGCGACGCCGCTGAACACCGCCAAGTACAACGGCAAGACGTACGGCGTCCCGTCGGTCACCGACACGCTGGGCCTGCTCTACAACAAGAAGCTGCTCAAGCAGGCCGGCATCGACAAGCCGCCGGCCACCTGGGACGAGTTCGTCGCCGACTCCAAGACCATCAAGCAGAAGACCGGGGCCTACGGCACCTACGTCAACCCGGACTCCTACTTCCTGCTGCCGCTGCTCTACAGCAACGGCGCGGACCTGGCCGACCCGTCCGGCAAGAAGATCACCATCAGCAACGACGCCGCCGTCACCGCGCTCACCACCGCGAAGAAGATCAACGACGAGGCCTCGATGAAGGTCGACTTCGCGAACGCCTACCAGAACATGCAGACGGCCTTCAAGAACGGCAAGGTCGCCATGCTGATCCAGGGCCCCTGGTCCGTCAGCGACGACCTGACCGGCTCGGCGTTCAAGGGCGACGAGTCCAACCTGGGCTTCGCCAACGTCCCGGCCGGCGCCGGCGGCAAGGCCCAGGCCCCGACCGGCGGCCACAACCTCACGGTCTACCAGGGCTCCGGCAACCTGGACGCCAGCTACCTGTTCACGCAGTTCATGACCTCCACCGAGAGCCAGATCGCCATCGCCAAGGGCACCGGCACGCTGCCGACCCGCAAGTCGGCGTACACCGGCGAGGTCACCGCCAACGCCAAGATCGCCGGCTTCAAGCCGATCCTGGAGCAGACCGCCCGCCCGCGCGTGGCCCTGCCGCAGGTCGGTTCGCTCTTCACCCCGCTGCAGCAGAACTACGTGAAGATCCTCCAGGGCGACCAGTCGGTCAAGGGCGGCCTCGACGCCACCGCCAAGGAGTTCCAGAAGCTCCTGCCCGGCTTCTCCATCGGCTGACCCGCACCCGCCGCAGGCCCGGCCGCCGCCCTGCGGCGGCCGGCCGTGGCCGCGCGGCGGCCCGCCGTAGCCCTACGGCAACCGAAGGACACGCAGCCCCGGGGAAGGACCTCCCCGCTGCCGCCCCGACCGGGGCTCCCCGGGGCTGCGGAACCACCCGACTTCGTCCGCGAAAGAGCCGATGAGTATGACGACCGCAGCGAGCACCGGACAGACCCACAAGACAGCGAGCGGCGACAGGTCCCCGCGCCAGGGCCGCCCCTCGGCGCTCAGGCGATCCTGGGACAAGTACTGGTACGCCTGGGCCATGGTGGCCCCGGTCGCCATCGTCATCACCCTGCTCGTCCTGTATCCGCTGGGGTACGGCTTCTACCAGTCGCTGACGAACGCGAACGAGTCGAACGTCGCCACCACCATCGGCGCCTTCCACCGCCCGGCCACCTACGACTTCGTCGGCCTCGACAACTACTGGCACGTCCTGTCCGGCGCGGACGGCGACTTCTACCCGCGCCTGGTGTGGACGGTCGTGTGGACCGTGTCCTGCGTGGTGCTCCAGGTGGGTCTCGGCATGGCGCTCGCCGTGCTGCTCAACCGCGAGATGCGGCTGCGCGGCTTCTACCGGGCGATGCTGATCCTGCCCTGGGCCGTCCCGTCCTTCATCGGCGTCTTCGCCTGGCGGCTGATGCTCAACTCCCAGTACGGCGTCTTCAACGACATCATCACGGCCTTCGGCCTGCCCGCGCAGAACTGGCTGGGCACCCCGCTGGCCCAGAAGATCGCCGTCATCATGGTCAACGTCTGGATCGGCATCCCCTTCAACATGGTCGCCCTGCTCGGCGGACTCCAGTCGATCCCCAAGGAGCTGTACGAGGCCGCCGAGATGGACGGCGCCTCGCCCTGGCAGCGCTTCGTCAACGTCACGCTGCCCGGCCTGAAGCCGGTCTCCAGCACGGTGGTCCTGCTGGGCTGCATCTGGACGTTCAACATGTTCAACGTCATCTACCTGCTGCTGGGCAACAACACCACCGGCGACACCGACATCCTCGTCACCTTCGCCTTCCACAAGGCCTTCAACGGGATCTCCGACTACGCGGGAGCGGCCACCTACGGCATCATCATCCTCGCTCTCCTGCTGGCCTTCTCGACCTTCTACCGCCGCAGCACCCTGAAGTCCGAGCAGGCGTAAGGAGCCACCGCCATGACCGCAGCAACGCACGAGACCGGCGCCGCCGCGCCCGCTGCCGCCCCCGCCCGCCCCACCGCCGCCGACGCGCGCCCGCGCAAGGTGCGCGGGCGCGAGGAGCGCAGCCCCTGGGCCTCCGTGGTCCTGCACTGCACGCTGATCCTCGCCACCGTGATCGCCGCGTTCCCCGTGGTGTGGATCCTGTTCATCTCGCTCGGCCCGAAGAACGCCTGGCAGGAGCCGGGGCAGGTGTTCAAGCACCTGAGCCTGCACAACTACAGCGACGTACTGGCCCATTCGGACCTGGCCAAGTGGTTCCTGAACACCGTCATCGTGGCGGGCGGCACCACCGTGCTCGGCGTCTTCCTCGCCTCGACCGCCGGGTACGCCGTGTCCCGGATGCGGTTCCCGGGCAGCCGGCAGCTGATGTGGACGTTCCTGGTCACCCAGATGTTCCCCAGTATCGTACTGATCGTGCCGCTGTACCTGCTGATGTCCGAGTTGCACCTGCTCGACAACTACTTCGGGCTGATCCTGGCGTACGCGACCACGGCGGTGCCGTTCTGCGCCTGGATGATGAAGGGCTACTTCGACACCATCCCCAAGGAGATAGACGAGGCGGGCCGGGTGGACGGGCTCACCCCGATCGGCACCTTCTGGCGGCTGATCGTGCCGCTGGCCAAGCCGGGCCTGGCGGTGACCGCGTTCTACAGCTTCCTCACCGCCTGGGGCGAGGTCGCCTACGCGACGCAGTTCATGCAGTCCGACCACTACACGCTCGCCGTCGGCATCCGCACCTTCGCGCAGGACCAGCGCCCCGACTGGGCGTGGACCTCCGCCACCGCCATCATCATCACCATCCCGGCGGCCCTCGTGTTCATGCTCGTCCAGCGCAGCCTGGTCTCCGGGCTGACGGCCGGCGGCACCAAGTCCTGAGCGCACCCGGCTCCCCGGCCGCCCGCCGGACCGGGCACCGGTGCGCCCGGCCGCCACCCCGGCCCCGCCCGCCGGACCAGCGCCTTCGTCGTTCCCCTCGTACCCCTTAAGGGAATCCATGACCCAGCACGTCACCGACACAGTCCCCACCGAAGCCTCCGCCGCCGCCTCCGGGCGCCGGGAGTGGTGGCGCGACGCGGTCATCTACCAGGTCTACCCGCGCAGTTTCGCCGACGGCAACGGCGACGGCATGGGAGACCTGCCCGGCATCCGCGCCCGTCTGCCGTACCTGAAGAAGCTCGGGGTCGACGCCGTCTGGCTCTCGCCGTTCTACGCCTCCCCGCAGGCGGACGCCGGGTACGACGTCGCCGACTACCGGGCCATCGACCCGATGTTCGGCACCCTGACCGACGCCGACGACCTGGTCCGCGACGCCCACGCGCTGGGCCTGCGGGTCATCGTCGACGTGGTCCCCAACCACTGCTCCGACCAGCACGAGTGGTTCAAGCAGGCGCTGCGCGAGGGCCCCGGCTCCCCGCTGCGCGACCGCTTCCACTTCCGCACCGGCAAGGGCGAGAGCGGCGAACTGCCGCCCAACGACTGGGAGTCCATCTTCGGCGGGCCGGCCTGGACCCGGGTCACCGAGCCGGACGGCACCCCGGGCCAGTGGTACCTGCACCTGTTCGCGCCCGAGCAGCCCGACTTCAACTGGGACCACCCGGCCGTGCACGACGAGTTCCGCTCGATCCTGCGGTTCTGGCTGGACCTGGGCATCGACGGCTTCCGCATCGACGTGGCGCACGGCCTGGTCAAGGCCGCCGGGCTGCCCGACATCGGCCACGACGAGCAGGTCAAGCTGCTCGGCACGCAGGCCGTCCCGTACTTCGACCAGGACGGCGTGCACGAGATCTACCGCAGCTGGCGCCGGATCCTGGAGGAGTACGCCGGCGACCGGATCGCCGTCGCCGAGGCCTGGACGCCGACCGTGGAGCGCAGCGCCCTGTACCTGCGCCCCGACGAGCTGCACCAGGCGTTCAACTTCTCCTACCTGACGACCGGTTGGGACGCGGCCGAGCTGCGCGACGTCATCGACCGCTCGCTGCGCGCCATGAACGCCGTGCACGCGCCCGCGACCTGGGTGCTGTCCAACCACGACGTCGTACGGCACTCCACGCGCCTCGCGGAAGGGGACGAGGCGCGTGGTCTGCGCCGGGCCCGGGCGGCGACGCTGCTGATGCTCGCGCTGCCCGGGTCGGCGTACCTCTACCAGGGCGAGGAGCTGGGCCTGCCCGAGGTCGTCGACCTGCCCGACGAGGTGCGCCAGGACCCGGCGTTCTTCCGCAGTTCGGGCCAGGACGGCACCCGCGACGGCTGCCGGGTGCCCCTGCCGTGGTCCGGGCAGCTGCCGCCGTTCGGTTTCGGTCCCGTGGAGGGCGGCCCGAGCTGGCTGCCGCAGCCCGCGAGCTGGCGCGCCCTGACCGTCGAGGCGCAGGAGGGCGACCCCAACTCCACGCTGGAGTTCTACCGCAGTGCGCTCGCCGTCCGCCGCGAGCACCCCGCCCTGGGCGCCGGCCGCCAGATCACCTGGCTGGACGGCCCCGAGGGCACGCTCTCCTTCCGTCGCGACACCGACGAGGGCTCCTTCGTGTGCACGGTCAACCTGACCGCCACACCGGTCACGGTGGCCACACCGGGCACTCTCCTGCTCGCCAGTTCCGACGTGGAGCCCGGCACCGACTTGACGCAACTTCCCGGGGACTGCGCCGTCTGGTGGGCAGTCTGAGATGCAGCCGGTACAGTCCACTCCTGTGACCACACGGCTTGCCGACATCGCTGCGCAGGCGGGGGTGAGCGAAGCGACCGTCAGCCGCGTCCTGAACGGGAAGCCGGGCGTCGCCGCCACCACCCGCCAGTCCGTGCTGGCCGCACTCGACGTTCTGGGCTACGAACGTCCGGTGCGGCTGCGCCAGCGCAGTGAGGGCCTGGTGGGCCTGATCACCCCGGAGCTGGAGAATCCCATCTTCCCGGCGCTCGCCCAGGTGATCGGGCAGGCGCTGACCCGGCAGGGATACACCCCGGTGCTGGCCACCCAGACGCCGGGCGGGTCCACCGAGGACGAGCTGACCGAGATGCTGGTGGACCGCGGGGTCGCGGGCATCATCTACGTCTCCGGACTGCACGCGGACACCACGGCCGACATGGAGCGCTACGAGCGGCTGCGAGCCCAGGGCGTGCCGTTCGTCCTGGTCGACGGTTTCTCACCGAAGGTGCAGGCGCCGTTCATCTCCCCCGACGACCGGGCCGCGATGACGCTGGCCGTCACCCACCTCGTCTCCCTGGGCCACCACCGGATCGGTCTGGCCCTCGGGCCGAAGCGGTTCGTGCCGGTGCAGCGCAAGATAGAGGGGTTCGTGCGCACGATGCAGGACCAGCTGGGCCTGGCGCCCGACGCCGTGGAGACGGAGCTGGTCCAGCACTCCCTGTACACGCTGGAGGGCGGCCAGGCCGCGGCGACGGCGCTCATCGCGCGGGACTGCACCGCGATCGTGTGCGCCAGCGACATGATGGCGCTCGGTGCCATCCGCGCGGCCCGGCAGCAGGGCATGGCGGTCCCCCGGGACTTCTCCGTCGTCGGCTTCGACGACTCCCCACTGATCGCCTTCACCGACCCGCCGCTGACCACGGTCCGCAAGCCGGTCCCGGCGATGGGCCAGGCGGCGGTGCGCACGCTGCTGGAGGAGATCGGCGGGACGCCCGCGCCGCACAGCGAGTTCGTGTTCATGCCCGAGCTGGTGGTCCGCGGCTCGACGGCGTCGGCGCCCAAGCCCCGCTCCTGACCCCGCCCTCACCCTCGCCGCCGCCCCCGCGCCCGCGCCCGTCGCCGCGCCCGCCGCGGAACATGCGCGCGGGACCCGGCCGGGGGATCACCGGCGGAAGAGGGCTTTTCTGGCAGACTCTGTGCCTATGGGTGATACGGCCGTGACTCGACCGGAAGGTCCCGGAAAGGGCCTTCCGTACCCCATCACGGTCGGCGGGGGCGCCCCGCCCGCGCGCCGGCCGCGGGCCCCGCGCCGGCCCCGCCTCTGGTTCGAGATCGCGCTGATCGCGGTGAGTTACTGGACGTACTCCCTGATCCGCAACGCGGTCCCGGAGCAGAAGGCGGCCGCCCTGCGCAACGCCGACTGGGTCTGGCACACCGAGCACCGCCTGGGCATCGCCGTCGAGCAGGCCGTCAACCACGCCGCGGACTCGGTGACTTGGCTGATCGTCGGCATGAACTACTACTACGCGACGCTGCACTTCGTGATCACCGTGGGCGTCCTGGTGTGGCTCTACCGCATCCATCCCGGCCGGTACGCGGCGGCCCGCCTCGCCCTCTTCGCGACCACCGGCACGGCCCTGCTCGGTTACTACCTGTACCCGCTGGCGCCGCCGCGTCTGATGGCGGGCGGGCGCTTCGTCGACACCGTCCAGGTGCACCACACCTGGGGCTCCATGGCCTCCGGCGACCTCAAGCACATGTCCAACCAGTACGCCGCGATGCCGTCCATGCACATCGGCTGGTCCCTGTGGTGCGGTCTGACCCTGCTCGCCCTGGCCACCGTGCCGTGGGTGCGGGTCCTCGCCGCCCTCTATCCCGCGGTGACCCTGGTCGTCATCGTCGCCACCGCCAACCACTTCTGGCTGGACGCGGTCGGCGGGGTCCTCTGTCTCGCCCTCGGCCTCACCGCCGCGCGGGCCTGGTACGGCGTCCTGCCGCACGCCCTGCCGAGGGCGGCCTGGCAGGCGGCGGGGGCGCGGGCGTAGGCGCCGGGGGGTCTGGGCGTGGGCCGGGACGGGGGCCCGGCCCCCTCGGCTCACATCTCGTAGAAGAGCGACTCCACCACGCCCCTGGCCCGGCGTGCGGTGCGCCGGTAGGCGTCGAGCATGTCACCGACGTGACCGGGTCCGTAGCCGAGGTAGCGGCCCACGGCGGCCAGTTCCCGCGACTCGGTGGGGAACGTGTCGCCCGCCCGGCCGCGTACCAGCATCACCGCGTTGCGCACCCGGGTGGCCAGCAGCCACGCCTCGTCCAGGACGACGGCGTCCTCCTCGGTGACCAGGCCGGCCGCCCGTGCCGCGGCGAGCGCCTGCCGGGTGCGGGTCGTGCGCAGGCCCGCCACCTCGGCTCCGTGCCGCAGCTGCAGCAGCTGCACGGTCCACTCCACGTCGGAGAGGCCGCCGGGTCCGAGCTTGGTGTGCAGTTTGGGGTCGGCGCCGCGCGGCAGCCGCTCGGACTCCATGCGGGCCTTCAGCCGCCGGATCTCGCGCACCGCGTCCTCGCCGAGGCCGCCCGCCGGGTACCGCAGCGGATCGATCAGCGCGGTGAACCGCCGTCCCAGGTCCTCGTCCCCGGCCACCGGCTCGGCCCGCAGCAGCGCCTGCGACTCCCACACCAGCGACCAGCGCCGGTAGTAGGCCTCGTACGCCTTGAGGGTGCGCACCAGCGGCCCCGACTTGCCCTCGGGGCGCAGGCCCGCGTCGATGAGCAGCGGCGGGTCGGCGCTCGGGATCTGGAGCAGCCGGCGCATCTCGGCGACCACGCGGCCAGCGGCGTCGGCGGCTTCCCGCTCGTCGGCGCCCTCACGCGGCTCGTGCACGAACAGCACGTCGGCGTCGGAGCCGTAGCCCAGTTCGTGACCGCCGAAGCGGCCCATGCCGATGACGGCGAACCGGGTCGGCAGCGTGTCCCCCCAGCCGTCGCGCACCACCGCCCGCAGGGTGCCGGCGAGCGTCGCCGCCGTCAGGTCCGAGACGGCGGCGCCCACCCGGTCCACGAGCGGGCCCGGGTCGGTCTCGGCGGGCTGGGCCTCGGTGCCGTAGGAGCCGACGATGTCGCCGGCGGCGGTGCGGAACAGCTCCCGCCGGCGCACCCCGCGCGCGGCCGTGACGCCCTGCTCGGCGCTCTCGGCGCGGCCGACGGCGGCGAGGATCTCCTGTTCCAGCTGGGCCCGGCCGCGCGGCCGCAGGCCGCCCGCGTCGCCGCCGCCGTCACCGAGCAGCGCCACCGCCTCCGGTGCCCGCATCAGCAGGTCGGGGGCCAGGCGCCCGGCGGACAGCACGCGGGCCAGGTTCTCGGCGGCGGCGCCCTCGTCGCGCAGCAGCCGCAGGTACCAGGGGGTCTTGCCGAGCGCGTCGGAGACCTTGCGGAAGTTGAGCAGCCCGGCGTCCGGGTCGGCGGAGTCCGCGAACCAGCCCAGCAGCACGGGCAGCAGGGTGCGCTGGATGGCGGCCTTGCGGGTGACGCCGGAGGCGAGGGCCTCCAGGTGGCGCAGGGCGGCGGCCGGGTCGGCGTAGCCGAGCGCGACCAGCCGCTCGCGGGCCGCCTCGGTGCTGAGCCGGACCTCGCCGGGGGCGAGCTGCGCGACGGCGTCGAGCAGCGGCCGGTAGAAGATCTTCTCGTGCAGGCGCCGTACGACACCGGTGTGCCGTTTCCACTCGCGCGTCAGGTCGGCCACCGGGTCGGCGCGCAGGCCGAGCGAGCGGCCCAGGCGGCGCAGGTCCGCGTCGTCCTCGGGCAGCAGGTGGGTGCGGCGCAGCCGGTAGAGCTGGATGCGGTGCTCCATGAAGCGCAGGAAGCGGTACGCCTCGTCGAGCCGGCCGGCGTCCGCGCGGCCGACGTAGCCGCCGGCGGCGAGGGCCTGGAGGGCGTCCAGGGTGGTGCCGCTGCGCAGGGAGGCGTCGGCGCGGCCGTGCACGAGCTGGAGGAGCTGCACGGCGAACTCGACGTCGCGCAGCCCGCCGGGCCCGAGTTTCAGCTCGCGCTCGACCTCGCCGACGGGGATGTTCTCGACGACCCGGCGGCGCATCTTCTGCACGTCGGCGACGAAGTTCTCCCGCTCGGCGGCCTGCCAGACCAGCGGGGAGAGCGCGGCGACGTACTCCGCGCCCAGGCGCTCGTCCCCGGCGACCGGGCGGGCCTTCAGCAGCGCCTGGAACTCCCAGGTCTTCGCCCACCGCTGGTAGTAGGCGACGTGGCTGCTCAGCGTCCGTACGAGCGGTCCGTTGCGCCCCTCGGGCCGCAGGTTGGCGTCGACGGGCCAGATGCTGCCCTCGACGGTCGTCTCGGAGCAGACGCGCATCATCCGCGAGGCGAGCCGGGTGGCGGCGCGCAGCGCGGCGGTCTCGTCGCCGCCGTCCTCGTGCGCGCTCTCCCCCACGAAGATGACGTCGACGTCGGAGACGTAGTTCAGCTCGTGGCCGCCGCACTTGCCCATGGCGATCACGGCGAGCCGGCACAGCGCGGCGTCCTCGGGTGCCTCGGCGGCCGCGATGCGCAGCGCGGCGCGCAGCGTGGCGGTGGCGAGGTCGGCCAGTTCGGCGGCGGTCTCGGCGACGCCGGTGGTGCCGCACACGTCGCGCGCGGCGATCGACAGCAGGCAGCGGCGGTAGGCGACGCGCAGCGCGACCGGGTCACCGGCCTCGGCGAGGCCGCGCTCGAACTCCGCCAGGCCCGGGTGCAGGTCCTGCGGCTCGTAGGTGACGAGGGCGCGCCAGTCGCCGGCGTGCCGGGCGAGGTGGTCGCCGAGCGCGGCGGACGCGCCGAGCACGCCGAGCAGCCGGTCTCGCAGCGGTTTGGCCGCTATCAGCGTGTCGAGCAGTTCGCGCCGGGCGGTCGGGGAGGGCTGCGCCTCCAGCAGCCGCACCAGCCCGCCCAGGGCGAGATCCGGGTCGGCGGTGGCGCCGAGCGCCTCCAGCAGCACCGGGTCGTTGCGCACCGGCGCCAGCTCGGCGCTGTCCAGCAGCCGTTCGGCGGCCAGGGCATCGGTGAAGCCGTGCCGCAGCAGCCGAGTGAAGGTACTGCTTCTGCGCCCCGGCGCCGTCATCCCGGCCTCCCGTCGGATCTAGGTGGTCCTGGCCAGAGCGTAGCGGGAGACGCCCGCCGAGAGCTGCGAACACAAGTGGGTTCCGATCGGCGGGCGGTGCCCGGTGCGTGCGGTCGCGGGGCGCCGGAAGGTTCTTGCGGCGGAGCTGCCAGGGCCTTCCGGCAAGGCGGCGAGGGCGCGTGCCGGGCGCCGGGGCCCCCTTCTGTCCGGAGCTCCCGAGGCTGCGGGGCGCCGGCGGCCCGGGCGAGGGCCGTGCGGCAGCAGTTCACCTGCTCTTCACCCGCTGGGCCGGGCCGGGCGGCGCGGCATCATTTTGGCGTGTGCATGCTCTCCTCCGCCGAGTCTCCTCATTCCCGGAGGTAACCGTGTCCGACACTCCCCTCGCTGCCGACAGCCGTTCCGGCAGTCCCCTCGGCCCCGGCAGGCGGGCGCTGCGCCGCGGCCGCGCCGCCCTGGCGTCCGCCGCGGCCCTCGCGGCCGCGGCGGCCGGCCTGTGGACGGGCCTGGGCGGCGGCGCCCCGTCCGCGCAGGCCGCGACCGCGGTGCCCGCTCCGGACCACGTGGTCGTCGTGGTCTTCGAGAACCACGCCTACGGCCAGGTGATCGGCTCCTCCAGTGCCCCGTACCTGAACTCCCTCAAGTCCGGCGGCGCGAACCTCACCCAGTCCTACGGCGAGACCCACCCGAGCCAGCCCAACTACTTCGCCCTGTTCTCCGGCTCCACCCAGGGCGTCACCGACGACAGCTGCTACACGCCCGGTTTCTCCTCGGCCCCGAACCTGGCCTCCGAGCAGCTCGCTGCCGGCCGCAGCTGGGCCAGCTACAACGAGACGCTGCCCAGCCAGGGCTCGACGACGTGCAGCAGCGGCAAGTACGCCCGCAAGCACAACCCGTGGTTCGGCTTCAGCAACGTACCGACGTCGTCGGCGAAGACCTTCGCGCAGTTCCCGACGGACTACTCGACGCTCCCCCAGCTGTCCTTCGTCGTCCCGAACCTGTGCAGCGACATGCACGACTGCTCGGTCTCCACCGGCGACACGTGGCTGAAGAACAACCTCGGCGCGTACGCCACCTGGGCGAAGACGCACAACAGCCTGCTCGTCGTCACCTTCGACGAGGACGACAAGCTCAGCGGCAACCGCATCCCCACCGTCCTGTACGGCCAGCCGGTCGCCGCCGGCTCGACCAGCGCCACCACCTACAACCACTACGACCTGCTGCGCACCCTGGAGGACACACAGCGCCTGAGCACGCACGCGGGCAACGCGGCCAACGCCCACGACATCACCGGCGTCTGGGCCTCCTGACATGTACGTAGCGGACAGCCGCGCGGGCACCCCGGGTGCCGCGCACGCACCGGCGTCCGCGGAAGGCGCCGCCCGGCCGGGTCCCGGGCGGCGCCGCGCCGCGGTCGCGCCCACGGTCCTCGCGCTGGGCACGGTCAGCCTGATCACCGACGTGTCCTCGGAGATGGTGACGGCGGTCCTGCCGCTGTACCTGGTCACGGGCCTCGGACTCTCCCCGCTGGGCTTCGGCCTGCTGGACGGCGTCTACAACGGCTTCTCGGCCCTGGTCCGGCTGGCCGGGGGCCACCTGGCCGACCGCGGCAGGGGCGGCCACAAGTGGGTGGCCGGGCTGGGCTACGGCATCTCGGCGCTGTGCAAGCCGCTGCTGCTGGTGGTGCACAGCCTCACCCCGATCGGCCTGGTCCTGGCCGCCGACCGCACCGGCAAGGGCCTGCGCACCGCCCCGCGCGACGCGCTGATCTCCTTGTCCAGCAGCCCCGAAACGAGGGGCCGCGCCTTCGGCGTCCACCGCGCGATGGACACGGCGGGCGCGCTGCTGGGCCCGCTGGCGGCGTTCTGGATCCTGCGGGCGACGGTGGACGGCTACGACGCGGTCTTCACGGTGAGCTTCTGCGTGGCGGCGGTGGGGGTGACGGTCCTGGTCCTGTTCGTACCGTCCGGCCGGGCCGGGCGTCCCCCGGCGGAGGCCCCGCGCGAACACCCCGCCACGCGTGAGGCACCCGGCCGAGGTGAGGCGCCCGCCACGCGTGAGGCGTCCACCGCCCGTGAGGCACCCGCCCCACGTGAGGCACCCGCCACAAGTGAGGCGCCCACCGCCCGTGAGGCACCCGCCCCACGTGAGGCACCCGCCACAAGTGAGGCGCCCACCGCCCGTGAGGCGCCCGCCACCGGTGAGGCGCCCTCCGCCCGTGAGGCACCCACCACCTGTGTGGCGCCCGCCACCCGTGAGGCGCCCGCCACGCCCACGCCTCTCACCGCCTCCACGCCCCCCACCCTGCGCGCGGCCCTCGCCCTGCTCCGCCACCGCGACCTGCGCCGGATCACCCTCTGCGCCCTCCTCCTGGGCCTGGCCACGGTCAGCGACTCCTTCGTCTACCTGCTGCTGCAGCGCCGCCTGGGCGTCCCCGACCGCTGGTTCGCGCTGCTCCCGCTGGGCACGGCGGCGGCGTTCCTGCTGCTGGCGGTCCCGCTGGGCCGGCTGGCGGACCGGGTGGGCCGCTGGACGGTCTTCGTGGCCGGCCACGGCGCCCTGCTCCTCGCCTACGCCCTGCTGCTCACCTCCTGGCACGGCACCGCGCTGCCGTACGCCGTCCTGCTCCTGCACGGCACGTTCTACGCGGCGACGGACGGCGTCCTGATGGCGGCGGCCTCGGACGGCGTACCACCGCACCTGCGCTCCTCGGGCCTGGCCCTGGTCCAGACGGGCCAGGCCACGACCCGCTTCGTCTGCTCGCTGGCCTTCGGGGCGGCGTGGACCGTGTGGGGCGACCGCACGGCTCTGACGGCATCGACACTGATCCTGGCGGCGTGCGCGGTGCTCTCCTGCTCGCTGCGCCCCCGCCCGAAAGGCACGGCACCGGCATGACGGCACGCGCCCGCATCCTGACCCTGCTCGGGGCGGTCCTCGTCCTGGCGGCGGTGGCGGTGACCTCCGTGCTGCACGCCACGGCCCGCGCGGACCGCCGCGGCCTGCCGCAGGCGGGCGGCCCCCGGGTGTCGCCGGCCGAGGTGACCCTGACGGCCCCCGGCCGCATGGTCTTCCGCAACATGGCGTGGGGCCCGCACCGCGACGAACTGACGACGGTCCCGTCCGCCGACCCCGCCGCCCCGCGCACCGCCTCGGGCCTCAAGTGCCTGCGCTTCCACGCCGCCGCGGGCACCGGAGTGTGCCTCCAGGCGGTGCACGGCCCGGTCTCGGACACCTACCGCGCCCTGATCCTGGACGCCCGCCTCGAGGAGCGCGCGCGCTACGACGTCCCCGGCATCCCCTCGCGCGCCCGCGTCTCCCCCAGCGGCCACTTCGCGGCGTGGACGGCGTTCGTGGGCGGAGACTCGTACGCGGGCACGGACTTCTCGACCCGCGCGGCGATCGTGGACGTCCGCACGGGGAGGCTGATCCCCACCCTGGAGAAGTTCCGCGTCGTCAAGGACGGCCGGCCCTACACGTCCCCCGACGTGAACTTCTGGGGCGTCACCTTCGCAGCCGACGACCGCACCTTCTACGCCACGCTGGCGACGAAGGGCAGGACCTACCTGGTGCGAGGCGACCTGGCCGCGAACACCCTCACCACGGTCCACCAGAACGTCGAATGCCCGTCCCTGTCGCCGGACGGCACGCGCATCGCCTACAAGAAACGAGTACCGGGCCTCCCCCGGGACGCCCCCTGGCACCTGTACGTCCTGGACCTGCGGACGATGCGCGAAACGCCCCTGGCGGAACCCAGGAGCGTGGACGACCAGGCGGTCTGGCAGGACCCCCGGACCATCGTCTACGCCCTGCCCGGCGACTACGGCGCGGACCTGTACGCGGTCCCCGCCGACGGCACGGGCCACTCGCGCCGCATCAGCACGGCGGCGGTGTCCCCTGCGTTCACCGGCCGGCCGGCGGCCCCGGCCCCGCACTCCGGGCACTGACGGGCGGGCCGCTTCCCGCCCTCCCCCGGCCCTGCCGCGGCCGGACCGGCCGGCGGGAGCGGCGCCCCGGACCCGCCGCCCCCACCGTGCGCCGCCACCGCGCCCCTACAGCACCGGCAGATGCTTCCGCAGCTCGTACGCCGTGACCTCGCTGCGGTACTCCTCCCACTCCTGCTTCTTGTTGCGCAGGAAGAAGTCGAAGACGTGTTCACCGAGGGTCTCTGCGACGAGGTCGCTGTTCTCCATGAGGGTCAGGGCCTCGCCGAGGTTCTGCGGGAGGGGTTCGATGCCCATGGCACGGCGTTCGGCGTTGGAGAGGGCCCAGACGTCGTCCTCGGCGCCCGGCGGGAGTTCGTAGCCCTCCTCGATGCCCTTGAGGCCGGCGGCGAGCAGGACGGCGTAGGTCAGGTACGGGTTCGCGCCGGAGTCGATCGAGCGGACCTCGACGCGGGCCGAGCCGGTCTTGCCGGGCTTGTACATCGGGACGCGGACCAGGGCGCTGCGGTTGTTGTGGCCCCAGCAGATGTAGGACGGGGCCTCGCCGCCGGCGCCCGCCGTGCGCTCGCTGCCGCCCCAGATGCGCTTGTAGGAGTTGACCCACTGGTTGGTGACCGCCGAGATCTCCGCCGCGTGGCGCAGCAGGCCCGCGATGAAGGAACGGCCGACCTTGGAGAGCTGGTACTCGGCGCCGGACTCGTAGAAGGCGTTCCGGTCGCCCTCGAAGAGGGAGAGGTGGGAGTGCATGCCGGAGCCCGGGTACTCCGAGAAGGGCTTCGGCATGAAGGTCGCCTGCAGGCCCTGCTCCAGCGCGACCTGCTTCATGACCAGGCGGAACGTCATGATGTTGTCGGCGGTGGAGAGCGCGTCGGCGTAGCGCAGGTCGATCTCCTGCTGGCCGGGCGCGCCCTCGTGGTGGGAGAACTCCACCGAGATGCCCATCGACTCCAGCATGGTGATCGCCTGGCGGCGGAAGTCCATGCCGATGGCCTGCGGGGTGTGGTCGAAGTAGCCGGAGTTGTCGGCGGGCGTGGGGCGGGAGCCGTCCAGCGGGCGGTTCTTCAGCAGGAAGAACTCGATCTCCGGGTGGGTGTAGAAGGTGAAGCCCAGGTCGGAGGTGCGGGCGAGGGCGCGCTTGAGGACGTAGCGGGGGTCGGCGAAGGACGGGGAGCCGTCCGGCATGAGGATGTCGCAGAACATGCGGGCCGTGCCGGGGGCCTCCGCCCGCCAGGGCAGGATCTGGAACGTGGACGGGTCCGGCTTGGCGATCATGTCGGACTCGTAGACGCGCGCGAAGCCCTCGATGGCGGAGCCGTCGAAGCCGATGCCCTCGTCGAAGGCCTGTTCCAGCTCGGCGGGGGCCACGGCCACGGACTTGAGGAAGCCCAGCACGTCCGTGAACCACAGGCGTACGAACCGGATGTCGCGCTCCTCCAACGTCCGGAGCACGAACTCCTGCTGCTTGTCCATCTTCCGCTTCCCCATCCTTGCTGGTCAGGCCGCCTGTGTCCGTACGTCGGCACGGGAGGCGGTCGGGCACGCGAGCATCACACCACACCAGCGTTTCACGCGCGTTGCGGACCTTGATCGTCCGGTGGCCGCCGGGCCGAACGCCGCGCGGACGGGCGGTGTACTGCCCTGCCGCCCATCTTGCCTCCTGAGCGGCCCCCTCGTAATGGCCGAGTCGTCTCGCGAGTGAGCGACGCCACGCCCGTTTAATTTGCATCTCAAATGCAAGTTTCAATACCGTTCACCTCAGTCGAGCGATCGAACTGTCGAGCGATCCGGTCGAGCCTTCGAGGAGTCACGATGCTGTCCGAACAGTCAGCAGCCACCGTCCGCGCCACCCTGCCCGCCGTGGGCGGTGCCATCGGCGAGATCACCGAGCTGTTCTACGCCAAGCTGTTCGACGCTCACCCCGAACTGCTGCGCGACCTGTTCAACCGCGGCAACCAGGCCTCCGGCGCCCAGAAGCAGGCCCTCGCGGGTTCCATCGCCGCCTTCGCGACGTACCTGGTGAACAACCCGGACCAGCGCCCCGACCTGATGCTGCACCGCATCGCCCACAAGCACGCCTCCCTCGGCATCGTCCCCGAGCAGTACCCGATCGTCCACGAACACCTGTTCGCCGCCATCGCCGAGGTCCTCGGCGAGGCCGTGACGGCCGAGGTCGCCGCCGCCTGGACCGAGGTCTACTGGCTGATGGCCAACGCCCTCATGGCGATCGAGAAGCGCCTGTACGAGCAGAGCGAGCAGACCGGCTGGCGCGAGTGGAAGGTGGTCGAGCGGATCGAGGAGACCGCCGACGTCGCCACCTTCAGGCTGCGCCCGGCCGACGGGGGCCCGGTCCCCGGCTACCGCGCCGGCCAGTACGTCTCCGTCGGCGTCACCCTCGCGGACGGCGCCCGGCAGATCCGCCAGTACAGCCTGACCGCGGCGCCCGGCTCCCCGGAGCGGCAGTTCGCCGTCAAGCGGGTGAGCGGCGACGCCACGACCCCCGACGGCGAGGTCTCCAACCACCTGCACGCCCACGTGCGCGAGGGCGACGTCCTCCAGCTGTCCGCCCCCTACGGCGACCTCGTCCTCGAGGACACCGCCGCGCCGCTGCTGCTCGCCTCCGCGGGCATCGGCGTCACCCCGATGATCGCCATGCTGGACCAGCTCGCCGAGGCCGGCCACAGCGCCCCGGTGACCGTCGTGCACGCCGACCGCTCCCCCGCGTCGCACGCCCTGCGGGCCGACCACGAGGCGTACGCCGCCAAGCTGGCGGACGCGCGCACGGTCTTCTTCTACGAGCAGTACGACGAGGACGCGGCGGGCGCCGGCCGGCCCGGCCTGGCCGACCTCGGCGACGTCGAGGTCCCGGCCGGCACCCAGGCCTACCTGTGCGGCCCGCTGCCGTTCATGCGCGCGGTGCGCGAGCAGCTCCTGGCCAAGGGCGTGGCCGCGGCCGACATCCACTACGAGGTCTTCGGCCCGGACCTGTGGCTGGCCAAGGAGGCCACCGCGGCGGCCTGAGAGCGGTACCGCCCGGCGGTCGCGTGGCCGGACGGCCGCCCGACCCGACGGCTGCGCGGCCCGGCCCGGTGTGAAAGCCGCCGGCCGGAAGCGGTTCCCCCGACCGCCTCCGGCCGGCTTTTTCCGTTCCCGTCCGTCTGGCCGGCCTCCTGCTCGCCGGCCTCTCCCCCGCCGGGGCGTCTGCCGGGGCCGGTCAGTCCCCCGTGCCGGCCGGTCGCCGCGCGCTCGGCAGGCCCAGCAGCAGCGGGCCCGTCGGGGAAGCGACCATGTCGGCGACGGTGAGCGGGTCGAGGGCGGCGTAGAACGCCTCCTGGGCCCGGCGCAGGGCACCCCGCAGCCGGCAGTCGGAGTTCAGCGGACACGGGTTCGGGCCCTCGCAGTCCGCGACGTCGCCCTCGCCCTCCAGGGCGCGCACGATCGCGCCGACGGACGCGCCGCGGCCCGCCTCCGTGAGGGTCAGGCCGCCGCCCCGGCCGCGGCGGGCCGCGAGCAGCCCGCGGTGCTGGAGTTCGGCGACGACCTTCGCGGCGTGCGTGTACGGCACGCCCATGTCCGCCGCGACCTCCCGGGTCGTGGGGCTGGACCCGCCCGCGACGGCGAGCCTCATCAGGACGCGCAGCGCCATGTCGGTGGAGCGCAGCAGCCGCATGCGGCAAGCCTAGATAATGCGCATCTGCGGTTCAACTTATCCGGCGCCCACCTCGGCCGCGCAGCCCACCGGCGTTCACCTGGGCCGCAGCCCACCGGCGTTCGCCTCCGCCGCGCAGCCCGACGGCGCCCACCTCTGGCGCTGCCCGGTCTCCCGCGCGCCCCGCCCTCCCCACTACCATCAGCACGCCCCACCCTCGGCACGCCCGCTCCCCGCTCCTCCCGCCCCGCTCCATCCGACCGTGACACGAAGGGCTCCCCCATGGGCTCCGCCAAGAAGCCGGACAGCACCGCAGCCGGGCAGCGCAAGGCCCGCATCGAGGAGATGCGCCGTGCCGACCGGTCCCGGGAGCGCCGCAACCGCCTGCTGGCCATCGCGGCGAGCGTGGTCGTCGTCGCGGGCCTGGCGGTCGGCGGTGTGGTGCTGGTCCAGTCGCGGTCCGACGACACCGCACCGGTCGCGAAGGCGAGCGCGTCCGCGGCCACCCCGACCGGGGTGAGCGGCATGAGCGGCAGGAACGGCCAGGACGCGGCGGACCCGAGCGGGGGGAAGGGCAAGGACGGCAAGGGTGGTTCCGGCCGCTTCGTCACGGGCGCGGACGGCGTGCGGACCTGGCAGGGCACGCTCGGCCGCACCCACACCACCGCCCCGGTGACCTACCCGATGGAGCCCCCGGTCGGCGGCGACCACAACCCGGTCTGGCAGAACTGCGACGGGGACGTCTACACCGCCCCGCTGAAGAACGAGCACGCCGTGCACGCCCTGGAGCACGGCGCGGTCTGGGTGACGTACAACGCCAAGGCGTCCAAGGCGGATGTGGCCGCGCTCGCGGCGAAGGTCCGCCGCACGCCGTACACGCTGATGAGCCCGGTGCCCGGCCAGAAGGACCCGGTCATGCTGTCGGCCTGGGCGCACCAGCGCACGGTGACGGGCGCGGCCGACCCTGCCGTGGACGCGTTCCTCGCCAAGTTCGTCCAGGGCCCGCAGACGCCGGAGCCGGGCGCCGCCTGCACGGGCGGGGTGGGCCAGTGAGGGTCGCCGGGCTGGTCGCGGGCGCCGTCGCCACGGCGGTGGTCGCGGCCGGGGCGGTCACCTACGCGGTCGCCGCGGGCGAGGACGGCGGGTCCGGCGGCGGCGCGGCCGTCCCGGCGGCGACGGCCCAGGCACGGGGACAGGCCCCGGCGGCCCCGGCCGTCCCGGCCGCCTCGTCCGCGGACGCCGGTTTCGCCCGGGACATGGCGGTCCATCACCAGCAGGCCGTGGAGATGTCGTACATCGTGCGCGACCGTACGAACGACACCGAAGTGCGCCGTCTCGCCTACGACATCGCGCAGACCCAGGCCAACCAGCGCGGCATGCTGCTGGGCTGGCTGGACCTGTGGGGGCTGCCGAAGGTGTCGGCGGACCCGCCGATGGCGTGGATGGGAACGGGCAGCACCCCTTCCGCCGGAGGCGGTACGGCCGCGGCGGACAGCAGGGACGAGGCCGACGGGGCGGACGGAGCGGACGGGGCGGACGGGGCGCTGATGCCCGGCATGGCCACCGACACCGAGCTGAAGAAGCTCGGCCGGCTCCGGGGCAGGCAGGCCGAGGTGTTCTACCTCCGGTTGATGACGGCCCATCACCGCGGCGGCATCCACATGGCGCAGGCGTGCGCGGCCCAGTGCACGGTGGGTGTGGAGAAGCGGCTGGCGCAGGGCATGGTGGACGCGCAGCAGTCGGAGATCCGGCTCATGGCCGACATGCTCGAGGAGCGCGGGGCGACGTCCCGTTAGGGTCCGTACGACTCCAGTCCCACGGCCGTACGGCGCCCGTTTCCTGACGACGGGCGACCGGAATCCGGGGAACGAAGACCGCAATTCATGCGCTATACACCGGTCCTGACGCTTCCTTGGGCTTCTCTTGGCCTGCCCATTCCCCTGGCATGAACGGTTCTTCGGGAAGAGTGGCACTCGATCGTGTGATCCATTCAGGGGCCGAACCGCCGCGGCCGGCATGCGGATCACGCGAGGTCCCACCACTCATTGCGTTACATGCGATCCGCATCGCAGGGGGTTATATGAGATCCAACCGCGCCACCGTGCGTACCGGAGTGAGCCTGGCAGCGACACTGCCGATGGTCGCCGGTGCGCTGGTGCTCGGCATACCCGCGGCCCACGCCGCGGGCCACCCGGACGCCCGCCACGCGATCGCGGGCACCAAGCCCGCGTGGGCGACGGCCAAGGCGGACAAGGGCGCCACCGCGAACAGCGCCCCGGTCAACGCCCGGGTGTACCTGGCCGGCCGCGACGCCGCGGGCCTGGCCGAGTACGCCAAGGCGGTCGCCGACCCGTCCTCGCCGCAGTACGGCAAGTACCTGAGCGCCCAGGAGGCGCAGGCGCGTTTCGGTGCGACGAAGGCCCAGGTGGCCGCCGTCACGTCGTGGCTGAAGTCGGCGGGCCTGAAGGTCACTTCGGTCACTGCTCACTACGTCGCCGTCTCCGGTGACGTCGCCGCCGCCGAGAAGGCGTTCGGCACCCAGATGCACAACTTCGCCAAGGGCTCGAAGACCTACCGCGCGCCGGCGCAGTCGGCGTCCGTGCCGGCGGGCCTGCGGAGCACGGTCCTGACCGTCACCGGCCTGGACAACGCCCCGCACAAGTCCGACCACAAGGACCAGCTGCCGCCGCCGGACGCGGTGTTCAAGAACTCCGGGCCGTTCTCCTCGTACTACGGCTCGAACATCGCGAAGACGCTGCCGTCCGCCTACGGCGAGAAGATCCCGTACGCCGTCAAGGGCTACACGGGCAAGCAGCTTCGCTCGGCCTACGGCGCCGGCAAGTACACCGGCAAGGGCGTCCGCGTCGCCATCACCGACGCCTACGCCTCCCCGACCATCGCCTTCGACGCGGCCGCGTACGCGAAGAAGAACGGTGACAAGGCGTGGCGGACCAGCCAGCTGCGCCAGGTGCTCCCCGGCACCTACACCAAGACCGAGGAGTGCGGGGCGGCCGGCTGGTACGGCGAGGAGACCCTCGACGTCGAGGCCGTGCACGCGGTCGCGCCGGACGCGGACGTCACCTACGTGGGTGCCGCCTCCTGCTACGACGACGACCTGCTCGACTCGCTGAGCAAGGTCGTCGACAACCACCTGGCCGACATCGTCTCCAACTCCTGGGGCGACATCGAGGCCAACCAGACGCCGGACCTGGCCGCCGCCTACGACCAGGTGTTCCAGTTCGGCGCGGTGGAGGGCATCGGCTTCTACTTCTCCTCCGGTGACAACGGCGACGAGGTCGCCAACACCGGCACGAAGCAGGTCGACACCCCGGCCAACTCGGCCTGGGTGACCGCGGTCGGCGGCACCTCGCTGGCCGTCGGCAAGGGCGACAAGTACCTGTGGGAGACCGGCTGGGGCACCGACAAGGCGACCCTGTCGGCCGACGGCAAGAGCTGGGAGGGCTTCCCCGGCGCCTACACCTCCGGCGCGGGCGGCGGCACCAGCAAGACCGTTCCGCAGCCGTACTACCAGAAGGGCGTCGTCCCGAACGCGCTGGCCACCGCCAACAACGCCGCCGGCAACCGCGTCGTCCCGGACATCGCGGCCATCGCCGACCCGAACACCGGTTTCCTCGTCGGCCAGACGCAGACCTTCCCCGACGGGTCGCAGCAGTACGCCGAGTACCGCATCGGCGGCACCTCGCTGGCCGCCCCGGTCATCGCCGCCGTCCAGGCCCTCGCCCAGCAGGCCCAGGGCGGCAAGGCGATCGGCTTCGCCAACCCGGCGATCTACTCGAAGTACGGCTCGAAGCTGTACCACGACGTGGTGGACCAGCCGACCGGCAAGGACCTCGCGGTCGCGCGCGTCGACTTCGTCAACGGCATCGACGCCACCGGTGGTCTGAGCGTCTCCGTCCGCAGCCTCGGCAAGGACAGCTCGCTCAAGGCCGTCAAGGGCTACGACGACGTCACCGGCGTCGGCTCGCCCGCGAAGGGCTACGTCGACTCCTACGGTCGCCGTCACTGACCCGCACCGGCACCGGTCACGCGCCCGCTCCTGCACCCAGGGGCGGGCGCGCGTGCGTGTACGGCACCCGCGCGCCCCGGGACGCGGCGCCGGGCACGTCCCCGGGACGCCCGGGCAGGAGCGGGTGACCCGCGGGAGCGGAACGGAAGACGCCGGCCGGCCACCGCTGCCGGACGGGCCACCGCGCACCCCGGGGCAGCGGCCGGAAGCGACGGCACGCGGCGCGGCCGGCCGTACGGCGCGCCCGACCGCGCGGGGAGGGACGCGGACGTGGCGGGCTGGACTCGGGCGTGGCGCGCGGGACGGCCGGGCAGGGCGGGGGGCTGCCGGTGCGACGGTCCGAGGTGCGCAGTCCGAGGTGCGCGGCGCGCGCTGCGCGGTGCGCGGTGCGCGGTGCGCGGCCGCCTGGTGCGGTGGGCGTGGGGCGGCACACACTGCTCGGCACCCCATCGCGTCGCTCTGACGATTACACTGGTGCGCGTGCCTCAACTACGTCTCGCCCTGAACCAGATCGACTCACGTGTCGGTGACCTCGCCGCGAACGCCGAGGCGGTCGTCCGCTGGACCCGGCACTCCGCCGAGCAGGGAGCGCACCTCGTGGCGTTCCCGGAGATGGTGCTGACCGGGTATCCCGTCGAGGACCTGGCCCTGCGGTCGTCCTTCGTGGAGGCGTCCCGCGCCGCGCTGCGCGCCCTCGCCGCCCGGCTCGCCGAGGAGGGCTTCGGCGAGCTGCCGGTCGTCGTCGGCTACCTCGACCGCTGCGAGACGGCCCAGCCGAAGTACGGCATGCCGGCCGGCGCCCCGCAGAACGCGGCGGCGGTGCTGCACCGCGGCCGGATGGTGCTGAACTTCGCCAAGCACCACCTGCCCAACTACGGCGTCTTCGACGAGTTCCGCTACTTCGTGCCCGGCGACACCATGCCCGTCCTGCGCGTGCACGGCGTCGACGTGGCCCTCGCGATCTGCGAGGACCTGTGGCAGGACGGCGGGCGCGTGCCGGCCGCCCGTACCGCGCGCGCGGGTCTGCTGCTCTCCGTCAACGCCTCCCCCTACGAGCGGGAGAAGGACGACACCCGCCTGGAGCTGGTGCGCAAGCGGGCCCAGGAGGCCGGCTGCACCACCGCCTACCTGGCCATGACCGGCGGGCAGGACGAACTGGTCTTCGACGGCGACTCGATCGTGGTCGGCGCGGACGGCGAGGTGATCGCGCGGGCCCCGCAGTTCACCGAGGGCTGCGTCGTGCTCGACCTCGACCTGCCGGCCGCGGCGGCCGACGCGCCCGACGGCGTGGTCGACGACGGGCTGCGCATCGACCGCGTCGTCCTGTCCGAGGAGCCGCTGCCCGCCTACGCGCCGGAGCGCGCCGGCGGGCACGCCGCCCACCTGGACGACGACGAGGAGGTCTACACGGCGCTGGTCGTGGGCCTGCGGGCGTACGTGCAGAAGAACGGATTCCGCTCCGTCCTCGTCGGCCTGTCCGGCGGCATCGACTCCGCCCTCGTCGCGGCCATCGCCTGCGACGCGGTCGGCGCGGAGAACGTGTACGGCATCTCCATGCCGTCCAAGTACTCCTCCGAGCACTCCCGGGACGACGCGGCCGAGCTGGCCCGGCGCACCGGTCTGCACTTCCGCACCGTGCCGATCGAGCCCATGTTCGACGCGTACATGGGCTCGCTGGGCCTGACCGGCCTGGCGGAGGAGAACCTCCAGTCGCGGCTGCGCGGCACACTGCTGATGGCGGTCTCCAACCAGGAGGGCCACATCGTCCTCGCCCCCGGCAACAAGTCGGAGCTGGCGGTGGGGTACTCCACGCTGTACGGCGACTCGGTGGGCGCGTACGGTCCCATCAAGGACGTGTACAAGACGTCGGTCTTCCGGCTCGCCGAGTGGCGCAACCGGGCCGCGGCCGAGCGTGGCCAGACACCGCCGATCCCGGAGAACTCCATCAGCAAGCCGCCGAGCGCGGAGCTGCGACCGGGGCAGGTGGACACGGACTCGCTGCCGGACTACCCGGTGCTCGACGCGATCCTGGAGCTGTACGTCGACCGGGACCGGGGCGCCGACGAGATCGTCGCGGCGGGCTACGACCGTGAGCTGGTCGTCAAGACGCTGCGGATGGTCGACCGGGCCGAGTACAAGCGCCGCCAGTACCCGCCGGGCACCAAGATCTCCGCGAAGGGCTTCGGCAAGGACCGCAGGCTGCCCATCACCAACGGCTGGCACGAGCACGCCTGACGGCCCGGCGGGCGCAGCGGCGCACGGCAGGAGCCCCGGCCGACGGGGGAAGATCGGCCGGGGCTCCTCGGTGTCACCGCGAGGGTCCACGGCTGTCCTAGTGGACGGAGTGCTCCTCCAGCGGGAACGTCCCGCCGACGACGTCCTCCGCGAAGGCCTTGGCCGCGTCACCCATGACCGTGCGCAGGTCGGCGTACTTCTTGACGAACTTGGGCACCCGCCCGCCGGTCAGTCCGAGCATGTCGGTCCAGACCAGGACCTGCGCGTCCGTCTCGGGGCCGGCGCCGATGCCGACGGTCGGGATGTGCAGCACCCGCGTCACCTCGGCCGCCAGTTCGGCGGGCACCAGCTCCAGTACGACGGCGAACGCGCCCGCGTCCTGCACGGCCTTGGCGTCGCGCAGCAGTTGCTGGGCGGCCTCCTCGCCGCGGCCCTGGACGCGGTAGCCCATGGCGTTGACGGACTGCGGGGTCAGGCCGATGTGCGCCATGACCGGGATGCCGGACTCCACCAGGAGGCGGATCTGCTCGTGCGAGCGCTCGCCGCCCTCCAGCTTCACGGCGCCGACGCCCGCCTCCTTCACCAGGCGGGTGGCCGAGCGCAGCGCCTGCACCGGGCCCTCCTGGTAGGAACCGAAGGGGAGGTCGCCGACGATCAGGGCGCGCCGGGTGCCGCGCACGACGGCGGCCGACAGCATGGTCATCTCGTCGAGGGTGACGGGCACGGTCGTCTCGTACCCGAGGTGGCAGTTGCCCGCCGAGTCCCCGACCAGGAGGACCGGGATGCCGGCCTCGTCGAAGACGGACGCGGTCATCGCGTCGTAGGCGGTGAGCATCGGCCACTTCTCGCCGCGCTCCTTGGCGAGGGCGAGGTCGCGGACGGTGATGCGGCGGGTGCCCTTGCCTCCGTACAGCGTCTTGCCACTGCCGTCGGAGGTGCTCTTCTGTGCAGGCTGGGCAGCCGGAAGCTGCGTCATTGCAACGGCTCCTTCAGTCATCTCGAGGCGCCCTGACGGCGTCCCCGGACTCCCCTCCATGGTGGCACCTCCCGCCGCGGTGGACCAGAGCGCCCCCCTGTGCTCCGCGTCCCGGCCGGCCGGCGGTCCGTGCGTGCGTGCGTGCGGCGAGCGCGGGCCCGGTGGGCGGTCCCGGCGAGCGCCCCGCCCGTAAGGTACGAGTAAAAAATTCCGATACGAGACGGTCTCGTATCGAAAGTGTTCTACGCTCGGTGGCATGACTACTCCTGCCGACCGCGCCGACGGCGGCCCCCGGACGCCGGAAGCGGTGCACCGCCGCCGTTGGGCGATCCTCGGCGTGCTGATGCTGAGCCTGCTGATAGTGGTGCTCGACAACTCGATCCTGAACGTCGCCATCAAGACGATCTCGACTCCGGCCCCGACCGGTCTCGGCGCGACCCAGAGCGAGCTGGAGTGGGCGATCAACGCCTACACGCTCGTCTTCGCCGGCCTGCTCTTCACCGCCGGCCTCGTCGGTGACCGGGTGGGCCGCAAGAAGGTCCTGCTCGGCGGCCTGGTGGTCTTCGGCATCGGCTCGGCACTGGCCGCCGAGTCCGGCTCCCCGGGCCAGCTGATCGCCTACCGCGCCCTGATGGCGCTGGGTGCCGCGTTCGTCATGCCCGCCACCCTCGCCGTCCTCATGAACGTCTTCGAGCGCGAGGAGCAGCCCAAGGCCATCGGCATCTGGGCCGGCGGGGTGGGCCTGGCCATCGCCATCGGCCCGATCACCGGCGGACTGCTGCTGGACCACTTCTGGTGGGGCTCGGTCTTCCTCGTCAACGTGCCGATCGTGATCGCCGCGCTGGTGCTGATGGTCTGGCTGGTGCCCGACTCCCGCGACCCGCGCCCCGGGCGGCTCGACCCCGTCGGCGTCGTCCTGTCCGTGGTCGGCCTGGTCCTGCTGGTCTACGGCATCATCAAGGGCGGCGAACTGGCCGACTTCACCAACGGCACCGTCCTGGCGGCCATCGTCGCCGGTCTCGCCGTCCTCACGGCGTTCATCGTGTTCGAGAAGCGCAGCGACCACCCGTCGCTGGACGTGACCTACTTCAGGAACAAGGTGTTCTCGGCCGCCATGGCCGCCATCGCGCTGGTCTTCTTCGCCCTGATGGGCGTCACCTTCTTCTCCGTCTTCTACACGCAGAGCGTGCGCGGCTACTCCCCGCTGGAGTCCGGCCTGCTGATGATCCCGCTGGCCGCCGCTCAGATGATCTTCGCACCGCGGGCCCGGCTGGTCGTCGACCGCTTCGGCTACAAGGCCACCACGACGGCCGGTCTCGTCGTGCTGGCCGGCATGCTGGCCGCGTTCGCCGGCTTCGAGGCGGACACGCCCATCTGGGTGCTGGAGGTCGTCTTCTTCCTCATGGGCACCGGCATGGCCCACATCATGACCCCGACCAGCGTGGTCATCATGCAGGCCCTGCCCCGCGAGAAGGCCGGCTCGGCCTCCGCGCTGAGCAACACCTTCCGCCAGGTCGGCGGCGCGCTCGGCATCGCGGTGCTCGGCTCGGTGCTCTCCACGGCGTACCGCGACTCCATCGAGGGCAGGCTCGGGATGCTGCCGCCCGCGCTGCGGGACACCGCCGGGGAGTCCATCGAGGCCACGCTCGGCGTCGCCGCGAAGCTCGGCCCGCGCGGGCAGGCACTGGTCGACCCGGCCAACCACGCCTTCCTGCACGCGATGCACGTGACCTCGCTGTGCGGCACCGTGGTCGCGCTGATCGGCGCGGTCGTGGTCGCCGTGTTCCTGCCCGGCCGGCCGCCGAAGCGTCCCGGGGACCGGGAGGAGGCGGAACTGGTCGCGGCGGCCGACTGACCGGCGGGACAGGAGCGGTGGCGGGAAGGGAGGGCCGGCGCTACAGGAGCGGCGGGAAGGGAGGGCCGGCCCGGCAGGGCCTGCGGGACGGCAACGCCGGCGGGGGACAATGACCCGGTACGACGAAAGGACGTCTCAGGTGAGCCTCGCCGACAGCCAGACCGCTCCCGGCCTCCCCGCACGGGGCCGGCCCCGGAGCGAGGCGGTGGAACGCGCCATCGTCGAGGGGGTGATGAAGCTCCTGGAGGAGGGGGTGCCGCTCGCCGAACTCTCCATCGAGCGCATCGCCCGCACGGCCGGCGTGGGCAAGGCCACCATCTACCGCCGCTGGAGCGGCAAGGACGAGCTGTTCGTCGACGTCGTGCGCGCCGCCGAGCCGCCCGACGCGGACCTGCCCGGCACCTCGATGCGCGACGACCTCGTCGCCCTCCTGGAGCAACTGCGCCGCCGCGGACTGGTCAGCCGTTCCTCGGCGATCCTGCACAACGTGTACGCCCAGATGAAGTCCAGCCCGAAGATCTGGTGCGCCTACCACACCACCGTCGTCGAACCCCGGCGCAGACTCCAGATGGAGGTCCTGCGCCGCGGCCAGCTCAACGGCGAACTGCGCACGGACGTCGACATCGAACTGCTGACCGACCTCCTCGTCGGCCCGATGCTGGTGCGCAGCGTCATGCGGCCCGACGCGGACCTGCCCGAGGGGCTGGCCGAGCGGATAGTGGACACGGTCCTCGAAGGGCTCCGGCCCCTGCCGCGGCACGTCGGCTCCCCGCGGGACCCGGCCGACACGCCCGGCGCGGCGGGCACTGCGGGCCCGGCCGGGACGGCGAAAGGGGCCACGCCGGTCACTCGGCCCTGAACCGGCCGCTCCCCCCGTAATGTGCCCGTTTCGTCACAGACCACGTCCTGGGCGCCCCAACCGGAACTCCCCGCGCCGCCCCGTTCGTCCTCGTGCCCGTACGGCCGTCATGGACGGCAGGATCGGAACCGATCATCCCCTAGGGTCGTAGCCCACGGGGTGAACGGTGTGCACGGCAGGCAGTGAGGCGACGGTATGGCGCAGCAGGCGTTCTTGACGGAGACGGACGACGACGGCTCGGGACCCGAGCGTGCGAAGAACCGGATTCGGCGCCTGGTGGACCGGCTCTTCGGCGGCTGGCGCGGCGACCGGCGGATCTGGCGGCGGGGCATCGTGCCGGCCGTGCTGGCGGTGCTGCTGGCGCTGGTGATGCTGCTGCACTCGCACATCCCCAACCGCGTCGGCAACCTCGGCAGTCTCACCGAGACCTTCCTGCCCTGGCTCGGGCTGCTCGTCCCGGTGCTGCTCGTCCTGGCGCTGGTGCGCAGGTCGGCGACCGCGCTGATCGCGCTGGTGCTGCCCGTCGCCGTCTGGCTGAACCTCTTCGGCGGCCTGGTCACCGGCAAGACCGGCTCGGGCGGCGACCTGACGGTGGCCACGCACAACGTCAACGCCGACAACCCCGATCCGACCGCCACCGCCCGCAAGGTCGCGGCCTCCGGCGCGGACGTGCTCGCGCTGGAGGAGCTGAAGGCCTCGGCGGTGCCCGTGTACGAGAGGGCGCTGGCGTCGGCGTACAAGTACCACGCCGTGGAGGGCACGGTGGGCGTGTGGAGCAGGTATCCGCTCAGCGCGGTCCGGCCGGTGAACATCCGGCTCGGCTGGACCCGGGCGATGCGCGCCACGGTGGCGACGCCCGAGGGGGCGGTCGCGGTGTACGTCGCCCACATGCCCTCCGTCCGGGTGAAGATGAACGCCGGGTTCACCGCCCAGCAGCGCGACCAGAGCGCGAACGCGCTGGGCGCGGCCATCGCGCACGAGAAGCTGCCCCGGGTGGTGCTGCTCGGTGACCTCAACGGCACGATGAACGACCGTTCGCTGGGCGCGGTCACCTCGCAGATGCGTTCCACGCAGGGTGCGGCGGGCAGCGGCTTCGGGTTCAGCTGGCCGGCGTCGTTCCCGATGGCCCGCATCGACCAGATCATGGTCAGGGGTGTGGAACCGGTAAGCTCCTGGACGCTGCCGCGCACGGGCAGCGACCACCTGCCGATCGCGGCGCGTGTGAAGGTCACCACATCGGCAACCGGCTCGTAACCCGCTGGAATACCAGGCCCGAGAGACTTTGTTCCGCAGCTGAACATAAAACGCGCACGCTGTACGGAACCCCACCCCGAAAGGTCTCTCATGCCCCTGGCCCTGCTCGCCCTCGCCGTGGGCGCCTTCGGCATCGGCACGACCGAGTTCGTGATGATGGGCCTGCTGCCCGACGTCGCGGACGACCTGCACATCTCGATCCCCACCGCCGGGCACCTGGTGTCCGCGTACGCGCTGGGCGTGGTCATCGGCGCACCGCTGCTGGCCGCGCTCACCGCCCGGATGTCCCGCCGGTACGTCCTGATCGGCCTGATGGCCCTGTTCGTCGTGGGCAACGCGCTCTCCGCGCTCGCCCCCGGGCACGGCTGGCTGCTGGCCGCCCGTTTCCTGAGCGGTCTGCCGCACGGCGCCTTCTTCGGCGTCGGCGCGGTGGTCGCGACAGGCATGGTGCCGCCCGAGCGCAAGGCCCGCTCGGTGTCGCTGATGTTCCTCGGCCTCACCGTCGCCAACGTCGCCGGGGTCCCGGTCGCCACGCTCATGGGCCAGCACCTGGGCTGGCGGGCGACCTTCCTCGGCGTGAGCGCGATCGGCGTGGCGGCCATCGCCGCCCTCGCCCTGCTCGTCCCCGGCGACCACGCCCACGCCGCCCCGGCCTCCGGCCTGCGCGGCGAACTGGCCGCCCTGCGCTCGCTCCCGGTCTGGCTGGCCCTGCTGACCACCGTGGCCGGTTTCGGCGCGCTGTTCGCCGCCTACAGCTACATCACCCCGATGCTCACCGGCGCCGCCGGTTACGCCGAGACCAGCGTGACGCTGCTGCTGGCGCTGTTCGGCGTCGGCGCGACGGCCGGGAACCTGCTCGGCGGGCGGCTGGCCGACCACTCCCTGCGGGGCACCCTGTTCGGCGGTCTCGCCTCGCTGGCGGTGGTCCTGTTCCTCTTCCCGTTGCTGATGCGGGCCGAGTGGAGCGCCGCCCTGGCGGTGGCCCTGCTCGGCATGGCCGCCTTCGTCACCGGCTCGCCCCTCCAGCTCATGGTCATGGAGAAGGCGTCGGCGGCGCCGTCCCTGGCCTCCTCGGCCAACCAGGCCGCGTTCAACCTGGCCAACGCGGGCGGCGCGTGGATCGGCGGCCTCGCCCTGGCCGCCGGGTTCGGCGCGACCTCCCCGGCTCTCGCCGGTGCCGTCCTGGCCGTGCTGGGCCTGGCCGTGGCCGCCGTCTCCTACGCCGTCGACCGCCGGCGTCCGGAACCGGCGCACCCCGCCCGGGTCGTCACCGGCCACGTCCCGGAACCGGCGGAGGCACTGCACCGCTGAGGAACCCGTGGGCGCGGTCCCCGGCCGTGGCACGGCCGGGCGCGCCCACTGCGGCCGGGCGCCCGCTACGGCCGGGCGCCCACTGCGGCCGGACACCGCCACGCCTGGGCACCCGCACAGGAGCCACACGAGCAAGGAAGCCACGGCCCCTGGGGTCCCACGGGGCCCGTCGCAGCACGTCGTCGTGTCGGTGCCCTGTCGGGGCCGGGCGCAGGCGTCGGTGGACTGTCGGTGGTTTGTCGGTGGCGGGTGGGATCGTCTTCGGCATGACGCGAATCGACAAGAACCCCGGCGGCGCGGGCGACGCCGTGACGGTACGGGGACTGGTCAAGCACTACGGCGAGACCAAGGCGCTCGACGGTGTGGACCTCGACGTGCGCGAGGGCACCGTGAGGGGTGTGCTCGGGCCCAACGGGGCCGGCAAGACGACCCTCGTGCGGATCCTGTCCACCCTGCTCTCACCCGACGCGGGCCAGGCCACCGTGGCCGGCTACGACGTCGTACGGCAGCCCCGGCAACTGCGCCGGGTGATCGGGCTCACCGGTCAGTACGCCTCCGTCGACGAGAAGCTGCCCGGCTGGGAGAACCTCTACCTGATCGGGCGGCTGCTCGACCTGTCCCGCAAGGACGCCCGCGCCCGCGCCGACGAGCTGCTGGAGCGGTTCTCGCTCACCGAGGCGGCCCGGCGCCCGGCGCGCACGTACTCGGGCGGCATGCGGCGCCGTCTCGACCTCGCCGCCTCGATGATCGGCCGGCCCGCCGTCCTCTTCCTGGACGAGCCGACGACCGGCCTCGACCCCCGCACCCGCAACGAGGTGTGGGACGAGGTCAAGGCGATGGTCGGCGACGGGGTGACCGTCCTGCTGACCACCCAGTACATGGAGGAGGCCGAGCAACTGGCCTCCGAGCTGACCGTCGTGGACCGCGGGAAGGTCATCGCGAACGGCGGCATCGAGGAACTCAAGGCGAAGGTGGGCGGACGCACCCTGCGGGTGAAGCCGGCCGACGCGGGGGAACTGCGCCCGCTCGCCGGAATGCTCGACGAGCTGGGCATCACCGGACTGGCGACGACCGTCGTCGACTCCGAGAACGGCTCCCTGCTGGTACCGGTCCTCAGCGACGAACAGCTGACCGCCGTGGTCGGCGCCGTCACCGCGCGCGGCATCACCATCAGCTCCATCACCACCGAACTCCCCAGTCTGGACGAGGTCTTCCTGTCCCTCACCGGCCACCGCGCCAGTGCCCCGCAGGACGCCCGCCCCAGCGACGACCGCGAGGAGGTCGCCGTATGAGCTCCCACCCGTCTCCCGCCACCACCCTGAACGAGCCGCTTCGCGCCGCCGCTCTCGACGTCACCGCCCCCGCCCCCGACGTCCGTATCCCGCTGCGCGGGCACCTGCGGCACACCGGCGCGCTGATCCGCCGCAACCTGCTGTGGATCCGCCAGGACCCCGAGTCCATGTTCGACGCGCTGCTGATGCCGATCGTCTTCACGCTGCTGTTCGTGTACGTCTTCGGCGGCTCGATCGGGCAGGCGCTGGGCGGCGGGCAGAAGCAGTACGTCCAGTACGTCATCCCCGGCATGCTGGCGATGAACAGCATGACGCTCTCCCAGGGGGTCGGCACCGGCTTCAGCCAGGACTTCAACAGCGGTGTCATGGACCGCTTCCGGTCCCTGCCGATCGGCCGCGGCTCGGTGCTGTTCGCGAAGATCGCGGTCGAGCTGTTCCGGATGGTCTTCGCCACGGCCGTGCTGATGATCGTCGCCGTGCTGGTGGGCTTCCACATCGGCAACTGGCCCGGCCTGTTCGCGACCGTGGGCCTGTCGGCGCTGTTCGCCTCGTCGATCATGTGGGTGTTCCTCACCCTCGGCGTGATGCTGAAGAACGCGCAGTCCGTGCAGGCGATGGGCTTCCTGGTGCTCTTCCCGCTCCAGTTCGGCTCGTCGATCTTCGCGCCGACCCAGTCGATGCCGGGCTGGCTCCAGCACTTCACCGACTACAACCCGCTCTCCACCCTCGCCGACGCCGCCCGCGGCCTGATGCTGGGCGGACCGGTCGGGCACGACCTGTGGATCACGGTGGCCTGGTCCGTCGCGATCACCGCCGTCGCCGCGCCGCTCGCCATCCACAAGTTCCGCACCAAGACCTGAGCGTCCGCACCGCGACCCGGGAACGGGGTCTCAGACCAGGGCGGCGGCCTCCTCCGGGGTCAGGCCGCCGCCCTCGGCGTACACCACCGCGAACTCCGCCTCGCCGAGGACGCTCCTGATCCGCTCCACGACCAGGTCGCGGACGTGGCGCTCCAGGCCGGAGGACGGGTGACCGGCCGGCAGCAGGGCGTCGGCGACGGCCAGGCAGCGGGCGGCGTCGCGGACCCGGCCGCCGCCGTCCAGCCCGGCCAGGGCCATCGCACCGGTGGTCAGGTACGCCGAGCGCATGTGCGGCGCGATGGCCCGGGACAGCGGGTCGTCGGCGTGCCGCAGCGCCTGGCGCACCTTGGCCAGGGCCTCCTCCGCCTGCCCGTCGACGGCGTCGAGCCAGGCCTCGGCGCCGAGGATGAAGGCGTCGAACAGGACGAAATGCGAGATACCGAACTCCCCGCGCAGCTCCCGCAGTTGCTCGCGCGCCTCGGACAGGCGGCCGGTCATGCCGAGCCAGCCCGCCAGGAAGAGCCGGGCGGCGGGCATCGCCTCGTTCAAGGCTCCCTGCTTCCCCTCGATCACCTCGCGCAGCAGGCGCTCGCCCCGCTCGCTGTCGCCCACCTCGATCAGGCAGCTGCCGAGCCGGGCCCGCAACACCGCCACCTGCGCCCAGGCGCTGAGCCGGTCGGCGTGCCGCACGGCCGTCTCGTAGTCGGCCGCGGCCCTGCGGTGGTGCCCGGCGCGTTCGTGGGCCTCGCCGCGTGCGGAGAGCGCCTCGGCGGTGCCCCAGGCGTCCCCGAGCCGCTGGAAGATCTCCAGCGACTCGTCGGCGTCGCGGACGGCGTCACCCGTCCAGTCGCTGCGGTTGGCCAGCAGATTGGCCCGCATCTGCAGGGCGCCGGCCAGTTCCCAGTCGAATCCCGGGGCGTTGCGGCAGGTGTCCACGCAGGCGTCGAGGACGGCCCGCAGCCGTGGCATGTCGCCGCTCAGCACCACGGCGAGGAACCACAGCATGCCGGGGTGGCGGCAGGTCTGGGGCAGGCCGGGCTCGTAGACCTGGGCGATGACGCGCAGCTTCTGTTGCGCCTCGGGGGTCTGCCACGCCTCCATCTCGGTGTCCATGCAGGCGAGGTGGAGGAGGTGCAGGCCGCGGCGGGCCTCGGCGAGGACGTCGTCGGACATCGGCGGCGGGGCGTCCGTGCACCGCTCCCACACGGGGCCGGCGCGGCGCACCGGCTCGGTGAACGGGTCGGGGCTGAACTCCATCACCTCGGCGCACCAGTTGCGGGTCTCGATGCGCACGTCCCGCATCTGCCAGTACCGGCACAGGGAGTGGATCAGGCACAGCGCCTCCTGCTCGTCGCGGGCGGCGACGGCGTGCCGCAGGGCGGTGCGCAGGTTCTCGTACTCCAGCTCGAAGCGGGCGATGGCGGCGCGCTGGGAGGGGCCGCGCAGCAGCGGGTCGGTGGTGCGGGCGAGTTCGCGGTAGTGCACGAGGTGGGCGCGCCGGGCGGGCGCGCGCCCGCCGGCCTCCTCCAGCCGCTCACCGGCGTACTCGGCGACGGTCTCCAGGAGCCGGTAGCGCATCTCGCCGTCGGCGGCGGGCGCGGCCACCACCAGCGACTTGTCGACGAGGGAGCCGAGCGCGTCGAAGGCGGCGGGCCCGCACACGGCCTCGGCGGCGGCGAGGTCGCAGCCGCCGGCGAAGAGGGACAGGCGGCTCAGCACGTCCCGCTCGTCCGCGTCCAGCAGGTCCCAGGACCAGTCGACGACGGCGCGCAGGGTCTGCTGGCGGGGAAGGACGGTGCGGCTGCCGGAGGTGAGCAGCCGGAAGCGGTCGTCGAGCCGGTCGGCGATCTGCCGGGGGGTGAGCATCCGCAGCCGGGCCGCGGCGAGTTCGATGGCCAGCGGCAGGCCGTCCAGGCGGCGGCAGATCTCGGCGCAGGCGGCGGCGGTCTCCTCGTCGGCGTCCACGCGGAACCCGGGGCGTACGGCCGCGCCGCGCTCGGCGAGCAGGCGCAGCGCGACCGGCTCGGGCAGCGGGTCCACCGGCCGCAGCACCTCGCCGGGCACGCCCAGGGGTTCGCGGCTGGTGGCGAGGACGGTGAGGCCCGGGCAGCGGGCGAGGAGTTCGGCGACGAGGCGGGCGGCGGCGTCGACGACGTGTTCGCAGTTGTCCAGGAGCAGGAGCATCCGGCGCCGGGAACAATGTTCGACGAGCCGTTCGACCGGGTCGTCGTGGCGGTCGGCGACGGCGGCCCGCATCTCCTCCGCGCCGGCGCCGTAGAGCACGGTCTCGCGGGCACCCAGCGCGGTCAGTACGGCCTCGGGGACGGCGGCCGGGTCGTCGACGGGGGCCAGTTCGGCCAGCCACACCCCGTCGCGCGGGGCCGGCCGCAGGGCCTCGGCGGTCTCCTGCGACAGCCGGGTCTTGCCGGCCCCGCCGGGCCCGAGCAGCGTGACCAGGCGGGCGGCGCCGAGGTCCGCGCCGAGCGCCTCGATGTCGGTTTCGCGGCCCACGAAGGAGGTGAGCCGGGCGCGGAGGTTGCTCGGGGGCACGGCGGAGGCGGTGGACGCGGGGGATGCGTCGGGCGTCGTGGACTCGGGAGGTCGTGGCGTGGACGCGACGGGCGGCGCCGACGGGGTGGATGCGGCGGGGGCGCCGGGGGCGGTGCTCGCGGCGGGCACGGCGGCTGCGGCAGGGGCGGTGCGGGCCGGGGGGCCGTACCGCCGGCCGCTCCCGGCGGGTTCCTCCGGGTTCAGCAACCGCTCGTGCAGCGCGCGCAGTTCGGGCCCGGGGTCGGAGCCGAGCCGGTCGGCCAGCAGCTGCCGTACGTCCGCGTAGGCGGCCAGTGCCTGGGCCGTGCGGCCCGCCTCGTGCAGGGCGCGCAGCCGCAGGGCCTGGAGGGGTTCGTCCAGCGGGTGGGTGTCGCACAGGGCGGTCAGCTCGGGCAGCGCGCGCTCGGCGTCGCCGAGGGCGAGAGCGGCGGCGAGCCGCGCCCGGCGCGCGTCCAGCCGGCGGGTCTCCCAGCGGGCCGCCTCGGCGGTGCGGTCGGGCAGGTCGGCGAGGGCCGGGCCGTGCCACAGGGCGAGGGCGTCGTCGAGGACGACGGCCGCCTTCGCCGGGTCGCCGTCGGCCAGCGCGGACAGACCCTCGTCGGCCAGCCGTTCGAAACGGTGCAGGTCGATGTCGTCGGGCGCCGCGGTGAGCCGGTACCCGCCCTCCGCGGAGGCCACCGCGTCCGCGCCGATCGCCCGCCGCAGCCGCCCGACGAGTGCCTGCAGCGCGGCCGGGGCGTCTGCGGGCGGCTCGTCCAGCCACACCTCGTCGACGAGCACGGACACCGTGACCGTCCGGCCGGGCCGCAGGGCGAGCACGGTCAGCAGGGCACGCAGCCGCGCCCCGCCGACCGGGACGGGGGTGCCGTCGGGGCGGAACGCCTGGGTGGTGCCGAGGATGCGGTAGCGCACGGGGTCCATTGTCCCCGGGAACGCCGGAACGCCGCCCCGGGTTTCCCCGCGACCGGGCGCGCCTGACCCATACCCGTACAGACTGGGAGGAATCGAACGCCAGGGCCTGGCCGGCGACGGGGATCCGCTCTCCGCCGGACGTTTCCCCCGCACCACCGGTACGGTCGATCCCACCCGCCGAGCACGGCGGCACCCACACCGCCCCAGGAGCGCCCCGCCCATGACCACCGCCACCGCCCGCCGCAGCGACCGCCGGATCAGTCCCGTCTTCGTGGGGATCCTGGCCGTCACCGCCGTCACCGGGTGGGCCACCTGGACCGGGTTCGCCGAGCGGCCCGGCGTCGCGGTGTTCCTGTTCGTGACGGCCGCCTGGATCGTCTCCCTGTGCCTGCACGAGTACGCGCACGCCCGCACCGCGCTGCACGGCGGGGACATCACGGTCGGGGCGAAGGGCTACCTCACGCTGAACCCGCTGAAGTACACGCACGCGCTCCTGAGCATCGTGCTGCCGGTGATCTTCGTGATCATGGGCGGGTTCGGTCTGCCGGGCGGCGCGGTCTTCATCGAGCGGGGCCGGATCCCGGGCCGCTGGCGGCACAGCGTGATCTCGGCGGCGGGCCCGCTGACGAACGTGCTGTTCGCCGTGGTGTGCACGGCCCCGTTCTGGCTGCACGCGCTGGACGGCGTGCCGGCCGCCTTCCGCTACGCGCTCGCCTTCCTCGCGCTGCTCCAGGTCACGGCCGCGATCCTGAACTTCCTGCCGGTCCCGGGCCTGGACGGCTACGGCGTGATCGAGCCGTGGCTGTCGTACGGGGTGAAGCGGCAGGTGGAGCCCTTCGCGCCGTTCGGACTGCTGTTCGTCTTCGCGCTGCTGTGGGTGCCGGCGGTCAACGGCGCGTTCTTCGACGTGATCCACGCGGTCATGCGCCATCTCGGCGTCGGGGACCTGGAGCAGTACTGCGGCCAGGACCTGTACCGCTTCTGGGAGGGCCCGAGCGACTTCTGCTCGGTCAGTGGGTGACGGCGGACGTCGGACGGCGGACGGCGGGGCAGCGAGCGACGGCCGACTTCGGGGGGTGGGTGCCGCGGGCGCCCGGTGCTGCGTACGTCCCCCGTCGGCCGGTGCTGCGTACGCCCCCGGTCGGCCGGTACTGCTGATGCCTTGCCGCCGGTCCGCTGATGCCCGGCCGACCGGTGGGGGCCCGTCGGTCAGCCGGTGACGGAGCCGCCGCGGGCCGCCCGGCCCCGGCGCGCGTAGTACCAGGTCATGTTGGACGACAGGCCCGCCAGCAGGATCCACACGACCCCCAGCCAGCTGCCCTGCACGAAGGAGACGACGGCCGCGGCCACGGCGAGCACGCAGACGATCAGGGCGTAGAGGGCGAGGCGGGGCATGACGGTGGGCTCCTGTCGGGAACACGGGGACACTGCTCGGGACTGCTTCGCCGACCAGTGTCCCCCATCCGTACCCGGGACCGGTGCGGGGGCGTGCCGGGGCGCGCGGGGACGGCTCAGACGTCCGTGAGCCGCAGACCCGCGTGCGCCTTGTAGCGGCGGTTGACCGAGATCAGGTTGGCGACGAGCGACTCCACCTGGTGCGCGTTGCGCAGCCGGCCGGCGAAGATACCGCGCATGCCGGGGACACGGCCGGCCAGCGCCTGGACGGTCTCCACGTCGGCGCGCTCCTCGCCGAGGACCATCACGTCGGTGTCGATCCGCTCGATCTCCGGGTCCTGCAGGAGGACGGCCGACAGGTGGTGGAAGGCGGCGGTGACCCGCGAGTCCGGGAGCAGTGCGGCGGCCTGCTCGGCGGCGCTGCCCTCCTCGGGCTTGAGCGCGTAGGCGCCCTTCTTGTCGAAGCCGAGCGGGTTGACGCAGTCCACGACGAGCTTGCCGGCCAGTTCCCCGCGCAGCGCCTCCAGGGTCTTGCCGTGGCCCTCCCAGGGCACCGCGACGATCACGATGTCGCTGCGGCGGGCGGTGTCGGCGTTGTCCGCGCCCTCGACGCCGTGTCCGATCTCCTCCGCCGCGGCCCGCGCCCGCTCGGCGGCCCGGGAGCCGATGATCACCTTCTGGCCGGCCCGGGCGAGCCGGTAGGCCAGGCCCTTGCCCTGCGGGCCGGTCCCGCCGAGCACGCCGACGACCAGCCCGGAGACGTCGGGCAGGTCCCAGGGGTCCTTGGCGGGGGCCTTCTGTGCACTGTCGCTAGAGGTCATGGGCCGACTCTACGTCCGTGGCCGGGGCCCCACCCGCTCAGGTGAGCCGCGTCACCGCGCCCAGCGCCGGTGTCCCCGGTGCGGGCGAATCCCGGCCGAACTCCGCATCCCGCGCGGTGGCTTGGGGCACCATGCGCTCGTATGGACGCCGTACGGGTCGCGTTGCTGCGCGAGGTGCTCGCCGGGACCGAGTGGCTGGAGGCCACCTGGCGTTTCGCGAGGGCGCTGCGCGGCTCGGTGGTGTCGCACGGGGGCGGGCTGCTGCTGGTCGGCACCCCGGACCACGAGCCGTGGCACCTGGCGGCGCACCTGGTGGACGAGGCCGCCTGGTCGGGCACGCCCGAGCTGGTCCCCACCCTGGTGCGGCACGGCGCGTGCCCCGCTGATCCGGCGCACCTCGCGGTCGGGCTCGGCCGGCTGGAGGCCGCCCGGCGCGGCGAGACGCTGCTCGTCGTGGCGCCCGGGGAGCCCGGGCCGCTGCTGCCCCGGGTGCACGCGGCGCGGCGGGCCGGGGCGACGGTGCTGACGCTGGGCACGGGCGGGGGCGAGCTGGCGGCGATGGCCCACGAGACACTGGCGGTGCCGGACGACGCGGAGCTGGACCTGGACACCGTGCAGCACCTGGTCAGCGCGGCGACCGGGGAGAACCCGCTGCCCGGACCCCGGGGACGCGGCCGGTGGCGGGACCGCCTGTCGAGCCTGGCGGAGACCCTGACGGCCCCACCACCCGCGCGCTGGTGACCGAGCCGAGGGGACGACCGGCATCGGGACGGGAGACGGGGCGCCACCCGCACGCTGATGCGGGCGCCGACAGGAGCCGGGTGACACATCCGGCACGTGGCCGGCCGGCGCGTCCGTCAGGGCAGGCGAAGGCAGGCGAGGGCAGCGCCCCCCTCGTGAGGGGCCGGCCGGCGCGCCAGGCACGGGTCCCGTACGCCTGCCGGAAAACCGGTTGCCCCTCGTCCGGCGTCCGCCCGAGCATGACCCGACGTGACCGACCACGGCCCCGCGCCCTCCCCCGCCTCCTCCCCGGCCGCGCCCGCCGCGGCGTCCCCCGCACCGCCCTGTGACGCGTCGCCCGCCGGGCCACCCCTCGCACCACCCGCCGACGTCCCCGTGGACGCCGTCACCGACGCCCCCGCCCCGCCCGCCGGTCTCCGGGCGCTGTTGCCCGATCTCACGCCCTGGCGGGCCTCCCGGGACTTCCGCAGGCTGTGGGTGTCGGGGCTGGTCTCCAACTTCGGCACGTTCCTGACCTTCGTCGCGCTGCCCGTGCAGATGAAGGAGCTGACCGGGTCCGCTGCCGCGGTGGGCGCGATCGGGGCCGTGGAACTGGTGCCCCTGATCGTGTTCGGGCTCTACGGCGGGGCGCTCGCCGACGCGGCGGACAAGCGGCGGCTGATCCTGTGGACCGAGGCGGGACTCGGCGTGCTCAGCGCCGGACTGCTGTTCGACGCGCTGCTGCCGCACCCGGCGGTGTGGCCGCTGTACGCGGTCGCCGCCCTGTCCTCCGCGCTGACCGCCGTGCAGCGGCCCGCGCTGGACTCCCTGTGGCCGCGGATCGTGGCCCACGACCATCTGCCCGCCGCGACCGCACTGAACTCGCTGCGCTGGACCGTGGGCGGGGTGGCGGGCCCGGCGGTGGCGGGCGTGATCGTGGCGTACGCGGGCCTCGCCCCGGCCTACGCGGCCGACCTGGCGACCTTCGTCGTCTCGGTGGTCCTCGTGGTCCGGATCGCCGCCCAGCCCGCCGCGCACGAGGCCGCGAAGCCGTCGCTGCGGGCGATCGCCGAGGGCGCCCGCTACGCGTGGGGCCGCAAGGAACTGCTCGGGACGTACGCGGTCGACCTGGCCGCGATGTTCCTGGCGATGCCACTGGCGGTGCTGCCGTTCCTCGCGGACGAACTGCACGCCCGCTGGTCGCTGGGCCTGATGTACGCGGCGGTGCCGCTGGGGTCGCTGCTGGTCAGCGTGACCAGCGGCTGGACCTCACGCGTGCACCGGCACGGCCGGACGGTGGTGCTGGCGGCGCTGCTGTGGGGGCTTTCCGTGGCCGCCGCCGGCCTCGCCGGCGACGTCTGGCTGGTGCTGCTGTGTCTCACGGTGGCGGGCGGCTGCGACATGGTGAGCGGGATCTTCCGGGGCGCCATGTGGAACCAGACCATCCCGGACGCGCTGCGCGGCCGGCTGGCCGGGATCGAACTGCTGTCGTACTCAGTGGGACCGCAGCTCGGCCAGGTCCGTTCCGGCTCGGTCGCCGCCTGGTGGGGCGTACGGGCGTCCGTGTGGTCCGGCGGGGTGCTGTGCGCGGGGGCGGTGGGGCTGCTGGCGCTGTGCCTGCCGGGGCTGATGAGGTACGACGCGCGCACCGACGAGCACGCGGTGCGGCTGCGCGAGGACCGCGCGGCCGCCGTACGGGCACCGGCCTGAGCGACCGCCCCCGCCAGGCGCGCCCCGCCGCCGTCACCACCGGTGCCGCCGGGGGCCCGCCCCGGTGCCGTCCGGTCAGCTCTGCGGGCCCCGCCCGCCGTCCTCCCCCTCGCCGCCGGCCGGCGCGTCGTGCCAGCGGGGGTCGGTCTCCCACTGGAGGTTGCGCTCGCGGGCGGTGTCCATCGCGTGCTGCGCCTCCTGCCGGGAGGCGTACGGGCCGAACCGGTCCTTGGCCGGGCACTCGGGCCCCTCCTCGACCTTCTGGTGCTCCAGGCAGTAGAACCACTCGCCCGGCTTGCCCGCGGTGCGCTTCTTGAACAGGGCCATGACCAGCTCCTCTCGCCACCGACATGTTCCCCCATCGGCGCTCGATAGACTCACCGGCATGTCTGGCCAGTCGCTGCTCGTCCCCGGGGAGCTGTCCCCCGCCCGTTCCGTGCCCGGAAACATTCGCCGCCCCGAGTACGTCGGCAGGCCCGCGCCGAAGCCGTACACCGGGCCGGAGGTGCAGACCCCGGAGACCGTCGAGGCGATGCGGGTCGCCGGGCGGATCGCCGCGCAGGCGATGGAGGAGGCGGCGAAGCACATCGCGCCGGGCGTCACCACCGACGAACTGGACCGGGTGGCCCACGCGTACATGTGCGACCACGGCGCCTATCCGTCCACCCTGGGCTATCGCGGCTTCCCCAAGTCGCTGTGCACGTCGGTCAACGAGGTGATCTGCCACGGCATCCCCGACTCGACGGTGCTGCGCGACGGCGACATCGTCAACCTGGACGTGACGGCGTACATCGGCGGCGTGCACGGCGACAACAACGCCACGTACCTCGTCGGTGACGTCGACGAGGAGAGCCGCCTGCTGGTGGAGCGCACCCGCGAGGCCCTGAACCGGGCGATCAAGGCGGTCAGGCCGGGCCGGCAGCTCAACATCATCGGCCGGGTCATCGAGTCCTACGCCAAGCGCTTCGGCTACGGGGTGGTCCGCGACTTCACCGGCCACGGCATCAGCACGTCCTTCCACTCCGGCCTGATCGTCCCGCACTACGACAGCCCGCACGCCACCACGGTCATGCGGCCCGGCATGACGTTCACCATCGAGCCGATGCTGACGCTGGGCACCATCGAGTACGACGTCTGGGACGACGGCTGGACGGTCGTCACCAAGGACCGCAGGCGCACGGCCCAGTTCGAACACACCCTGGTCGTCACGGAGACGGGCGCGGACATCCTGACGCTGCCGTAATCCCCCCACTTGTCGCAGGCCGCCCGGAGAGTAGGCGACCGGCATCCGGAAGGCTGCCGTACCGGCCGCCGGCGTGCCGTGCGGGGTGGCGCTGGACCTGCAGCTGCGTGAGGTCGATCTCGCCGGAGTGCCGGGCGAGCTTCGGGAATACGTGACCGACCTGCTCGACATCTGACGTCCGCCCGCGGACCCGTCCGCCCCGCAGCGCGACGGCGGCAGCCGATGCAGTCGGGTCGTCAGGCGCCGCCCGTGCCCCTCAGCGTTCCTGCCCTTCCAGGGACACCCGTCCCCCCACCTCCACCCACCCCTCCGGCTGGGGTGCCGTCAGGATCTGGGAGCCGGAGCCCTGGGTGATGTTCAGGGCGCGGCCGAGGCGGGCCGTCAGGAGGAGGGCCGCCGCGCCCGTGGCCTCGTCCTCGTCGATGCCGTCGTCGCGGCCGGGGAAGGCGCGGGCGCGGACGCGGCCGGCCGGTTCGTCCTCCCAGGACCAGGCGTAGATCCACTCGCCGGGCGGCGGGACGGGAAGGTCGTCGACCTCGGCGGGGGTGGCGTACTGGCGCAGGGTGCGGGGCGGGGCCCACTCGGGGCGGGCCTCGATCCAGGTGAACTCGCCGTCCATGCGGGCGCCGACCCGGCCTGCCGGGGTGACCAGTTCCGGTACGTCCAGCAGCCAGGCGGTGCCGACGCAGGGGTGGCCGGCGAAGGGCAGGCGCAGGGTGGGGGTGTAGATGTCGATGACGCCGCGCTCGGGGTCGTCGACGAACACCGTCTCGCTGAAGCCGAGTTTGGCGGCGAACGCCTGGCGGTCGGCGCGGCCGGGGAGCAGGGCGCCGTCGCGGACCACGCCCAGTTCGTTGCCGTAGCCGCCGCGCGGGCCGCAGAAGACGCGCAGCACGTCGTAGTCAGTCACCGGGGAATTGAAGCACCAGCATGGCCGGGGGCCCGGCGCCGGACCGGCGTTACCGGCGGTTTGCCCTGGCGTGACCTTCCCTTTGCCGGGGCGAGACCAAGCCGTGCCTGTGATCTTTCCGGGCGGCCGATGCGAGCTGAATCACGGACCGGACGGGTGGAGGTGAGGTAAGCCTCGGGTAAGTTAGGGCAGCCTCACCAACTGTTCTCACCTGGAGCCTGCATGCGAGCCGTCCGACTCTCCGTCGTCACCGCCGCCGCCACCGCGGCCGCTCTGACCGCCGTGACGGCCTGCACCGCCAAGAGCGACGCCTCCGACGGCGACGCGATCCAGGTGACCGCGGCCGACTCCACGTGCGAGACGTCCGCGAAGAGCGTCCCGGCCGGCCAGGTCACGCTGAAGATAGAGAACAAGGGGTCCCGGGCGACCGAGGTGGAGATCGTCTTCCCGGACGACCGGATCGTCTCCGAGAAGGAGAACATCGGCCCCGGCACCAAGTACACGCTGACCGCCGAGGTCAAGGCGGGCTCGTACGAGATCGCCTGCCGTCCCGGCATGAAGGGCCACGGCGTACGGCAGAAGCTCACCGTGACCGGCAAGGGCGCCGCCGCCGCGCGCGACCCCCGGCTGGACAAGGCCGTCGCCGACTACCGCCAGTACGCGCAGGACCAGGCCGACGAGACCCTGCCCCGGGTCGAGGCGTTCGTGAAGGCCGTCAAGGCGGGGGACCTGGCCGCCGCCAAGAAGGCCTACGCCCCCTCGCGCCTGGGCTGGGAGCGCACCGAGCCGGTCGCCGAGTCCTTCGGCGACATCGACCCCAAGGTCGACGTGCGCGAGGACGGCCTGGAGGACGGCCAGCAGTGGACGGGCTGGCACCGGCTGGAGAAGTCGCTGTTCAAGGACGGGAAGATCGGCGCCGAGGAGAAGACCCTCGCCGACCGGCTCGTCAGCGACCTCAAGGACTGGCAGAAGCGGGTCGGCACCGCCGAGATCACCCCGACCTCCATGGCCAACGGCGCCAAGGAACTCCTCGACGAGGTCGCCACCGGCAAGGTGACCGGCGAGGAGGACCGTTACGCCCACACCGACCTGGTCGACTTCAAGGGCAACGTCGAGGGCGCGCAGAAGGCGTACGACCTGCTCAAGCCGGTCGCGGCGAAGAACGACCCGGCGCTCACCAAGGAACTCGACAAACAGTTCGGCGCGCTGGACACCCTCCTCGACAGCTACCGCACCAAGGGCTCGGACAAGACGCAGTACGACTTCGTCTCCTACGACACGGTCGGCAAGGACGGCCGCAAGGACCTGTCGGACGCGGTGAACGCGCTCGCCGAGCCGCTGTCCAAGCTCGCCGCCGCCGTGGTGAAGAAGTAGGGGCCGGGGTCATGGCAGAGGAACAGACGCAGGGCACCGCGCCCTCCCGGCGGGCGCTGATCGGCTGGGGCGGGGCCGGCCTCGCGCTCGGCGCCGTCGCGGCCGGCGGCGCGGTGGCGCTGGCGAAGAACGGGGACGGCGCGGACGGCTCCGGCCCCGACGAGTCCGGCGCGGTGGAGTTCCACGGCGCCCACCAGGCGGGCATCGCCACGCCCGTCCAGGACCGGCTGCACTTCGCCGCGTTCGACGTGAAGACCGACGACCGCGCCGAGTTCGTCCAGTTGCTGAAGGACTGGACGGCCGCCGCGCGCCGGATGACCGCGGGCAAGGCGGTCGGCGAGGGCGCCTACGGCGGGCTCGCCGAGGCGCCCCCGGACGACACCGGCGAGGCGCTCGGTCTGCCGCCCTCCCGGCTCACCCTCACCCTCGGCTTCGGGCCCTCCCTGTTCGAGAAGTTCGCGCTGCCACACAAGCGCCCGGCGGCCCTCGTCGACCTGCCCAAGTTCCCCGGCGACAACCTCGACCGGACCCGCACCGGCGGCGACCTGTGCATCCAGGCCTGCGCGGACGACCCGCAGGTCGCCGTGCACGCCATCCGCAACCTGGCCCGCATCGGCTTCGGCAAGGTCGCCATCCGCTGGTCCCAGCTCGGCTTCGGCAAGACCTCCTCGACCACCCCCGGCTCCCAGACCCCGCGCAACCTCTTCGGTTTCAAGGACGGCACGCGCAACATCGCCGGGACCGAGACGGACCGGCTGGAGAAGTTCGTGTGGGCCGGGGACGGGGACGGCGGCGCCCAGGACGCCTGGATGAGCGGGGGTTCGTACCTCGTCGCCCGGCGCATCCGGATGAACATCGAGACCTGGGACCGGACCTCGCTGCAGGAGCAGGAGGACGTCTTCGGCCGGGACAAGGGCGAGGGCGCGCCGGCCGGCAAGGCCAAGGAGCACGACGAGCCGTTCCTGAAGGCGATGAAGCCCGGCGCGCACGTCCGGCTCGCGCACCCCGACGCCAACGGCGGGATCACGATCCTGCGCCGGGGCTACTCCTTCACCGACGGCACCGACGGCCTGGGCCGCCTCGACGCGGGCCTGTTCTTCCTGGCCTACCAGCGCGACCCCCGCACGGGGTTCATCCCGCTCCAGCGCAGGCTGGCCGCGCACGACGCGCTCAACGAATACATCCAGCACGTGGGTTCGGCGGTCTTCGCGATCCCGCCCGGCGTCCGCGACGCGGACGACTGGTGGGGCCGCACACTGCTGTCCGAGGAGGCGTAGGTCCGTGTTCTCCAACTATCTGATCGGTCTGCGCGAGGGGCTGGAGGCCAGCCTCGTCGTGTGCATCCTCATCGCCTATCTGGTCAAGACCGGCCGCAGGGACGCGCTGCGGCCGATCTGGACCGGCATCGGCATCGCGGTCGCCATCGCGATGGGCTTCGGCTGCGTCCTCGAGTTCGGCTCGCAGGAGCTGACGTTCGAGGCGCAGGAGGCGCTGGGCGGTTCGCTGTCCGTCATCGCGGTCGGCCTGGTGACGTGGATGGTGTTCTGGATGCGGCGCACCGCCCGGCACCTGAAGTCCGAGCTGCACGGAAAGCTGGACGCGGCCCTCGCGATGGGCACCGGCGCGCTGGTCGCCACCGCGTTCCTGGCGGTGGGCCGCGAGGGTCTGGAGACGGCGCTGTTCGTGTGGGCGTCCGTGCACGCCGCCTCCGACGGCACCCCGCGCCCGCTGATCGGCGTGGCCCTCGGCATCGCCAGCGCGGTCCTGCTCGGCTGGCTGTTCTACCGGGGCGCGCTGAAGATCAACCTGGCCAAGTTCTTCACCTGGACCGGCGCCATGCTGGTCGTGGTCGCGGCGGGCGTGCTCGCGTACGGCTTCCACGACCTCCAGGAGGCGGACTGGCTGCCGGGGCTGACGAACCTGGCCTTCGACGTCTCCGGCACCATCCCGCCGGACAGCTGGTACGGCACCCTCCTGAAGGGCGTGTTCAACTTCCAGCCGGACCCGACCGTCCTCCAGGTCACGGTGTGGCTGCTGTACCTGGTCCCGACGCTCACCGTGTTCTTCGCCCCGGTAGGGTTCGCCTCCGGGAAGGGGAAGGTGACGGTAGCTGATGAGCAGGGGTCGCGGCCCTCGAAGGCTTCGCAGGCTTGAGCGCACGGCCGCGCTGGCGGCCTCGGTGACCGCGCTGGCGCTGACCGCCGGCGGGTGCGTGGTGGTGCACGGGGAGCGCGAGGTGCTCCCCTCGGCCACCCGGGCCGAGGCCGCGACGGCGCTGGCGCAGTTCACGGCCGCGTACAACAAGGCCGACAAGGCGTACGACAGTTCGCTGGACGCCGGTCACGTCACCGGCGCGTTCGGCGCGATCGACGCGGCCCGGCTGAAGGCGGGCCACATCAACAGCCCGGGCGGCAACACCGCCCACGCGCCGCTGAAGCTGACGGACCCGAAGTTCACGATCCCCAAGAAGGCCGGCTGGCCGCGCTGGTTCCTCGCCGACGCGAAGGCCAACAAGGGCGGCGGCGCACGCTGGCTGCTGGTCTTCACCCGGCACGCGCTCACCGAGAAGTGGCAGGTGGCGTACCTGACGCTGGTGGCTCCCGAAGAGGTGCCGAAGTTCCGCGAGGACGAGGACGGCTGGGCGGAGGCCGTACCCGCCGGCGCCGCCGGGCTGGCCGCCGCTCCGGGCGGACTGAGCCGCGGCTACGCGACGTACCTGAAGGACGGCGGTGACACGTTCGCCGCGGGGGTGCACACCTCGGGCTGGCGTGCGCTGCGCGCGAAGAACGCGGTGCGTCCTGGGCTGGCCACGCAGTACATCGACGAGCCGCTGACCGGCGGCGACTACGCCCCGCTGGCGCTGCGCACGGCCGACGGCGGGGCCCTGGTGTTCTTCGCCACGCACCACTACCAGAAGCAGACGGCCGCCTCCGGCGCCTCGGTGCCTACCCCGAACAAGGGGGTGCGGGCGCTCACCAGGGGTGAGATCAAGCAGTCGCTGACGATGGAGTTCGTCTCCAGCGAAGTGGCTCTCGACCCGGCCACGGGCACCGGCGCGGGTGCGGGTGCGGGCGGCAAGAAGGTGTCGGTCGTGGGCCGTGTGCAGGGCATGACGTCGGCGCAGGGCGGCTGAGGCGCGCCGGGTTCCGCTCGAGGGGCGGGGAGCGGAGCGGGCGTCCGGGGCTCAGGAGGCCGGGGCGCGCGGGCTCAGGGGCTGTCCGCGGTCAGTGACCTCGGCGGCCGGTCTCCGTCCACGCTCGGTGGCGGTGCCGCTTCGGCTGCCGTCCCCGCTTCGGTGACCGTCCCCGGTCAGTGGCGCACGGGCCAGGCCGCGTGCGCGTGGCCCGGGTCGCTGTCGTCGGCGGTGTGGCGGGCGCAGGCGTCGGTGAGGGCTTCCAGCAGGGTGAGCGGGTCCGGGAGGGCGTGTTCCGGGCCCTGGCCCTCGACCCAGCGCACCGCCCGGCCCTCGTCACCGGGCAGCCGGGCCGGGGGGACGAGGACGTAGGAGCCGCGGCAGTGCCAGCGCAGGCCGGGATGCTCGTCCATGGTCTCGGGGTGGCAGTCCAGCTCGCACGGCCACCACTCGTCCTCGTCCTCGGGGGTGCCGCGGGTCAGGGTGAAGAACAGCATGCGGCCGTCGTCGCTCCGTGCGACCGGGCCGACGTCGACGCCGGTGGCCCGCAGCCGCTCCAGCGCCTCCTGTCCGGCCTCCAGCGGCACGTCGAGGACGTCGTGGGTCATGCCGGTGGCCGTGATGAAGTTCGCCTGCGGCTGGTGCCTGGCCCAGCGCTCGACCTGCGCGCGGTCGGTCGTGGACTGCGTCTGCCAGGCGAACGACACCGGGTGCCGGGCGGGCGTGGGACAGCCGACGCGGTCGCAGGAACAGCCGTAGCCGGATCCCGGGTGCGCGGCGGGCGCCAGCGGCAGTCCCGCGCCGGCGGCGGCGAGCAGCAGGGCCTCCCGGCCACCGTCCCCGGCGGCCTCCTTCGGGCGGCGTCCGCGCAGCCACTGGGAGAGTTTGCCCTGCCGGCCGGTACGGCCGCCGAACTCCGCGCCGCTCATCTATCCCCTCGCCTCGCTGGTTGGACAGCATGCTCCATGGCCTCCCATGGTCCCACCATCCTGCGCCTTCGGTGACCGGAGCCGGTATCCGGGGTCCCGCGGGCAGGGGCGGCGGCCGCTTCGCGCGGGACGGAGCACGCAGGCGCAGCGCGGGCGCGGTCCGACGCAGCGCGGGCGCAGCGCGGGCGCACGACCGGCCGTGAGGGACGGTCCGTGGTGCACTGCCGTGGTGCACGACCGGGGTGCACGGCCGCGGTGCACGGCCATCGCGCGCTGGGCCGGGCGGGGCCGCCGGGGACACGGCGCGCGGGCGGCGCCGGGGTTCAGCGCAGAGGGGCGCCAAGGGCTCGGCGCGAGGAGCAGCGCCCGGGGGCTCCGCGTGAGGGGCAGCGCCGGGGACACGGCGCAAGGAGCAGCGCCCGGGGGCTCCGCGTGAGGGGCAGCGCCGGGGCTCAGCGCGGGGCGAGTCCGTGCAGCGCGTAGTCGACGAGGGTGTCGGTGTACGCGTAGGAGAGGGGGCCGGTGTGCTGGAGCCAGCGCTGGGCGAGCGGGGAGACGAAGAGTTCCAGGGCGATGCGCGGATCGATGTCGGGGCGCACGGCTCCGGCCGCCTGCGCGGAGCGCAGTCTGCGCACGTACAGCTGGAGCTGCGGTTCCAGGAGCCGCGCCACCAGCTCGCGGGCGAGCGGCTCGTTCACCAGTCCCTCGGCGGCCAGCGCGCGCGAGGGCGCCTCGAACTTCGGGTCGAGGAGCCCGTCGACGGTGGCGCGCAGCACGGCCTTCAGGTCGGCGGCGAGGTCCCCGGTGTCCGGGATGCCGCCCTGCGTCTCCCCCAGCTTCTCCCCGCTGTGCCGCGCACCCTGCTCGGACAGGTCGAGGAAGGCCTCCAGGAGGACGTCCGCCTTGGACGGCCACCACCGGTAGATGGTCTGCTTGCCGACCCCGGCCCGTGCGGCGATGCCCTCGACCGTGGTCCTCGGGTACCCCACCTCGGCGACGAGCGCGAGCGCGGCGTCGTAGATCGCACGGCGGGACTTCTCACTGCGGCGGGCGGCGTCGGGGGCGGGCTTCTTGACCATGGGCCGACGGTAGCAGGGTGATGAGACGCGGCGTCTCGCCGCTGGGGCCGCCGCCGGAGCGCCGCCGAGACGGGTCTCGTGCGGCGCCCCGCCACCCGCGCGGGCGAAGGCGGCCCCCCGGCCCGCGCGCGACGGCCGTGCCCGGCGCACCATGGCAGCAAGCGACCCGGCCACCGGCCACGCGGGTACGGCGTCCCTGTTGCGCACGCGGGTACGACGTCCCCGTCCCTGTGGTATCTCTCCGAGGAGCCCGCCTTGGCCCGTTCCCGCAGCGCCCGTCCCCGGCGCTACCTGATGTGCCCGCCCGCGCACTTCACCGTCACCTGCGCCGACAACGCCTGGGCGGATCCGGCCAAGCCGGTCGACGCGGCACTGGCACTGGCCCAGTGGGAGCAGCTGCGCGAGGTGTACCGGTCCCTGGGGCACACGGTGGAGGTGCTGGCCCCCGAGCCGGGGCTGCCGGACATGGTGTTCACGGCGGACGGCGCCCTCGTCGTGGACGGGCGGGTGTTCGGCGCCCGGTTCGCCCACGCGCGGCGGGAGCCGGAGGCCGAGGCGCACCTGCGGTGGTTCGCCGGGAACGGCTTCGCGCACCTGCACGTGCCCGTGCACATCAACGAGGGCGAGGGCGACTTCGCCGTCACCGCCTCCTGGGTGCTGGCCGGGCGGGGCTTTCGCACCAACCCGCTCGCGCACGGCGAGGCGCAGGAGTTCCTGGGCCGTCCGGTGGTCGGTCTGGAGCTGGTCGACCCCTGCTTCTACCACCTCGGGCTCGCCCTCGCCGTCCTCGACGACGCGGCGGACGAGGTGGCGTACCTCCCGGCCGCCTTCTCCCCCGGCAGCCGGGAGGTGCTGCGCCGGCTCTTCCCCGACGCCCTGGTGGCGAGCGAGGAGGACGCCGCCGTCTTCGGGCTGAACGCCGTGTCCGACGGTCTGCACGTGGTGCTGCCGCAGGCGGCTGCCGGACTGTGCGGGGCGCTGCGCGACCGCGGCTTCACACCGGTCGGTGTGGACCTGAGCGAACTGCACAAGGGCGGCGGCGGGGTGAAGTGCTGCTCGCTGGAGCTGCGCGACTGAGAGCTGCGGACGAAAGGGGGCCAGGCCCCGGCGGCCGGCGCCCCCTTTTTTGATCTCAGCTCCGAGAGTTCGCAGCTCTGAGAGTTCGCAGCTCCGAGAGTTCGCAGCTCCGAGAGGGAGCCGGGCGGCCGGCCCGTGGCCGCGGCCCGCGGTGCGTCCTGGCCGTTGCCCGCGGGCCCGCGGTACGCCAGGCGGGCCCGCCGTGCGTCGGCCCGGCGGTGGGGCGCGGCCGCACGTGTGGCCGTGGGGCGGCGGTTACGCGTCCGGGGCTTCGGTGGTGTCGTCCGGCGGCCAGGCGTCGCCCCAGTCGGTGTCCCGGGCCGCCTTGTACAGGTCGCCGTGGCGTTTGGTGACCGTACGGCGCCGCAGTTGCTCGTCCGGCTCGCACAGGTCGAGCAGGACCTGCCCCTTGCGGATCTGCGGACGGCGTACGACGCGGGCGGGCGCGGGCGTGGCGCCGGGCAGGCGGGTGGCGGCGACGTAGCCGAACTTCTCGTCCTCGTAGGCGAGGGAGCCGCCCTTGACCTGGCGGTGCAGGGAGGAGCGGCTGACCCGGGCCGAGAAGTGGCACCAGTCGGTGCCGGGGACGATCGGGCAGGCGGCGCTGTGCGGGCAGGGCGCGGCGATGCGGAAGCCCGCCGCGACGAGCCGGTCACGGGCCTCGATGACGCGGGCGTAGCCGTCGGGGGTGCCCGGCTCGACGACCACGACGGTCTGCGCGGCGCGCGCGGCGGCGTCGACGACGGCCGCCCGGTCCTGGCCGGTCAGTTCACCGAGGACGTAGGAGACGGTGACGAGGTCGGCCGTGCCGAGGTCGAGTGCCGCGCCGATGCGTGCCCGCTGCCAGCGGGCGGCGCGCAGGCCGGGGTGGGCGGCGGCGATCTCGCGGCCCAGGGCGAGCGCGGGCTCCGCCCAGTCGAGGACGGTGACCGGCCGCCTGCCGGCCCAGGTGGCGGCGACGGCCCAGGTCGCGGCGCCGGTCCCGCCGCCGACGTCGACGTGGTCGGCGGGCGTCCAGCCGGGGACGGTCCGGGCGAACGCCGTCAGCGCCGCGCGTACCGCCTCGAAGGTGGCCGGCATGCGGTACGCGGCGTAGGCGGCCACGTCGGCGCGGTCCCGCAGGATGGGGGCGTCGGTCGGGGTGCTGCCGCGGTAGTTCGCGATCAGCCGCTCCACGGCCCCCGCGGCCTGCCGCGGGGGCAGCCCGTCGAGCAGCCCGAGGAGCGCGGCACGGAGGGTCTCCGACGGAAGTACGACGTCGTTCACCACGCGATTCTCTCAGCCCGTACGGGGTGCTCGGCCCCCGCACCGGGCCTGCGGCCCGCGCTCAGGTCCCGCGCACGGCCCGGGCGAGGCGGGTGGCCGCCGCCGCGCGCGGCCGGTTGTCGGGGCGCCGTCTGCGGGGGTGCACGGTGGTGGCCAGCAGCACCAGGAAGGTGTCCGTCGCCGGGTCCAGGACCACCGAGGTGCCGGTGAAGCCGGCGTGGCCCGCCGCTCCCCGTCCGGCCAGCTCGCCCATGAACCAGGGCTGGTCCACGGCGAAGCCGAGCCCCGGCGGGGTCAGGAGGAGTTCGACGAAGTCGGGGCCGAGGATGCGGGCGGACCCGTAGGACCCGCCCGCCAGGAGCGCGCGGCAGAAGACCGCGAGGTCGCCCGCCGTGGAGAACAGGCCCGCGTGCCCGGCGACCCCGCCCAGCGCCCACGCGTTCTCGTCGTGCACCTCGCCGCGCAGCATCCCGCGGTCCGCCTTGGCCCAGGGCCGCCGCTGGTCCTCGGTGGCCGCCGCGCCGGGGCAGGGGCCGAAGCGGGTGTCCGTCATGCCGAGCGGGCGGGTGATCCCCTCGCGGACCAGGTCGTCCAGGGGCCGGCCGGTGATGCGCTCCAGGATGTGCTGGAGGAGCAGCAGGTTGAGGTCGGAGTAGGTGTAGGTGCCGGGCACCCCCACGGGCGGCTCGGCGCGCAGCCGCGCGAGCCGGGCGGTGTGGTCGGGGCAGTCGTACAGCGGGATCTCGGGCCGCAGTCCCGAGGTGTGGGTGAGCAGTTGCCGTACGGTGACGCCGTGCGTGGCGGCGGCGTGGAACTCCGGGAGGTACGCCCCCACGCGCGCGTCGACGCCCAGCGTGCCCCGTTCGATCTGCTGCATCGCGGCGACCGCCGTGAACAGCTTGGTGACCGAGGCCAGGTCGAAGGGGGTGGTGACGGTCATGGGGACCCGGGCCCGGGGCGGCAGTTCGACACCGCGGTCGGTGTCGGGGTCGTAGGAGGCGTACCGCACGGCCCAGCCCGCCGCCTCCTGCACGGCGATCACCGGGCCGCGCCCGGCGACGACGACGGCGCCCGCCGCCCAGGGGCGTCTCCCGGCGGTGAGGGCGTGCACCTCGTGGACGAGTTCTCGCAGTTCGGCGGGGTCCAGCCCGGCCTTCCGCGGGCTGTCCCTGCGCAGTCTCGACGCGCTCAGCTCTCCGCTCCCTCTGCTCCCTGTGTTCCCCCTGCTCCCGCCGCGCCGTGCGCCGGATCCGCCGCCGTGGCCGTGTCCCAGGGACGGCACATTCCCACGAAGCAGCCCAGCGCGATGAGCGCCGCCGCCAGTTGGACGACGGCCATCGGCACCGCGGTGTGCTCCCCGGCGATCCCGACGAGCGGGGAGGCGACCGCGCCGATGAGGAAGGAGGACGTGCCGAGCAGCGCGGAGGCGGAACCGGCGTTGTGCCTGGTGCGCATCAGGGCGAGCGTCTGGGTGTTGGGCATGGTGATGCCCATCGCGGACATGAGCACGAACAGCGCGGCGGCCACCGGCACGAGGCCCACCTGGCCGAAGGCGCCCGCCGCCATCAGCAGCAGGGCGGTCGCCGCCACGATGACGACGACGAGCCCGGCCCCCAGCACCCGGTCCATGCGGACCCGGCCGACCAGCACCTTGCCGTTGATCTGGCCGACGGTGACCAGGCCGATCGAGTTGAGCCCGAACAGCAGGCTGAACGTCTGCGGCGAGGCGCCGTAGATCTCCTGGATCACGAACGGCGACGCGGACACGTAGGCGAACAGGGAGGCGAAGGCGAAGCCGCCCGCGATCATGTAGCCGGTGAAGACGCGGTCGGCGAGGAGCCTGCGCATCGAGCCCAGCGCCTCGCCGATGCCGCCCTCGTGGCGTTCGGCGGGCGGCAGGGTCTCCGGGAGCCTGGCCCACACCACCGCGCCGAGCAGCGCGCCGACCACGGTGAGGACCACGAACACGCCCCGCCAGTCCGTCACCCGCAGGATCTGCCCGCCGATGAGCGGGGCGACGACCGGCGCGACACCGGAGATCAGCATCAGGGTGGAGAAGAACCGGGCCATGGCCACGCCGTCGTACAGGTCGCGGACGACGGCCCGGGCGATCACTATGCCGGCCGCGCCCGCCAGGCCCTGGGCCAGCCGGAAGGCGACCAGGACCTCGACGTTCGGCGCGAGCGCGCACAGCGCGGTGGCGAGGACGTAGACCGCGAGACCGGCGAGCAGCGGGCGGCGGCGGCCCCACCGGTCGCTCATCGGGCCGACGACGATCTGCCCGAGCGCCATGCCGGCCAGGCAGGCGGTGAGGGTCAGCTGGACGGTCGCGGCGGGCGCGTGCAGGGACCGGGTGACCTCCGGCAGCGAGGGCAGGTACATGTCCATCGCGAGCGGCGGGGTGGCGGTCAGGCTGCCGAGGATCAGCGTCACCAGCAGTCCGGTCCGGCGGGCGGCGCGGTCCGGCGGGGCCGGCGTCGGCGGTGGCGGGGTGGCTTCCGGCCTCGGCTTCGGTACGGCCGTGTCCCCCGCGGCCGTCCTGTGCGGTGCCGACGCCCCACCCTCGGACATGTGTCCCTCCCTCTCCGGCTGGTCCGCCACCTATGCTCTCAGCTCGTACACCGTGCCGAGGAACGCATGAGCGAGGGTGGGGTCCGGTAATGCCTGGAATATCCGGTGAGGCGTCCGCTGGAACGTCCGGCGGGGCGCCGGGACGAGCGTCCGGCCGGGCGGGAGAGAAGGTGCGCTGGGGCGTCCTCGCCACCGGCGGGATCGCCGCCGCCTTCACCGCGGACCTGGTGGACCTGCCGGACGCCGAGGTCGTGGCGGTGGCCTCCCGCCGCGCGGACTCCGCCGAGGCGTTCGCGGAGCGGTTCGGGATCCCGCGGGCGTACGGCAGTTGGGAGGAACTGGCGCACGACCCCGGCGTCGACGTCGTCTACGTCGCCACCCCGCACGTCGCCCACCGCGCCGCCGCGGGCCTGTGCCTGGAGGCCGGGCGCGGCGTGCTGTGCGAGAAGCCGTTCACGCTGAACCTGCGCGAGGCCACCGAACTCGTCGCGCTGGCCCGCCGTCACGGGCGCTTCCTGATGGAGGCCATGTGGATGTACTGCAACCCGCTGGTGCGGCGGCTGAAGGCGCTCGTCGACGACGGGGCGATCGGCGAGGTGCGCACCGTGCAGGCCGACTTCGGGCTGGCCGGGCCCTTCCCGCCGGCGCACCGGCTGCGCGACCCGGAACTCGGCGGCGGGGCGCTGCTCGACCTCGGTGTCTACCCGGTGTCCTTCGCCCACCTGCTGCTCGGTGAGCCCTCGGACGTCACGGCGAAGGCGGTGCTCTCGCCCGAGGGCGTCGACCTCCAGACCGGCGCACTGCTCTCCTGGGACGGCGGGGCGCTGGCCCAGTTGCACTGCTCCATCACCGGCGGTACGGGGACGACCGCCTCCGTCACCGGCTCCCGCGGCCGCGTCGACGTGCCGTCCGGCTTCTTCCACCCGGAGCGTTTCGTGCTGCACCGCGACGGCCGCGACCCCGAGGAGTTCACGGCGGACCCGGCCGACGGCCCGCGCACCAGCATGCGGCACGAGGCGCTGGAGGTGATGCGCGCGCTGCGGGCGGGCGAGACCGAGTCACCGGTGGTGCCGCTGGACGGCACGCTCGCGGTGATGCGGACGCTGGACGCGGTGCGGGAGCGGATCGGGGTGCGCTACCCCGGGGAGGCGGCTGACCCCGAGTCCGCCTCCGAGTCCGCACCCGCGCTCGTGTGAGGCGCCGGCCGGCGGGAGATGCCGGCCGGCGCACCCCCTGCGGCGGGCATCCGTATGGCGGACGCGGGATTCCGCATGGCGGACCGGACTCGTACGCTCCGGTGCCATGACTGACACCCCATCGAAGATCGCCGTGGTGACGGGAGCGGGCTCCGGCATCGGCCGGGCCGTCGCCGTGGAACTGCTCGGCGCGGGCTGGTCCGTGGTCCTCGCGGGCCGGCGCCCGGAGCCGCTGGAGGAGACCGCGGCCCTCGTCCCCGGGGCACTCTCGCTCACCGTGCGCACGGACGTGGCGCGCCCCGAGGACGTGACCGCGCTGTTCGCGGCGGCCGTGGACCGGTTCGGCCGGGTGGACCTGCTGTTCAACAACGCGGGCACGTTCGGCCCCGGTGGCGTGCCCGTCGAGGACCTGTCGTACGAGGCGTGGCGGCACGTGGTGGACACCAACCTCAACGGGGCGTTCCTGTGCGCGCAGGCGGCGTACCGGCAGATGAAGGAGCAGGACCCGCAGGGCGGCCGGATCATCAACAACGGCTCCGTCTCGGCGCACGCCCCCCGCCCGCACTCGGCGCCCTACACCGCCACCAAGCACGCGCTGACCGGCCTGACCAAGGCCCTGTCGCTGGACGGGCGGCCGTACCGCATCGCGGTCGGGCAGATCGACATCGGCAACGCGGCCACCGACATGACGGCCCGGATGCAGACCGGCGCGCTCCAGGCGAACGGTGAGGTGGCGCCGGAGCCGGTGATGGACGTCGCGGACGTGGCGCGCACGGTGCGGCACATGGCGGAGCTGCCACTGGAGGCCAACGTGCAGTTCGCGACGGTGCTGGCGACGACGATGCCCTACGTGGGCCGGGGCTGAGCACCCGGGGCGCGCGCCCGGTGTGCGCGGCAGCCGTTCCACGCGCCGGTGCGCATCCCGCGTCCCGCGCGGGGTCCACCCCCAGCCGGTGCGATGGAACGGCTGCCGCATCCCCTCCCCTGGATGTGGCCGACGAGGGGCGGCGGACGGCCACGGCGACGGACGCCCGATGCCCCAACTGTGAAGCTCTGGTGAAGGAGATGTCGAGCATATGCCGTCCACCGGCCCGGACGGCCCGGAATTGTCGATTCCGGTTGTGCAGATCGCATCCCGGTCCCTCGGCGCGGCGACACCGGGGGCATCCGATCCTTCACTGCCGCGGCAGCGGTGGCGTCCGACCCCTCACTGCCGCGGCAGCGGTGGCGTCGGGTCCCTCGGCGCCGCGACAACGGTGGCATCCGCCCCCTTCACCGGCGGTGACGGCCGCCCGTGTCCGCCGTCCGTGCCGCCGCCCGGCGTCGGCGCAACGCCCACACCCCGCCGGCGAGCAGCGCGGCCGTACCGCCCGCCCCCTCCAGCAGCCGCCAGGCCGAGGGCCCGCCGTCGGCCGTGGGCCCCGCCGCCCCCGCACCGGAACCCGCCGCCGCCCTGGAGCCGGGCGCGCCGCCGCCCGCCTTCGCGCCGCCCTCGCTCAGCGGTTCGACCAGCGTGCCCACGGCCCGCGCCGAACCGCCCTGCGCGAAGCCCCAGTCGAGCAGGGCGGCGGTCTCCTCGTAGACGGCGTTGCTGCCGGCCCCGGGATGCATCACGGTGGCGAGCAGGGTACGGCCACCGCGGACCGCGGCCCCGGTGAAGGTGTTCCCGGCGTGGCTGGTGTAACCGTTCTTCACCCCGATCATCCCCTCGTACGGCTTCAGGCCCCACGCACCGGTCAGCAGACGGTCGGTGTTCTGGATCTGGAACGTCTTCCTCCCGCCGGCCGGGAAGTCCGCGGTGCGGGTGCCGCAGTAGCCGCGGAAGTCGGCGTTGCGCAGCCCGTGCCGGGCGAACAGGGTCAGGTCGTAGGCCGAGGAGATCTGGCCCGGGTGGTCGAACCCGTCCGGGCTGACCACGTGGGTGTCCAGGGCCTGCAGGTCCTCCGCCCTGGCCTGCATCTCGGCGACCGTGCGGGCCACCCCGCCGTTCATGTGCGCGAGCACGTGCACCGCGTCGTTGCCCGAGCGCAGGAACACGCCCTGCCACAACTGCTCGACGGTGTACGTGGTCCCGGCCTGGATGCCGACGAGGCTGGAACCGGCGGGGATGTCGGCCAGTTCGGCGGCGGTGACGGTGTGCCGCTCGGTGCGGTCGAACTTCTTCAGCACGGTGTCCGCGAAGAGCATCTTCAGTGTGGACGCGGGTGCGAGACGCTGGTGGGCGCGGTAGGAGGCCAGTACCTCACCGGTCGCCCAGTCGGCGACGAGCCAGGCGCGGGCGGAGAGTCTGCCGGGCAGCCCGCTCACCCCCCGGACCTGCACACCGGCACGGGCCAGCCGCTCGCCACCGATGACGGTGGCGGGCGCGGCGGGGGCCGCGGGCGCGGCAGGAGCGGCAGGGGTGGCGGCCGAGGCCCGGCCGCCCGCCGCCACCGCCACCGGGGCCGCGGCGGCCAGGGCGGTGAGCACGGCACGCCGGGACGGCGCGGACGCCGGCAGCGGCGGGGCGTACGGGGAGGCGGACCGGGGAGAGCGGGGGGACGGAGAGGAATCGCGCACCCCGGGACCGTACAAAGGGAGAGCGGGCCGGTGCACGACGGGTCTCCAAAGGCTGATCAAAAGATCACCGAAGGAGGGATGTCGTGTCACTCGTGTCGCTCACCCGGTCGCACGCCGCACACCGCTCCCTCACGCTTTCCCCGCACGCCGTTTTCCGCTGCCGCGCTCCCCGCGCTCCCCGGCGCCGCCCTGGCGCGCCGTCTGACGTACGTCCCTTTCCGTACGCCCCTTCCGTACGCCTTCGTACGCCCTCGCTGCCGGGGGCGCGGCGGCCTCATCTTCCGAGGAGTCGTTCCACCTCCGCGAACTGCTGTGCGGTGAGCGGGCCCTTCGCGAGGGCGCCCGCGTTGTCCTCGGCCTGGGCCACCGAGCGGAAGCCCGGGATCGGCACGGTCCGCGGGCTGCGCGCCCACAGCCAGGCGAGGGCGCCCTGAGCGAGCGTACGGCCGCCGCTGGTCAGCACCTCCCGCACCGCCTCCACCCGGGCCAGCCACGCCGGATCGGCGCCCGCACCGGCCCGGAAGCCGGGCAGCCAGACGGGCGGCCGGCTGCGGATGTCCCCCGCCTCCAGGGGCGTTCCGCCGGAGTGCTTGCCCGTGAGCAGGCCCATGGCGAGCGGACTGCGGTTGACGCTCGCCAGCCCCGCCTCCTCGCACAGGGCGAGCACCGCGGGCGCGTCCTGGAGCACGTTGAGCGCGTGCTGGACGGCCGTGCAGTGCGGCCCCCGGGCGAAGAGGGCGGCGCGGCCGGGGTCGTCGGTGCTCCAGGCGTACGCGCGGATCAGCCCCTCGCGCACGAACTCCTCGCAGGCGTCGCGGAGTTCGGCGGCGGCTTCGGGTTCTGCGTCGGAGATGTGCAACTGGTACAGGTCGATGTGGTCGGTGCCCAGCCGGGCGAGGGAGGCGGTGAGCGCGCGCCGGGCGTACGCCGGGGTGGCGTCCTGGCCGTCCGCGGTCCGGGTCCGTTCGTCGAAGAGGTTGCCCCACTTGGTGGCGACGACGACCTCGTCCCGGCGCCGGCCGAGGGCCCGCCCGAGCAGCCGCTCGCTGTGCCCGCAGCCGTAGGCGTCGGCGGTGTCGAAGAAGGTGATCCCGAGGTCGAGGGCCCGGTGGATCGCCCGCACGGACTCCTCGTCGTCGACCTTCCCCCAGCCGAGGGGCTGTCCGTCCGGGGTCTGCCACTCCCCGCCGACGGCCCAGCAGCCGAACCCGAGCGCGCTGACCTGGATGCCGCTGCGGCCGAGCGTCCTGGTACCGGTGAAGGCGGTGGAGCCCGCGGGGCCGGGGGCGAAGGGGGCGTGGGGGGCAGCCGAGGCGGCGGCCCCTGCGGAAGGGGAGTCGGTGGTCCCTGTGCGGGGGAAATCGGTGCTGCTGGTGTTCTCCATGCCTGCGGACGTTAGGAGTTGAAGCGCACCCGAAGGCAAGGCTTCCGCGCGGCGCCCACTCCCGGCCGGTCGGGCCTGCCCGGTCTCGAACCGCGCGGTCCGCCCGTCGTCGGTGACGGTGAAGGACCACCGGGCGCGTATCTCGCCCCAGGTGCCGTCGCGGTGGCGGGCGGGGAAGGCGCGGCCGCCGCAGGGCTCGTCGCCGGCCTACAGACGGCCGTGCGTGGAGAAGGTCTCCCGCTCGATCCACTGGGCGAGATCGCGGTCGCGGCCGTCGTCCGACGTGGCCGCGTGGGGCGCGAGGAGGTGCAGGAACCCCTCGCGGTCATGGGCGCCGACGGCGGTGGCGAAGGCGCGGACGGCCGGGTCGCTGAGCTGGGCGGTCCGGACCGTCATGCCGGCCGGCGTCGCACCGCTCACGGCACCCTGCCACCCGAACGGCACGCAGGACGGGCCGGCGGGCCCGGCCGGTGGCAGGGTGTTCCACGGTGTTGCCGGTTCTCCCGAGGAGTCGCCGTGACCTGTTACGACCGCCGTGATCTCGGTCTGCTGCTGCTCCGGCTGGGGACCGGCGGCGTCCTGGCCGCGCACGGCGCGCAGAAACTGCTGGGCTGGTTCGGCGGGGCCGGCCTGGAGGGGACCGGCCGGTTCATGGAGTCCGTCGGCTACCGCCCGGGCAAGGCGAGCGCCATGGCGGCGGGAGTGGCGGAGGCGGGCGGCGGTCTCCTGCTGGCGCTGGGCCTGGCCACCCCGGCGGCGGGCGCGGCGGCGGCGGGTGCGATGGCGGGCGCCGCGGCGGTGCACGCCCCGAGCGGCTTCTTCGCCCAGAGCGGCGGTTACGAGTACGCCGCCTCGCTGGGCCTCACCGCGACCGGCCTCGCGATCACCGGTCCCGGCCGGCTCTCCCTGGACCACGCCCTCGGCCACGCGGTCAACCGCGGCTGGATGGTGCCGGCGGCCATCGCGGCGACGGCCGCGGGCACGGCGGTGGTCCTGGGCGTCCGCGTCCGGCACCTGCGCCGGGAGAAGGAGGGCCGGCAGGAGGCCCTGTTCGAGGGCGAGGGGTAGCCGCCGCGCTCCTTCCCGTACGGGGACCGCCGTACCGGGACGTCGGTGCCGGGCCGTCCGTGCGGGGACTCTCCGTTGCGGGACCGTCCGTTCCGGGACCGTGGGATGCTGCGCCCATGACCGACCCGGATCACCCCGCCGTCGAACCCTGGGCGACCATCGACGCCCTGTGGGCCTGGCTCGACGGCCACCGCGCGCACGACTCCCGCGAGACGCTCCTCCTGCGCATGCTGAAACTCTCCGAGGAGGTCGGCGAGGCCGCCCAGGCGGTCATAGGCGCGACCGGCCAGAACCCGCGCAAGGGCACCACGCACACCTGGCAGGACGTCGAGGCGGAACTGTGCGACGTGGTGATCACGGCCATGGTGGCCCTGCGCACCCTCACCCCGGATGCCGGCGAGGTCTTCGCCCACCACCTGGCGAGGGTCAGGGAACGGTCCCTGGGCCCGGCCGGACCGAACGGAGGGAACGGGCCGGCGGGTCCCGGGGAGCAGGACGCCGGGACGGGACCTGCTCGGGCAGGTCAGGCATGACGTGGCATCCCTCGGTGAACCGATCGGTGACCGAGCGGTGAAGGGGCCCGGGTGGGGTACGAACCGCACGCGGTGATCGCGCACGAGGCATTGCTCCGCGCCGCGTCGCCGGACATTCCCGGCGCCCGGGTGGCGCGGCTCCGCCAGGGCCTGTCCCTGCTGCCGATCACGGATGAGCTTTTCGACTCGGTCACGGACGGCGGCTCCGAGGGGGTGCCGGGGTTCTGGCGGCTGCCGCCGGGGCTCGAGAAACTGCTCGCCCAGTGGTCCGCCGCAGGGCCGGTCGCCTACGTCGAGGCCGAGTACTTCGGGGGCGTCGGTGAGCAACGAGCCGCCGTGTGGGCGGGCGGAGCACTGGTGTGGGGACCGACGGACAAGCCGGCGAAGAGACGCTTCTCCCGTACGGTCAGTCCGGTCTCGCAGGCGCTCCGGCGGCTGGGTGCGGTGCGCACTCTCGGCGAGGACGAGTTCGAGGCCGTAGGCCTGGGCCGTCATCGTAGCGACGAGGCCTGGATCTCACCCCGAACTCCCTGAGCCGGAGCCCGAGTCCGCTCCGGGAGCTCGAGTCCGCCCGCCGCGCGAGTCTCCTCGCACCGTTCCGGGAGCGACGAGGGCCGGCAGGGCCCCATGAGGGTGGGGCAGACGAGTCGGGCTGTACGCCGGGTTCTGTACCGGGGGTCCTCGCGGGCCCTCCGGTGACGGCCATCCATCTAGGGCCGGCGTTGCCACCGGCCTCGTGCGGTCTACCCGCGGACTCGGGCGGGCAGCCCTCGAACGTCCGCGCAGAGCGCTTTTCAGGGCGCTCCTCTTGACCTTGCTCCGGGTGGGGTTTACCTAGCTGCCCAAGTCACCTTGGGCACTGGTGGTCTCTTACACCACCGTTTCACCCTTACCGGGCGCCGAAGCGTCCGGCGGTCTGCTTTCTGTGGCACTGTCCCGCGGGTCACCCCGGGTGGCCGTTAGCCACCACCCTGCCCTGTGGAGCCCGGACGTTCCTCGGGAGGCTCCCTGACGGGAACTTCACGCGGCCGTCCGCCCGGCTCGTCTGCCGTGCCGACCATGATACCGGGCGCGCCGGGCGCCGGCCGCCGCTCCACCGGCCGTGGCGCTGATCATGGAGGAACGACACCAACGGCGAAGGCGGCAGCGGCCGGACGGACGGCCCGGGTCGTCGGGGGAGGAAGTGTGATGCGGACCGCGTACGTACTGGTGCGGCACGAGCTGCGGCTGCTGGGCAGTCTGGCGCTGTGGGTGGGCCGGCGGACCCATGCCGGGGGTGAGGGGAGGGTGTTCGGGCACGCCCGCGGGCAGGGGGCGAACATGTTCGGGCTGGCGTTCGTGTGTGTGATCGAGTTGCTGGGCACCTCGGTGATGCTGCGCGAGTGGCCCGCCGTCGAGCGGACCATGCTGGTGCTGGACGTGTACACCATCGTCCTGGTGGTCGCCCTGCACGCCGCCTCCGCGGTCCGTCCCCACGTGCTCACGGCGGACACCCTGCGGATCCGCCGGGCCGCCCACGTCGACCTGCGCGTACCGGTGGACCGGATCGCCTCGGTCCGGCGGGAGACGTGCACACCGAAGTCACGGCGGGCCGACGGCGAACTCGACCTCGCGGTGAACGGGCAGACCACCCTCACCCTCGAACTCACCGACCCCGTGGCGCACACCACGTTCCTCGGCCGCCGGCGCCCGGTCCGCGTCGTCCGCTTCCACGCCGACGAACCGGACCGGCTGGTGGCCGCCCTCGGCCAGGGCTGACGGCCCGCCCGGCCGCCCCCGCCCGAGGGCGCCGCGCCCTGCCCGTACGCTGGCCGGGAGCCCTACCCGAAGGAGAACCCGTGCTCGTCCTGCTGCCGCCCTCCGAGGGCAAGGCCGCCTCTGGCCGGGGCGCCCCGCTGCGCCTGGAGTCGCTGTCGCTGCCCGGGCTGACCGAGGCCCGGACGGCCGTGCTCGACGAGCTGGTGGACCTGTGCTCCGGTGACCTCGATCCCGCGCGGAACGACAAGGCGCGCGAGGTGCTCGGACTGAGCGAGGGGCTGCGCGGCGAGGTCGCCAAGAACGCCGGACTGCGCTCGGCGGGGACCCGGCCCGCCGGGGAGATCTACACCGGTGTGCTCTACGACGCCCTCGGCCTGGCCTCCCTCGACACCGCGGCCAAGCGGCGCGCGGCCCGCTCGCTGCTGGTCTTCTCGGGGCTGTGGGGCGCGGTCCGGGTGACCGACCGGATCCCCTCCTACCGCTGCTCGATGGGGGTGAAGCTGCCCGGGCTCGGCGCGCTGGGCGCGCACTGGCGCGCGCCGATGGCCTCGGTACTGCCCGAGGCGGCCGGAAGCGGGCTGGTGCTCGACCTGCGCTCCGCCGCGTACGCCGCCGCGTGGAAGCCGAAGGGCGAGGTCGCGGAGCGGACGGCGACCGTACGGGTGCTGCACGCGCCCACCCGGAAGGTCGTCAGCCACTTCAACAAGGCCACCAAGGGCCGGATCGTCCGGAGCCTGCTGTCGGCCGGGGCCGTCCCGCAGGGTCCCGCCGAGCTGGTGGAGGCGCTGCGCGACCTCGGGTACGAGGTGGAGGCGCAGGCTCCCACGGCGGCGGGACGGCCCTGGTCGCTGGACGTGCTGGTGACCGAGGTGCACTGACGCCTCTCGAAGGACCTGCCCGTCCCCGGCCGTCCCGCCGTCGCCGGAGCCGGCGGGGCAGGCGGGCAGGCGGGCAGGCGGAGCCCTGCGGATGCCCCCAGGCACCGACGGCCCGCTCCCTCGTCTGCATTGCAACATGCGCAACGGGCTTTGCGCATGTTGTTCGGTCCCGGCAGGATGGCGCCATGCCCGCATCTCTGCCTGCCTCCGTACTGGACCTCGCCCCCGTTCTGCCCGTCGTCGTGCTGGACGACCCCGCCGACGCGGTACCCCTCGCCCGGGCGCTGGTCGCCGGGGGGCTGCCCGCGATCGAGGTGACCCTGCGGACACCGGCCGCGCTGGACGGGATCCGGGCCATGGCCGCCGAGGTGCCGGACGCGGTGGTCGGCGCCGGTACGGTCGTCACGCCCGCGCAGGTGACCCGGTGCGCGGACGCCGGCGCGCGCTTCCTGGTCAGCCCCGGCTGGACGGACACCCTGCTGTCGGCCATGGCCGCCTCCGGGCTGCCGTACCTGCCCGGGGTGTCGACCGCCTCGGAGGTCGTGGCGCTGCTGGAGCGCGGTGTGCGCGAGATGAAGTTCTTCCCGGCCCAGGCGGCGGGCGGCACGGCCTATCTCAAGTCGCTGGCCGGTCCGCTCCCCGGGGCGCGGTTCTGCCCGACCGGCGGCATCGGTCCCGGCACCGCTCCCGAGTACCTGGCCCTGCCCAACGTCGGCTGTGTGGGCGGCAGCTGGATGGTCCCGGCGGACGCGCTCGCCGACCGCGACTGGGCCCGGATCGAGCGGCTGGCCCGCGAGGCGGCCCTGCTCAGCGCAGGTGGGACGTGTCGTTGAGGAGCCGGACGCTCGCGTTGCCGTCCGCGTAGTACGCCACCGCCGACAGGGAGGCCGCCGAGAGTTCCATCCGGAACAGGGACTCCGGCGGGGCCCCGAGGGCCAGGCGTACGAACGTCTTGATCGGCGTCACATGGGTGACCACCAGGACGGTGCGGCCGGCGTGCGCGGCGACCAGGCGGTCGCGGGCCGCGGCGATCCGGACGGCAGTCGTCGCGAAGCTCTCGCCGCCGCCGGTCGGTTCGGCGTCCGGGGAGGCCAGCCAGGCGTTCAGATCCTCGGGGTGGCGTTCGCGCACCTCGCCGAAGGTGAGTCCCTCCCAGGCCCCGAAGTCGGTCTCGCGCAGCCCGTCGTCGACCGTCACCGGCAGGCCGAGACGGGCGGCGACGATCGCCGCCGTCTCGCGGGTACGGGCCAGCGGGGAGGAGACGACGGCCTGGATCGTGCCGCGCCGGGCGAGCGCGACCGCCGCCCTCTCCGCCTGCTCGCGGCCGATGGCCGAGAGCGACGGATCGCTGCCGCCGCTTCCGGAGAACCGCTTCTGCGGGGTCAGCGGGGTCTCCCCGTGCCGCAGCAGCACGAGCGTGGCGGGCGCCCCGAGGTCGGCCGGCGCCCACCCGGGCGCGGCGACGGGCCGGGCGGCCCCCGCACCGGCGACCGCCCGAGCGGCCCGCCCGTCCGCGGCAGCCTTCGCCCCGGGGCCGGCGGTGGACTGCGCGTCGGCGGCAACCCCCGCCCCAGGGCCGGTGGTGGAGTGCGCGTCGGCGGCAGGGGGCTGGACGGCGTCGGCGGCGGTACCGGATTCCGCCCCGTCGGCGGCAGCCGCCTGCGGGTCGCCTGCGGCGCCGGAGAGGGTCATGCCGGAGGGGGCCGTACCGGAGGGATCCGTACCGGATGCGGCCGATGCGGTCGGCGTACCCGGTGCCTCGGCGCGGTCCGCCACGGCGGCCCGTGCGGTAGCGGACGGGGGCGCCGTAGGCGCGTTCCCGGTGGCGGCGGGTGCCTCGGTTCCGTGTGCGCCGGCGTCCGGTTCCGCCATCGACGACGGTGACGCCGGCGGCGACCACTGCTCGCCCCGGGCGCCCGCGTCCATCGCCTCGTTGGCGAGGCGGTCGGCGTGCTTGTTGCGCTCGCGCGGGATCCACTCGTAGCCGACCCGCCCGGCCGGGAACACCCGGGCCGCCTCGGTGGCGAGCGGGCGCAGGTCCGGGTGCTTGATCTGCCAGCGGCCGGACATCTGCTCGACGACGAGCTTGGAGTCCATGCGCACGTGCACCGTCGCCGCCGGGTCCAGGGCGTGCGCGGCGCGCAGGCCGGCCAGCAGGCCCCGGTACTCGGCGACGTTGTTGGTGACGGTGCCCAGGTACTCGGCGGTCTCCGCCAGCACCTGACCCGTCACCGCGTCGAGCACCACCGCGCCGTAGCCCGCGGGCCCGGGGTTGCCCCGCGACCCGCCGTCGGCCTCCACGACGAACTCCCGCACGTCCGACTCCCGCACGCCCGACTCCCGCACGTCAGCGGCCCCTTGCGCGTCTAGAGGCCGGACTCTGCGGTGCGCACCAGGATGCGGCGGCAGTTCTCGCAGCGGACGACCGTGTCCGGGGCCGCGGCGCGGACCTCGTTCAGCTCGGTGATGGCCAGCTCCTGGCGGCAGCCCTGGCAGGTGCGCTGGTACAGCTTGGCAGCGCCGATGCCGCCCTGCTGCTCGCGCAGCTTGTCGTAGAGCTTCAGCAGGTCCGCCGGGACGGAGGCGGCGACGACCTCGCGCTCCTTCGTCACGGTGGCGGCCTCGCCGTCCAGTTCCTCGAAGGCCGCGTCGCGGCGGGCCACGGCGTCGTCGGCCTTCGCCTGGACGGAGCCGACGCGCTCGGTCAGCTCGGCGACGCGCTCCTGCGCGGACTCGCGGCGCTCCATGACCTCCAGGACGACGTCCTCCAGGTCGCCCTGGCGCTTGGCGAGCGAGGCGATCTCGTGCTGGAGGCCGGCGAGGTCCTTGGGCGAGGTGACCGCACCGGAGTCCAGGCGCTGCTGGTCGCGGGCGGCGCGGGTGCGCACCTGGTCCACGTCCTGCTCGGCCTTGGTCTGCTCGCGGGCGCAGTCGCTCTCCTCGGTCTGCGCGGCCACGAGCAGGTCGCGCAGCTGCGTGAGGTCCTTGGTCAGCGACTCGATCTCGGCGTGCTCGGGCAGCGACTTCCGCTTGTGCGCGAGCTGCTGCAGGCGGACGTCGAGGGCCTGGACGTCGAGGAGTCGGATCTGGTCGGCGGGCGCGGCGTTCAGTTGGGGGCTCCCATGGGTTCGTCGGTGGTGGTGGACGCCGCGTGGGCGGTCCAGGGGTCGGTGACCGTCTTGGAGACGTGGACGCGCAGGCCCCATCCGTGCCGGTCGGAGATCTCGTCGAGCTGGGCTGCGGCCAGCTCGCACCAGGGCCACTCGGTGGCCCAGTGCGCCGCGTCGAGCAGCGCGAGAGGACTGTGGGCGCGGGCCTCCGAGGCCGGGTGGTGGCGCAGGTCCGCGGTGAGGAAGGCGTCCGCGCCCGCCGCCCGTACGTGGTCGAAGAGGCTGTCGCCGGAGCCGCCGCTGACGGCGACCGTGCGGACGACCGCGTCGGGGTCGCCTGCGACGCGGATGCCCTGCGCGGTCGCGGGCAGCCGCTCGGCGGCGCGGGCGGCCAGCTCGCGCACGGTCAGCGGGTGGTCGAGTTCGCAGACGCGGCCGAGGCCCCGGCGGCCCTCCGGGTCGCTCGGGTCCGGGACGAGGGGCCGTACGACTCTGAGGTCCAGCGCTCCGGCGAGCGCGTCGCTGACGCCCGGGTCGGCGGTGTCCGCGTTGGTGTGGGCGACGTGCAGGGCGATGTCGTTCTTGATGAGGGTGTGCACGACCCGGCCCTTGAAGGTGGAGGCCGCCACGGTCGTCGTACCGCGCAGGTAGAGCGGGTGGTGGGTGACGAGCAGGTCGGCGCCCAGCTTCACCGCCTCGTCGACGATCTCCTGGACCGGGTCGACGGCGAACAGGACCCGGCCGACCTCCTGGCCGGGATCGCCCGCGACGGTGCCGACCGCGTCCCAGGACTCGGCCCGCTCGGGGGGCCACAGGGTCTCCAGCGCGGTGATGACTTCAGACAGACGGGGCACGGGTGCAAGGCTACCTGGGTGTTCGGCGCGGCTGAACCGGCGCCGCCCGCCCCGGAGCGGGCCACCCGGCCCGGGGACCCTGTCAGGGTCCCGCCCGGGCCCGCGCCCCGGAGGGGACGCCTCGCGCCACGCGCGTCCCGCCGCGTTCCGCCCGGGTGCGGTCCCGGACTCACCGGGGTCCGGTCCGGGGCCGGGTCCGGTCCGGGGCCGGGATCGGTCCGGGCCGGGATCGGTCGTACAGAGGTTTCGTACTTCTCCAGCACAAACGTTCCGCTTTTCTCAGGCGAATCGTTCCTTGGCCACCCGTATGTGTGAAGCGCCCGCCCGCCGGTCCTCCGCCTGTGCGTACGAAAACTAGCGTCCTCACAGGAGGTGACCGAGTGATGACAGTCTGTGCCTCTCCGGGGCCCTCGGCAGCACACGAACAGGAGGGCGCCCCACCGCCGTCGGCGGTCGGCGAGGACGGCGCGAGACCCGCGGCGGGCTGCGCGATCACGGCGGACGGCGCCTACGCCGCACGGCTCGCCCGCAGCGGCGACTCCTGGTACCCGGAGCGCTGGACGCTGGACGGCCCCGAGCCGTACGCCGTGCCGCTGCCGGCCGACCAGCCCGAGGAACCGGGCACCGAGGTGCAGCCGATGGGCGACGGCCGGGTCCTCATCCGGCGCCTGGTGGCGGGCCGCCACACCTTCTCCCTGCTGTACCCGACCGGCCCCGGCACCGGCGAACTGCCCCTGGGCGCGGTCGAGTGCCCGGAGCGCACCGGGATGCGGCTGCTGCCCTGCGCTCCCGGCGGCGCGCGGGCGTACGCGCTCGCGGTGGGGCCGCGGTCCTCGGCGGTGTGGCTGGTGGCGGGCGGCGCCTTCGGGCCCGAGATGGTGGCCGAGGTGCCGGGCCACTGCTCGGGCGGGGTCTGGCTGGACCGGGCCGGGCGGATGCTCGCCCTGGACCGGCGGGCGGCCGGGCGCACCAAGGCGGTCGTGGTCGACCTGGGGGGCGGCGGCGAGGTGACCCCGCTGCTCCAGATCGCCCCGCACAGCGACGACCGGCTGCTGCTGGCCGACCCCGACAGCGGACTGCTGCTGATCCGCTCGGACGCGCCCTCCCCCGGGCGGTTCCGGCTGGGCTGGGGCGTGCTCGGCAGCACCCTGCCGGTGCGGTTCCCGCAGTGCCTGCGGGTGCCCGACTGCACGGTCACGCCGTTCGCGATCCAGCCGGGGCAGGTGCTGACCCCGGAACACTGCGCGGTGGCGCTGCGCTGCGACGGACCGTTCGGCAGCTGGGTCGGGGTGTGGCGGCCCGCGGAGCGGCGGGTGCGGCACGTCCCCGCGCCCGAGGGATGGCTGACCGGCGCGGGGGTGTGGACGGCCGAGGGCACGCTGCGGCTGCCGTTCAGCACGGGCGCGGTGCCGTGCGGGGTGGCGCGCTGGACCGCGCCGGGGCGGGAGGCACCGGACGCGTGGACGGCTCTTCCCGCGGCCCTTGCGCCCGGGGCCGGGGCCGGCGTGCCGTCCGGCGTGCCGACGACCGGGCCCACGGGCCTCGCACCCCTTCCGGCGCCGTTTCCCGCACCCCTTCCGGCGCCGCGCCCGATGCCGCTCCCGGCGGCTCGCCGGCCGTCCCCGGTGATCCGGGGGGCGCGGTGGGTGCCGGTGCGCCGGACGTCGGCCCTCCCGGCGCCCACGCTGCCGGACCAGACGTCCTCGAACCCGCCGCTCCCGGCCCCCGCGCCGCCGGTCCCGGCGTCCTTCGACCCGTCGCTCCCGGCTCCCCCGCCGCCGGTCCCCGCGTCCCTGAACCCGTCGTTCCCGGCGCCGGCGGGCGCACTCGACGACGAGCCGCGGGCCGGTTCCCACGGCGCCGCGAGCCCGCAGGCCCCCGACGCACGGACGCCGGCCACGGGGACCGCGCACGCACGGACTGTGACGCCACAGAGCCGGACCGCACCAACCGCGCCCGCCCAAGCGGCGCTCGCACAGGCCCCGGACACACAGACCCGGGCCCCACAGATCCAGCCCACACAGACCCGGGACACGCAGCCCCGGCCCACACAGGCCCCGAACACACACGCCCCGCACGCCGGGAGTGCGTACCCGCGGAGTCCGGTTCCGAAGGCGGCGGATCCGGGGGCCGCCGGCCCGCTCCCCCCGGCCGCAACCCCCGCAGCCGGCCCCCTCCCGCCGTCCTTCGAACCCCTCCCGCTCCCGGAACAGGAGCCTCCGTCACCCGTCGTTCCCCGGCCCGTAACCCTGCAACAGGCCGCGCTCACAGGGCGGATGACAGGGCCGGTCACGGGGCGGATGGCGGCCAGGTAACGAAGTCGTGCCGGTTGGCGCGTCCGCCTGGATTTCGCCCGAGGTGTGCCGGTTAAACTCGCCCGGCTGTACGAAAGATGATGTTGACGGGGTGAGTTCTTTCCGATGAGCGACGCCAGCAAGACCCAGCCGCTGACGACCGATGTCCAGGAGGCGGAGGGCCACGGCAAGCACCGCGGCCCGGTCTCCTCCCGAGACGGCGAGACGGCCCCCAGCGGCCGGCACCGCAAGACGGGCGACGGGCAGACCGAGATGGCGGCCTGACGGTACGGAGAGCGAGACGCGGCCCCGTCCTCCCGAGGAGGACGGGGCCGTTCCGCGTCCCGGCCCGGCGCACCGGGGGGACACGGGCGGGGCCTGTGGCCGGGCTCAGCCGTACTCGACGACCGTGTCGGCCAGTACGGCCGCGTCGTCCCGCTCGACCGCGCTCACCGCCACCCGCACCACACCGCCCCGCCCCCGCTCCTCCCCGCGCCCCGGCCCCGGCTCCTGCCCCTGCCCCTGCCCCTGCCCCTGCCCCTGCCCCTGCCACATGCGGACGCGCAGGGTCTCGCCCGGGTACACGACCCCGGCGAAGCGCGTGGTGAAGGAGCGCACCCGGGTCACGTCACCGTCGAGCAGCGTGTCGACGACCGTCTTGAGGGTCATGCCGTACGTGCACAGGCCGTGCAGGATCGGACGGTCGAACCCGGCGGCCCGCGCGAAGCCGGGGTCGGCGTGCAGCGGGTTGTCGTCGCCGGTCAGCCGGTACAGCAGGGCCTGGTCCTCGCGCACCGGGCGCCGCACGGTGCGCGTCGGCTCACCGGAGGGCGCGTCGGGCCGGGCGGAGGGCCCTCGGTCGCCGCCCCAGCCGCCCTCTCCGCGGACGAAGATCCGCGCTTCCTCGGTCCACAGCGGCCCCTCGGGGCCGGCGGCCTCGGTGCGCAGGACGAGGACGGCCGCCGTCCCCTTGTCGTACACGGCGGTGATCTCGCTGGTGGCGGTGGCGGTGCCCGCGGTGGGGAGCGGGCGGTGGACGGTCAGCGCCTGGCCGCCGTGCAGCACCTGCGCGAGGCCGACGTCGACGCCGGGCACGGACAGCGCGCCGATCACGCCGGGCGCCCCGCCGCCGGCGACGGTGGCGAAGCTGGGCAGGACGTGCAGCCGGGTCTCCAGGGCGTAGCGCAGTTCGCCGGGGTCGGTCGCGGGGACGCCCGCGCCGAGGCCGAGGTGGTAGAGCTGCACGTCGCGGGGCGTCCAGGAGATCTCACGGGTGCGGGGGCCGGCCGCCAGGGCACGGGCTGCGTCGATGGGCATGCGCCCTCTGTACACCCGGCGCTCGCGGCCCGTGAAGCTCCCGGCGGCCCGACCGCCGGCGCGCCCGGCCATCCGCCCCGCCCCGCGCGCCCGGCACGTCCGTCCCGCCCGGTGTGGCCGAGGCCCTGTCCCGCCCGGCGAGCCCTGCACATCTGTCCCGCCCGGTGTGGCCGGGACCCTGTCCCGCCGGGCGTCACCCGGGACATTTGTCCCGCCCGGCATGGTGCGGACGTCCCGTCCGACTCCGTACATCCGCATCTGCCGTACGCCCCGCCCGGATCCGTAGCGTCTCTGTCATGACGCAGACACGAAGGACCGTGTCCTTCCGGGGGACGGCCAAGGCCCGCCGAGGGGCACGCCCCGGCCGCCGGTGCCATCCTCGTGCCGGCGGGCCGGCTCACGGCGTTCGGTTCGTACGCTGTGCTGTCGTACCGCCGCAACGCGGGAGACGTCTGACACTCGGGGGGAACGGGACATGAGCTGGAGGCGCAGTATCTCCTGCCACGCGCGGTCGTGGCGGGCGGCCGTCCGCGAGGCGCGGGAGGCGCAGCGGCACTGGAAGGCGAACAAGGAGCACCTCAAGGCCGAGTGGCGGGCCGCGCAGAAGGCGGGGCAGGTGCCCGAGAACCCGGGGCCGCCGCCCTCCGGTTTCGCCCTGCTGCCCTGGCTGCTGATGGGGCTGGGCTCGCTCTCCAACATCTTCCAGGGCAGGACCCCGAACGCGTGGATAGGCGGCCTGGGCCTGCTCGCCTTCAACTCGCTCTACATCTACGTCGTCTTCAACGCCTTCGACAGGAAGCGGCGGGCGGCGACCGCGACGCGGACGGCGCTGGCGCTGATGGGTCTGGTCACCACCGCGCTGGGGCTCGGTTACGGCGGCAACTGGCTGCTGTTCTTCCCGCTGTTCGGGCTGGCGACGGGCGCGATCCTGCGGGGCCCGTGGCTGGGGCGCTCCGGTATGGCGCTGGCCGTCTTCTCCGGTTGCGTCGCCGCCTTCCACGAGGGCTGGGACGGCATCAACATCGCCTACGCCACGTTCCTGTCGACCATGGTGACCGCCGCGATCCTGAGCCTGAGCGAGGCGGTACGGGAACTGCGGGCGGCCCGTGAGGAACTGGCCCGGCGGGCGGTGGAGGAGGAGCGGCTGCGCTTCTCCCGTGACCTGCACGACCTGCTGGGCCACACCCTGTCGGTGATCGTCGTGAAGTCGGAGGCGGCCCGGCGCCTGGCGCCCCGGGACATGGACGCCGCGCTGACGCAGGTGGCCGACATCGAGTCGGTCGGCCGGCAGGCGCTCACCGAGATCCGCGAGGCGGTCACCGGCTACCGCGAGGGCAGCCTGAGCACGGAGCTGGACCGGGCGCGTTCGGCGCTGGGCGCCGCCGGCATCGAGGCCGTCGTGCGCCGCTCGGGGCCGCCGCTGACGCCGCAGTCGGAGGCGCTGCTGGGCTGGGTGGTGCGCGAGGCGGTGACGAACGCGGTCCGCCACAGCGGCGCGGACCGCTGCGAGATCAGTGTCACCGGAGGGGCCGAGCACGTCCGCCTCACGGTCGCGGACGACGGGAGCGGCGCGCCGGCCGCGGCCCGCCCGGCCGTGCCCGGCATCGGCGGGACCGGCCTGAAGGGCCTGACCGAACGCCTCGCGGCGGCCGGCGGCTCGCTCGAGGCGGGCCCGTCACCGCGCGGCGGCTTCACGGTCACCGCGCGGCTCCCCACGAGCACGGAGGAACTGACGGCCGCGGCCCTGGCCGCCGCGACGAGCGCGGGGAGCAGCGTGAACGCCGCGAGCGCCACCAGCGCGGGGAGCGTTACGGGCGCGGGCAGCACCGCGAACAGATGAAGCCCACGAGCGCGGCGTAAATGCCGCGACTACCAGCCTGAACCCCGACGGCGCGGGGAGCAGCGTGCGCGTCGGGCCCGGAGGCGGAAACGCGGCGGGCCGGCGAACTGCCCGCGCCGGTGCACGGCGAGCGGCGTACGGCGGGTGCCGGCGAAAGGCGGCCGGCGCCTGGCCGCCGGACGCCCGTGCACCGGCGCGGTGCCCGGGCGTCCGTCCCGATGCGCTTCCCCCGCCCTCCCCGTACCCCCTGCGCTCCCCCGGCAGGCGCCGCCGCGACTCCCTACCCTTGGTCCGTGAACGAGATGCCCCGGGACCGCCGGCCCGCCAAGTCCGTCCGCGTCCTGCTCGCCGAGGACCAGGGAATGATGCGGGGCGCGCTCGCCCTGCTGCTCGGCATGGAGCAGGACATGGAGGTCGTCGCCCAGGTGGCGGCGGGGGACGCCATCGTGGACGCCGTGCTGGCCCACCGGCCCGACGTGGCCCTGCTGGACATCGAACTGCCGGGCATGAGCGGTCTGGACGCCGCCGCAGAACTGCGTGAGCAGGCGCCGTACTGCCGGGTGCTCATCCTGACCACCTTCGGCAGGCCCGGCTACCTGCGCCGGGCGATGGAGGCGGGCGCGGCGGGGTTCCTGGTCAAGGACGGGCCGGTGGAGGAGCTGGCCGCCGCGATCCGCCGGGTGCTGACGGGCGAGACGGTGGTCGATCCGGCGCTCGCCGCCGCCGCGCTGAGCGCCGGGCCGAACCCTCTGACGGTCCGCGAGCGCGACGTGCTGAAGGCGTCCGTGGACGGGGCGACGGTCGCCGACATCGCCGCGAAGCTGCACCTGTCGGAGTCCACCGTCCGCAACTACCTCTCCTCGGCCATCGGCAAGACCGGCACCCGCAACCGCATGGAGGCGGTGCGCGAGGCCCGGCAGCAGGGGTGGCTGTAGGGGGAGGGGGAGGTCAGGTCCCGGCGCCCGCGGGCTCGTCGCGGAACAGTGCCGCCCACAGGAAGTCCTCCCCGAAGCACGGCGATCCGTCCGGCTCGTCGCGCATCCGGCGCAGTTCCACCTCCCGCAGTCCCGAGAAGATCCGGCGCAGCGACCCGGGGGTGTAGGCGAGGCCGCCGTGCAGCCGGGAGGTGCGGTACAGCTCGGCGTCGGGCAGCTCGCAGCCCATGGCGCCGGCGGCGAAACAGGTGAGGGCGAACCGGCCGCCGGGGGCGAGGACCCGCTCCAGCAGCGCGAGGTAGCTGATCCTGCGGTGGGGCGGCAGATGGTGGAAGCAGCCGGAGTCGTAGACCAGGTCGTACGGCCCGGTGAGACGGTCGCCGGCCGCCGCGAAGGCGTCCCCGCACAGGAACCGCACCTCGGCGCCGGCCTCCCGGGCCCGTTCCCGCGCCCACGCCACGGCGGCCGGCGACAGGTCCACGGCGTCGACCTCGAAGCCGCGCGCCGCGAGGTGCAGGGCATTGCGGCCCGGCCCGCACCCGAGGTCCAGCGCTCGCCGGCCGTCGATCAGCCCGGAGTCGAGCCACTCCACCAGGTTCTCGTCCGGCCGGGCGGCGAAGAACGGCACCGGCCGGGTCCGGTCGGCGTAGAAGCCGTCCCACCAGCCGGCCGCGCCGTCCGACCACCGGTCGGCGTCCGGCGCGAACAGCCCGTCCAGCAGCCGGAGTACGTCGTCCACGGTACGGATGTCACGGCCCGCGCCCCCGCCTCCGTCCGCGCTCCGCTCCGTGCCCCGCTCCGTGTCCTGGCCCATGCGGGCTCCCCCTCTCACCGGGCCCTCCGCCGGGCCCGTTCCGGTACCGCGACAGTAGCGGCGGACTACCGGAAAGCCCAGGTCAGAGGGGGTTTCCCGGCGAGTGCGGGACGCTGTGTGCGGGCCTGTGCGGGGGCGGCGCGGGCGCGGTGAGGGGTCGTGCCGCCGGCCCGCCGAAGTCCCCTCGGGGACCGCGCCGAGGGCCCGGCCGGCACCTTTCTCCGCCGCGCCGGCCTCCCTTTCTCCTGCGGCGAGCGGGTCCGCGAGGACGGCCGCTGCTCAGGTCGCCCTCCGTGCCGCGCGCGGGAGCCACGCCAGCATCAGCAGCGCCCCGGCGAGCAGGACGGCGGTGCCGGTGCGGAAGACCAGGGCGTACCCCTCCGTGAGGCCGACCGGTGTGGTGCGTCCGGCGGTGCGGGCCGCGGCGAGGGTGGACATGACCGCGAGGCCGAGCGAGCCGCCCATCGTGCGCGAGGTGTTGACGAGCCCGGAGACCAGTCCGGCGTCGCCGGGGGCGGCCCCCGAGGTGGCCAGCGCGGCCAGCGGTGTCCCGGCCAGGCCCGCGCCGAGCATCATCAGGATCCCGGGGAACATGATCGCCGTCAGGTACACCCCGTCCGCCCGCATCGCCGACTGCCAGCCGAACCCGGCCGCCGCCACCAGCGTGCCCAGCACCGCGACGCTGCGCGCGCCCGCCGCCCGCATCAGGCGCGGCGCGACCTTGGAGCCGAGGACGACGGCCAGTGAACTGGGGACGAGGGCGAGTCCGGCGTCCAGCGGGGAGTAGCCGAGGACGTTCTGCGCGTACAGCGTCATGAAGAACCACATGCAGAACATCGCCGAGCCGGAGATGAGCATCGCCGCGTTCGCGGACGCCACCGAGCGCACCCGCAGCAGGGCGAGCGGCATCAGCGGGGCGGCGGTGCGCGCCTCCACCGCGAGGAAGGCGGTGATGAGGACGAGTCCGCCGAGCAGGGGGACCAGGGCGGCCGCGGCGGTCCAGCCCTCGGCCTCGGTCTGCGAGATGCCGTACGCGAGGGTGGCCAGGCCCGCCGTGACCAGCAGCGCGCCCGGCAGGTCGAGCCGTCTGCGGTCGCCGGCCCGGCTCTCCGTCAGCCGGCGCGCGGAGGCCGCCAGGACGACGGCGCCGACCGGCACGTTGATCAGCAGGACCCACCGCCACGACAGGCCCTGCACGAGGATCCCGCCGACCAGGCCGCCCGCGGCGCCGCCGCCCGCGCCGACCGCCGTCCAGGTGGCTATGGCCCGGGCGCGGGCGGCCCCCTCGGGCACGGCGGCGGTGAGCAGGGTGAGGCTGGAGGGGGCGAGCACGGCCGCGCCGAGTCCCTGCACGGCGCGGGCGAGCAGCAGTTGCCAGCCTTCCTGGGCGAGGCCGCCGCCGAGCGAGGCCAGCGTGAACAGGCCGAGCCCGACCAGGAACATGCGCTTGCGCCCGTAGAGGTCGCCGGCCCGGCCGCCGAGCAGCATGAACCCGGCGAACGCGATGGCGTAGGCGTTCACCACCCACTGCAGGCCCGGTCCGCTCAGTCCCAGGTCGGTGCGCATCGAGGGCAGGGCGACGTTGACGACGGACACGTCGAGGACGACCAGGAACTGCCCGGCGCAGGCGAGGGCGATGACGAGCCAGGCGGGCGGCGGCGGGGTGCGGCGAGGGGCGGTCGGGGTGAGACCGGCGGCTTCGAGCATGGGTGTCATGGTCTCAAGCCGCCCGTGCCCCTTGCATCGGGATTTCGCGCCGACCCGCCTGGTCCCGCGGACCTACGTCCTCCGCCCCGCCCCCCCCCGGCCCCCGCCATCCCTCCCCTGGCACCCTCCCCCTCCTCCCTCCGGTGTCCCCCGGCCCCCCTCGGACGCTGCCGTGACCGGTCCTCCACCTGACGTCCAGTCAGATTCTTTCGGAACGGTCAAGAATTCGTTAGTACGCCGAAGCATCGGAATAGGTGCCTCGGCGAACGAGGTTTACCCACCACTTATCCCGCACGGTTGATCAACGATCTTCTCGACTCAAGGCCTGGAGGCCGCCCTCAATGACGCTCACGACGACCAACCGGCCCACCCGGAGCGCGAGCGGGGCCGTCGTCCCGGTGCTCGCCTTCGCGGGCATCGTTGTCGCGGTGATGCAGACCCTGCTCGTCCCGGTCATCAAGGACCTGCCGCAACTGCTGGGCACCTCGCCCAGCAACGCCACCTGGGTCCTGACCTCCACCCTCCTCTCGGGCGCCGTGGCCACGCCGATCATGGGCCGCCTCGGCGACCTGTACGGCAAGCGCCGGATGCTGATAGCCAGCCTCGCCGTCATGGTGGTGGGCGCGCTCGTCAGCGCCTTCACCGACGCCCTGCTCGTCATGATCGTGGGCCGCACCCTCCAGGGCTTCGCCATGGGTGCGATCCCGCTCGGCATCGGTCTGATGCGCGACATGCTGCCCCGCGAGAAGCTCGGCTCGGCGATGGCCCTGATGAGTTCCTCGATCGGCGTCGGCGGCGGTCTCGCGCTGCCCGCCGCCGCCCTGGTCGCCCAGCACACCGACTGGCACGCCCTCTTCTACGGCGCCGCCGGGCTCGGTGTCCTCTCCATCGTCCTCACCCTCCTCACCGTCCCCGAGTCCCCGATGCGCGCCGAGGGCTCCTTCGACCTGCCGGGCGCGCTCGGCCTGTCCGCCGGACTGGTGCTGTTCCTGCTGCCGATCACCAAGGGCAGCGACTGGGGCTGGTCGTCCGCCACCACGCTCGGCCTGTTCGCCGCCGCCGTCGTCGTCCTGCTGCTGTGGGGCCTGATGGAGCTGCGCAGCAAGGCCCCGCTGGTCGACCTGCGCACCACGGCCCGCCGCGAGGTGCTGCTCACCAACCTCGCCTCGATCATGGTCGGCGTCGCCTTCTACGTCGTCTCGCTCGTCCTGCCCCAGCTGCTCCAGCTGCCGGCCGCCACCGGCTACGGCCTCGGCCGGTCGATGGTGGTCGCCGGACTGTGCGTGGCCCCGCTGGGCCTGACGATGATGTTCACCGCGCCCGTCTACGCCCGCCTGTCCGCCCGCTACGGCCCCAAGGTCACCCTGATCACCGGTCTGCTGATCATCGCCGTCGGCTACGGCGGTGGCCTGGGCCTGATGAACGCGGCCTGGCAGACCGTCCTCACCTCGGTGCTGCTGGGCGCGGGCATCGGCCTCGCCTACTCCTCGCTGCCCGCGCTCATCGTCGGCGCGGTCCCGGCGTCCGAGACCGGCGCGGCCAACGGCCTCAACACGCTGATGCGGTCCATCGGCACCTCGGTGTCCAGCGCCGTGATCGGCATGGTGCTGGCCAACACCGCGGACCACGTGAACGGCGTCGCGATCCCGACCATGCACGGTTTCCGCGTCTCCTTCCTGATCGCCGCCGCCGCGGTCGCCGTCGGTCTGGTGCTCGCCCTGTGCCTGCCCCGGCCGAACCGTTCCACCACCACGCAGCTGCGCGCCAGCAGCGAGGAGGACGCCAACCTGGCGCACGCGGAGGAGGTGCTGCGGGGCTTCCGCGGCCGGGTGCTGGACGCCGGCGGCGCCCCGGTCGCCCGCGCCAAGGTCACCCTGATCGACCGGCACGGCCGCCAGGCCGGTGCCACGCTCTCCGCGGCGGACGGCCGCTACACCCTCGCGGTGCCGGCCCAGGGCCCCTACGTCCTGGCCGCCCGCGCCGCCGGTCACGGCCCGCACGCCTCCGCGGCGACCCACGCGGGCGACGACCGCCCGGTCGACCTCGACCTCGCCCTCCCGGCCGAGACGGTCACGGCCTGACGGACACCGCCCGGCCCGGCGGACACCGCCCGGCCGGGCCCGTCCCCGGGCCGCGGCTCTGAGACGTACGCCACCGCACCCGCTGTCGCCCGCCCGGCAGCGGGTGCGGCAGCATGGGCGCCCTGAACGCCGTACGACCGGAAGGACCCGCTGCATGACCGCGGCACCGAAGCCCGACATCCTGGCCGCCTTCGAGGCCGCGAAGGGGTTCATGCCCACGGACGAGGGGCTGGCGCTGTACGCGGCGGCGGTGGACGCGGGCCGGCTGGGGCTGCCGCTGCTGGAGGTCGGCACGTACTGCGGACGGTCCACGCTCCTGCTCGCCGACGCCGCCCGCGGCGCCGGGGTCACCGCGCTCACCGTCGACCACCACCGCGGCAGCGAGGAGCAGCAGCCCGGCTGGGAGTACCACGACCCGGAGACGGTCGACCCCGAACTCGGCCTGATGGACACGCTGCCCGCCTTCCGGCGCACGCTGCACCGGGCCGGTCTGGAGGAGCACGTGGTGGCGCTCGTGGGGCGTTCGCCGCAGGTCGCCGCCGTGTGGAACACCCCGCTCGGCCTCGTCTTCGTCGACGGCGGCCACACCGACGAGCACGCGGGCGCGGACTACGCGGGCTGGGCTCCGCACATCGCCGAGGGCGGCCTGCTGGTCATCCACGACGTGTTCCCCGACCCGGTGGACGAGTTCACCGGACAGGCGCCGTACCGCGTGTACCTGCGGGCGCTGGAGTCCGGCGAGTTCACCGAGGTCTCGGTGACCGGCTCGCTGCGCGTCCTGCGGCGAACCGGCCCGGCCGCCCCCGCCCGCGGTTAGGGTCGCAGTCGTGTCGTACGCAGGCCCCGAATTCGAACCCCGTCAGGACCCCTCCGGGCGGCCCGGCCGGCCGCGCCGCGGGCCGGCCCTCGCCGTCGCCGCGCTGGTGTGCGGCGGGCTGCTGTGCTGGCTGGGGTACGAGGCGGTGGGCGCCCCGGACGGCGCCGGCGCCGCCTCCTCGGGCGCACCGTCCTCCTCCGCCGCCTCCGCTCCGGCGTCCTCCCCGGGGGGCGGACCGCCGGGGAAGCCGTCCGGAGAACCGTCCGGGAGCGCGTCGTCCCCGGCCGCTCCCGGTGACGACGGGAAGCGGCCCGGCGGCGCGGCGGGCCCGCTGGAGGGCAAGGTCGTCGTCATCGACCCGGGCCACAACCCGGGCAACTTCCGGCACACGTCCGAGATCGCCCGCCGGGTGGACATCGGCACCAACCGGAAGGAGTGCGACACCACCGGCACCGCCACGAACGCCGGTTACGCCGAGGCCCGGTTCACCCTGGACGTCGCCCACCGGCTGCGCACCCTGCTGGAACGGCAGGGCGCCACGGTGAAGCTGACCCACGACGACGGCTCCCCCGCCTGGGGCCCGTGCGTGGACGAACGCGCCCGGATCGGCAACACCGCGCACGCCGACGCGGCCGTCTCCGTCCACGCCGACGGCGCGGCGCCCGGCGACCGCGGCTTCCACGTGATCCTGCCGGCGGCCGTCCACGACGGCGCGGCCGACACCCGCGCCATCGTCGCCGCCTCCCGCGACCTGGGCGAGCGGGTGGCGGGCAACTTCCTGCGGGTCACCGGCGAGCCGCCCTCCAACTACCTCGGCGGCGGCAGCGGACTCGTCACGCGGAAGGACCTGGGTGGTCTCAATCTGTCAACGGTTCCCAAGGTGTTCATCGAGTGCGGCAACATGCGCGACAGCGCGGACGCGGCCCTGCTGACCAGCGGAACGTGGCGGCAGAAGGCGGCCGAGGGCATGTCTGAGGGAATCGTGAGTTTCCTGCGCGGGTCCTGACCGGCGCCGCCGTCCCGGCGGACAGGCCGACCGTACGGGCGATAGTGTCACCCGTACGATGAGGGGCCACCCCCGCGCTTCACGCCAGGACCCGGTGACGGCTACCTGGTGACAGCGACGCCTCTACCGACGACGAGACGACCTGAAGGACCTGACGTGAATATCCGCTCCCTCACTCGGGGCGACGGCGTGGTGATCGGAGCAGCGGTGTTGCTGTTCATCGCGTCGTTCCTCCACACCCACGACTACCTGAGTTCCACCGCCTGGGACGGCCTCGGCATGGGGCTCGGCGTCTACGTGGGCGGATTGGCCGGCGCCGCGCTGGTCGTCGTCAACCGGTGCCTGCCCCAGCCGCGCAAGGTGGCCGGGCTGGAACTGGGCACGGTGGGCACGGCGTTCACGGTGCTCGTGGCGTGGATCCTGTTCTGGGACCTGGTGGACCCAGGCATGTACGGCGCGGGTTCGGGCCTGGTCCTCGGCTTCATCGCGGCCCTCGTCCTCGCGGGCGCGGCGGTCGCGACCCCGCTGGTCCCCGCCCTGCAGGCCGCGCTCGTCCCGGCACCGAGGCCGGCCGCCCCGCACCCCTACGGCGCGCAGCCGCAGGCCGGTTACGGCTACCCGGGCGCCCAGGGCGCCCCGCAGCCGTCGTACGGCGGCCAGCCGCAGCCCGGCGCGTCCTTCGGCGGCCAGCAGCCGGGGCAGCCGGCCCCGGCCGCCGGAGGTCAGCCCGCGCCCGCCTTCTCGCCGTTCTGGTTCGCCGTCCCGGCGCCGCGTCCGCTGTTCGCGGAGGACGGTTCGCCCGCGCCGATCGCCGAACTGGCCCCGGGTACCTGGTACCTGGCGGTGGATCAGCGCGGTCAGGGCCTGCTGACGGAGATGCAGGACGGCCGCCGCGGTGTCCTCCAGGACGCCTCGAACATCCAGCGCGGCTGACAGCCGCTCACGGCGCCGCGCATCCCGCGGCGCCGCGGACCCTGCGGCCCCTCGTCCTCACGGGCGGGGGGCCGTCGCCGTGCTCGGACGGGCCGGACCTCCTGTCAGGAGCCGGACCGGGCGCCGTTCTTCAGCTCGGAGGGCGTGGGCACCTTGTCCTTGACCGGGGCTCCCGCGCTCTTGCCCGCGTCCTTCACCTTGTTGAGGGTGTCGTTGAACGCGTTCGCCGCCGAGCCGTCGCCCTTGCGGAGCTTGGCCGGCAGGTCCTTCAGTCCGGCGATGGCCGCGTTGAGCGGTTCGAGCGCCTTGGAGAGGGTCGGGTCGCCCTGGGCGTTGTGCACGGCCGCCTTGAGCCGGTTGTAGGTGAACGCGCCGGCCAGACCGGCCTTGAGGAGGGTCGCCTTGCGGTGCTTGGTGCCCTTCTTGAACTTGCCTTCCTTGTACGGTTTCCAGATCCACTGGTAGGTGGCTCCGGCCGCCAGGGCCGCGTTCGCCACGAAGCGTGTCTTGGCGAACTTCTGCCGCTCGGCGGAGGTGCTCGGGCTGGGCGTGGCCGCGGCGACCGCGACCGTGGGACTGGTCTGCCGCCCGTCGCCCTGGCCGGTGGCCCACGCGGTGGTGGATCCGGCGAGCAGGGCGCAGCACAGGGTGAGCGCCACAGCGAGGCGCCGTATCGGTACGGGCACGGTGTCCTCCCGAAAGCTGTTGCTCCGGTCCCGGAAGGTGTTGTTCCGGGTACTCCAGGGGTCCGTGTGAACCCGGCCGCGGCGCCCGAAACAGAGCACCTTCCGTGCGGTGCGCCTGACTTTCCGTAGGCGTACGGGTTTCGACCGGCCGCGCGCGGCCAGACGCAAGGGCATGTCCCCTCGATATCGCACGGGTTCCGGCTCCGCCGGGACGGTCATCGCGGTGGTCGCCGACATCATGGCCGTCATCCTCGGACTGTGGATCCTGATGTACCTGCTGGACGCGAACCGGGCCAACGACCTGGTGCGGTTCGTCCATCACGCGGCCGACTGGCTCGCCGGCTGGTCGCGCGACCTGTTCACCTTCGACGAGGCGTGGGCGCGGGTGGTCGCCGGGTACGGCCTGGCCGCGGTCGTGTACCTCTTCGTCGGCCACGCCATCGCCAACCGCATTCACCGCGGCTGACCCCGGCGGGCCGGAGGCCCCAGCCGCCGGCGGCCGTGCCTCAGCCGCCGGCGGCCGTGCCGCAGCAGTCCGGTTCCAGGCCCCTGGGCAGGCCGTCCTGGGCGAAGACCGTGCAGGTGGCCTCGTGGCCGCCGAGCGCGGCGACCGCGAGGAGCAGCGAACCGGCCGTCCACGTGGTCAGTTCCCGCGGCCATATGGCGTCGTCCTCGAAGACGTACCCCGTCCAGTACAGGCCGCTGTCCGCGTCGCGCAGGTGCTGGACGGACTTCAGGACGTCGAGCGCGCGGTCGGACTCGCCCGCCGCCCACAGGGTGAGGGCGAGTTCGGCCGACTCACCGCCGGTCACCCACGGGTTGGGCACCACGCAGCGCACCCCGAGGCCGGGCACGACGAAGCGGTCCCAGCCGGCCTCGATGCGCGCCTTGGCCTCCGCGCCGGTCACCGCGCCGCCGAGCACCGGGTAGTACCAGTCCATGGAGTAGCGGTCCTTGTCCAGGAACCGCTCCGGGTGCCTGCGGATGGCGTGCCTGAGCGCTCCGGCCGCCAGCTCCCAGTCGGGCTGCGGCTCCTCGCGCTGCTCGGCGATGGCGAGGGCGCAGCACAGCGCGTGGTGGACGGAGGAGGAACCGGTGAGCAGGGCGTCCGTGGTGCCCGTCCCGTCGTCCTCGCGCTTCCAGCCGATCTGCCCGCCGGGCTGCTGCAGGCGCAGCACGTACTCGACGGCCCCGTAGACGACCGGCCACATGCGGTCCAGGAAGGTGTCGTCGCCGGTGGAGAGGTAGTGGTGCCAGACGCCGACGGCGACGTAGGCGACGAAGTTGGTCTCCCGGCCGCGGTCGGTGACGTCGTCGTGGGCGCCGTCGGCGTAGGCGGCGTACCAGGAGCCGTCGGGCAGCTGGTGGCGGGCCAGCCACTCGTACGCGCGTGAGGCGGCCTCGTGTTCGCCCGCCGCGTCCAGCGCCATCGCCGCCTCGGTGTGGTCCCACGGGTCGAGGTGGTGGCCGCGGAACCACGGGATGGCGCCGTCCTCCCGCTGGGCGGCGAGGATGCCGTCCACGGTCGCGGCGGCCTGCTCGGCGGTGAGGACCCCGGGCAGGACGAGGTGTTCTGTCCGGGGGGTGGTCACTTGGCGGCCGCCCGGGGCAGGTGGGGCTTGGTCGCGTAGGCCACGAAGCTCTTGCCGATGAGCGGGTTCAGCGCCTGCTCGGCGACCCGGGTGGCCAGCGGCTTCTTCATGATGTCCCAGACGAGCAGCTTGTGGTACGCCTTCACGGGCAGCACCTGGTCGTTGTCGACGCCGAAGGCGCACTTGAGCCACCAGTACGGCGAGTGCAGGGCGTGGGCGTGGTGGGTGCCGTACGGCTTCAGGCCCGCCTCGCGCATCTTCGCGAGCAGTTCGTCGGCCTTGTAGATGCGGATGTGGCCGCCCTCCACCTCGTGGTAGGCGTCGGACAGGGCCCAGCAGACCTTCTCGGGTCCGTAGCGCGGCACGGTGACGGCGATCCGGCCGCCCGGCCTGAGCACGCGCACCATCTCGGCGAGGACGCCCTTGTCGTCGGGGATGTGCTCCATCACCTCGGAGATGATGACGACGTCGAAGGACTCGTCGGGGAAGGGCAGGGCGAGGGCGTCGCCCTCCATGGCGGTGGCGGTGGCCCCGGCGGGTGCCTCCCCGGCCTCCTTCATCGCCGCGAACCACTTGGCGACCTCGCGGATCTCCTCGCCGTTCTGGTCGAGGGCGACGACCTGGGCGCCGCGCCGGTAGCACTCGAACGCGTGCCGCCCCGCGCCGCAGCCGAGGTCCAGGACGCGGTCGCCCGGGGCGAGCGGGAACCGGGAGAAGTCGACGGTCAGCACGTGGCCCTGCTTTCGTATGCGTCTGCGGCGGGTGCGCCTGCTGCTGGTGCGGTCGGGGCCGCCTCGGCAGCCGCCGCTGCCGGTGCGGTCCGGGCCGTCCCGGTCGCCGCCGGGACGGTCGCGGGGCGGTACGCCGACCGCTGTGCGGCGCGGGGGCGGGCGGAGTCCGCGATGGCCTCGCGGTAGCGGGCCACGGTGCCCTCGGCGGCACGGGCCCATGTGAAGCGGCGCAGCACGCGGGCGCGGCCTGCCGCGCCCAGCCTGGCGCGCAGCTCCGGGTCGCCCAGCAGCCGGGTCAGGGCGGCGGCCAGCGCTCCCGCGTCGCCCGGCGGCACCGCCAGGCAGGTCTCGCCGTCCTCGCCGGCGACCTCGGGGATCGCGCCGCCGGTCGTGGCGACCAGCGGGGTCCCCGTGGCCATGGCCTCGGCGGCGGGCAGCGAGAAGCCCTCGTACAGCGAGGGCACGCACGCGACCTCGGCCGAGCGGACCAGGTCGACCAGTTCGGCGTCGGAGATGCCCTTGACGAACTCGACGGCGTCCTTGAGCCCGTAGCGCTCGACGGCCCGCGCGACCGGGCCCTCGGCCGGCTGCTTGCCGACGACGACCAGGTGCGCGCCGGGGTGTTCGGCGCGGACCTTCGCCAGGGCCTCCACGAGGAAGACGAGACCCTTGAGGGGGACGTCCGCGCTGGAGGTGGTCACGATCCGGCCCGGCACCTGCGGCACGGACGGGTCGGGTGAGAACAGGTCGGTGTCGGCGCCGATGTGGACGACGTGGATGCGGTCGGGGCGTACGCCGAGGTGGTCGACGATCTCCTGCCGGGACGTGCCGGAGACGGTGAGCACGGACGGCAGGCGGCGCGCGACCCGCTTCTGCATGCGCGTGAACGCGTACCAGCGGCGCACCGACCACTGCCGCTGCCGGGTCGTTGCGGCGTCCAGCTCCAGTTGCCGGTCCACGGTGATGGGGTGGTGGACGGTGGTGACCAGGGGGGCGCCGACGTCGCCGAGGAGGCCGTAGCCGAGGGTCTGGTTGTCGTGGACGACGTCGAACTCGCCGCGGCGGGCGCGCAGGTGGCGGCGGGCGCGCAGGGAGAAGGTCAGCGGTTCGGGGAAGCCGCCGGTCCACATGGTGGCGACCTCCAGCGCGTCGACCCAGTCGCGGTACTCGTCGCGCCCCGGGGTGCGGAAGGGGTCGGGCTGGCGGTACAGGTCGAGGCTGGGCAGTTCGGTCAGGCGCAGCGCACCGGCGTACTCCTCGTCCTCGTCGAGGACGGGGTAGGGCTGGGAGCCGATGACCTCGACGTGGTGGCCGAGGCGGGCCAGTTCGCGCGAGAGGTGCCGGACGTAGACGCCCTGGCCGCCGCAGAACGGGTTTCCCTTGTAGGTGAGGAGCGCGATCCTGAGCGGTCGCCCTCCGTCCGCGGCGAGGTCCGCCGGGGACCCGGCCTGACTGGCCTCAGCGGTCACTCTGGGCCCCCTTCTGACTGCACCGTCCCGCGAGATTACGCCGGGACGCTAATCTAGAACAAGTTTCAGACTTGATCGTCTTGATCGTTCAGGAGGCTCCGAATCTACCGGCAGGTAGCCGCGCTGTGAGCAGTGAACCGGGTGATTCGCGCCACGGCTCGGACCCGGCCCCGCGCCCCGGTCCATCACGAGTCCACCGCGAGTCGGCCCGGTCCAGGTCCGCCCGGCCCGTCCAGGCCCGCTCCGGGTCCGGCCGGTCCGTCCCGGCCGTTCCGGGCCCCGCCCCGGCCGCCCCGGGCCGGTGCCACCCGGGGGCTCGCGCCGAGGCGGGCGGGCGCCGGGCACTCGGCCGTGCGTCCGGACGTACGCGGGGTCGCGCGGCGGCCCGCGCCCCTGCCACGCTGTCCGACCGCCCGTCCCCACCGACTGCCATGGAGCGTGACCCATGCCTGCGCACGCCAGTACCTCCCGGCCGCATGCCGGCACCTCCCGGTCGGACGCGCCGCCGCTCACCGAGCGGCAGGAGGAGCGCCGCCGCCGCATCCTGCGCGCGAGCGCGCACCTCGCCTCCCGGGGCGGGTTCGACGCGGTGCAGATGCGCGAGGTCGCGGAGTCCTCGCAGGTCGCCCTCGGCACGCTGTACCGGTACTTCCCGTCCAAGGTGCACCTGCTGGTCGCCACGATGCAGGACCAGCTGGAGCGGCTGCACGGCACGCTGCGCAAGCGGCCGCCGGCCGGTGACAGCGCGGCCGAGCGGGTGGCGGAGACGCTGATGCGCGCCTTCTTCGCCCTCCAGCGCGAGCCCGATCTCGCGGACGCCATGGTCCGCGCCCTGACCTTCGCCGACCGCGGCGTGAGCCCCGAGGTCGACCAGGTGTCCCGGCAGACGACGGCGATCATCCTGGACGCGATGGGCCAGGACGACCCGACGCCCGAGCAGCTCTCCGCGGTCCGGGTCATCGAGCACACCTGGCTGTCGGCCCTGATCACCTGGCTCTCCGGCCGTGCCTCCATCGCGCAGGTCCAGGGGGACATCGAGACGGTGTGCCGGCTGATCGGCCTGACGGAGAGAGGGCACGAATAGTCCTTTTTCCCGGCTTGGGGTATTGCGTCCGGTGGCAGGCGTTCTATCCTGAAAGGGCCTACGGGACGAGTGAGGGAGTCCGACCGGAGTAGCCGACTTCCGCGAGACGCTGAGGCATCCTCGAGACGCCGAGGCATCCGCCGGGGCCGACGTCGACGGTAGGGCTGAGAGGCCGGAAGGTTCGCAGCAGAGAACCGGAAGGCGACCCCCATCACCTGATCCGGACCATACCGGCGAAGGGAACCCGTCTCGTAGGTTTTCGCATGCCACCACCCCCTGCGGCCATCCCCGGGGGGTTCCGCGTGCCCCCGCCGGTGCGCGGCTGCTGTGGGGGCCCGCGGATCGGCCGGACCGGCGGCGGTGACCGGCCGCCTGCCTCCCGGACCCTGCGTCTGCCGTTCGGCGGACCCGCGCCGGGACCGCAGCCGCAGCACGCCCTGCCTTCCTGCGTCCCTGCCTCCCCGTGTCCGTACAGCCGCCCCGCGGCCGCCGCCGGCCGGGCCGGTAGAGTGGCCCGGTCGTTTCACGCCTGTCCGGGGGGAAGCCGGTGGAAATCCGGCGCTGACCCGCAACCGTGGACCGCCCCCGTGGCGGGAGCCGGAATGCCCCGGGCGCGCGCGTGAGCGGCTCGCGTACGCCGGCAGCCCGCCGCCGTACGGCACCGTCGAGGGACACGGAGCCGAGCCGCCGGGGTGTCCCGTGCTGTCCGGCTCCCCGCAGGGAGAGGCATCCGCCGATCATGAACATACGCCGCAGCGCAGCGGCCCTGGCCGCCGTCGCCGCCGTCGCCGTGATCGGGGCCCCGGCGCAAGCCGCCGTCACCGGCTCCTCCCCCGCCCCCTCCGCCTCGCCCGCGCTGCCGCCGGGCCTCTACGGCGGCGCCGACCCCAAGTACGACGGCGTCTGGCGCCAGTCCCTCGCCCTGCTCGCGCAGCACACCGTGGGCGTGCGGCCCGCCGCGCAGGCCGTGGACTGGCTGGCCGGGCAGCAGTGCGCGAGCGGCGCGTTCGCGCCCTTCCGCGCCGACCCGTCCAAGGCGTGCGACGCCAGGACCGCCGTCGACTCCAACAGCACGGCCGCCGCCGTCCAGGCGCTCGCCGCGCTCGGCGCCCGTGACACGGTGACCGGCAAGGCCGTCAGCTGGCTGAAGTCCGTGCAGAACAAGGACGGCGGCTGGGGGTACACGCCCGGCGGACCCAGCGACGCCAACTCCACCTCGGTCGTCGTGGGCGCCCTCGCCGCCGTGGGCGAGAAGCCCGCGTCCGTCGTCAAGGACGGCAAGTCCCCCTACGACGCCCTGCTGAAGCTGGCCCTGCCGTGCGAGGGCGAGGGGGCGGGCGCCTTCGCCTACCAGCCGGACAAGCACGGCAAGCTCGCGGCCAACGCGGACGCGACCGCCGCCGGTGTGGTCGCCGCGCTCGGCCAGGGGCTGGCCGCCGCCCCGCAGGGGAAGGCGGGCGGCGCGGCCCGCTGCACCGGCACCGGTGCCGCCACGCCCGCGCGGGCCGCCGCGGGCGGTGCCGCCTACCTCGCGCACGCCGTCGCCGAGGACGGCCACCTCACCTCCGCGCTCCCCGGCGCCACCGCGCAGCCCGACTACGGGAACACCGCCGACGCGGTCGTCGCGCTCGCCGCGCAGGGCGGTGCCGGGCAGGCGCGGAAGCCGTTGCAGTGGCTGGAGAAGAACGCCGGGAAGTGGGCGGCGCAGAGCGGCCCTGCCGCGTACGCCCAGCTGATCTTCGCGGCCCACGCCACCGGCACCGACCCGCGCGCCTTCGGCGGCCTCGACCTGGTCGAGGCGCTGAACGCGACCGGCCCGGCACCGCAGGCGCCCGTGACGGGCAGCACGAGCGGCGACACGGTGAAGAAGAGCGATAGTTCCTCGCGCACCGCCTGGTGGATCGTCGGCGGTGTCGGTCTGGTCGTCGTCCTCGGCGCCGCCGCCTGGCTGGGCATGCGCGGCAGCCGCGCCAAGAGGCAGCAGCCGTGACACACCGCCGCCTCCGCGCCCTGCCCGGCATGCCGCTGCTGTCGGCGCTGCTCCTGGCCGCCGTCGTCCTGCTGTCGGCGGCCGCCGGGCCGGCCCGGGCGGCCGGGTACCGGTACTGGTCCTTCTGGGACCGCGACGGCAGCGCCTGGACGTACGCCACGCAGGGCCCGTCCACGGCCCGGCCCGCCGACGGCGACGTGCAGGGCTTCCGCTTCGCGGTGAGCCAGGACTCACAGGACGCTGCCAAGCCGCGCGGGACGGCGGACTTCGCGGCCGTCTGCTCCGGCACCCCGGCGCAGGGCGGCAGCAAGCGCGTCGCGCTGGTCCTCGACTTCGGCACCCGGGCCGACGCGCCCTCCGGGGAGACCCCGCCCGCCCCGCGCACGGCCTGCGCCCGCGTGCCCTCCGACGCCACCACGGCGGAGGCCCTGGCGGCCGTCGCCAAGCCCCTGCGGTACGACACGAACGCACTGCTGTGCGCGATCTCCGGATACCCGCGCCAGGGCTGCGGCGAGCAGGTCGCGGCGGGCGGCGGCGCGAAGGCCACGGGCGGCGAGCCGTCCCCGGACACGGCCGGCACGGCCGGGAAGAAGGACGACGGCGGCCCGTCCGTCGGCCTCGTCGCGGGCGGCGCGGTGGTCGTCGTCCTCGCCGGGGCGGCCCTGTGGCAGGCCAGGCGGCGCAGGAATGCGTGACGGGACCGGAGCCGGTGAGGCGCGGCGCGCCCACCGGACCGGTCTCCGCGCGCACCGGCCCGGTGCGCGCGGCCACCTGGCCGGTCCACGCGCCCGCCCGGCCGGTCCGCAGGCCCGTCACCGCTCCGGACCCGGCGTCCACGCGGGCGCCTGGTGGCTGTGGGCGCTGGCGCTCGGCACCGGTGCCACCCGCACCACCAACCCGCTGCTGCTCGCCCTGCTCCTGACGGTCTCCGGCTACGTCGTCGTCACCTGCCGCCCGAACACCCCCTCCGCGCGCTCCTACTCCGCCTTCCTGCGGCTGGCGCTCGCCGTCCTCGTCGTCCGGCTCTTCTTCGCCGTCGCCCTCGGCTCGCCCATCCCCGGCACGCACGTGCTCCTCACGCTCCCCGAAGTCCCGCTGCCGCACTGGGCGCAGGGCATCCGGCTGGGCGGCCGGGTCACGGCCGAGGCGCTGCTGTTCGCCCTGTACGACGGCCTGAAGCTGGCCGCGCTGCTGATCTGCGTGGGCGCCGCCAACGCGCTGGCCGCCCCCGCCCGGCTGCTCAAGTCCCTGCCCGGCGCCCTGTACGAGACGGGCGTGGCCGTCGTCGTCGCGCTCACCTTCGCCCCGCACCTGGTGGCCGACGGGCGCCGGCTGCGGGCCGCCCGCAGGCTGCGCGGACGGCCCGACCGGGGGGTGCGCGGGCTGCTGCACGTGGGACTTCCGGTCCTGGAGGGCGCGCTGGAGCGTTCGGTGGCGCTCGCCGCCGCGATGGACGCCCGCGGTTACGGCCGCACCGCCGAGGTCGCGCCCGCCGTGCGCCGCACCACCGCCGCCCTCACCCTGGGCGGGCTGCTCGGGGTGTGCGCGGGAACGTACGGGCTGCTCACCGCCGAGGGCGGCAGCTACGGCCTTCCGGTGCTGCTGGCCGGGGTCGCCGCCGCGCTCGCCGGGCTGTGGCTCGGCGGCCGGCGCTCGGTGCGCACCCGCTACCGCCCCGACACCTGGAACCCGCGCTCCTGTCTGGTGGCCGGCTCCGGTGCGGCCGTGGCGGCGCTGCTGACGCTGGCCGCCGCCCGCGACCCGCAGGCCCTGCACCCGGGTGTGGTCCCGCTGACCGCCCCCGGGCTGCCGGTGTGGCCGGCGGCGGCCGTCCTGCTCGGTCTGGTCCCCGCGTTCGTGGCCCCCGCGGACGCCGCCGCACGCAAGGATGCGCCCGACGCTTCCCGCAAGGGCTCGCGCGAGGACGCACGCAAGGACGCACGCGAGGAGTCGTCGTGATCCGTTTCGAGGACGTCTCCGTGACGTACGACGGGGCCGCCGAACCCACCGTCAGCGCGGTGGACTTCGAGGTGCCCGAGGGTGAACTCGTGCTGCTGGCGGGCCCGTCGGGGGTGGGCAAGTCCACGGTGCTGGGCGCGGTGAGCGGGCTCGTGCCGCACTTCACCGGCGGCACCCTGCGCGGCCGGGTCACCGTGGCCGGACGCGACACCCGCACCCACAAGCCGCGCGAGCTGGCCGACGTCGTCGGCACGGTCGGGCAGGACCCGCTGTCCCACTTCGTCACCGACACCGTGGAGGACGAACTCGCCTACGGCATGGAGTCGCTGGGGCTCGCCCCGGCCGTCATGCGGCGCCGGGTGGAGGAGACCCTGGACCTGCTGGGCCTGGCCGCCCTGCGGGACCGGCCCATCGCCACGCTCTCCGGCGGCCAGCAGCAGCGGGTCGCGATCGGCTCGGTCCTCACCCCGCACCCGGAGGTCCTCGTCCTGGACGAGCCGACCTCCGCCCTCGACCCGGCCGCCGCCGAGGAGGTCCTCGCCGTCCTCCAGCGCCTCGTGCACGACCTCGGTACGACGGTCCTCCTGGCCGAGCACCGCCTGGAACGGGTCGTCCAGTACGCCGACCAGGTCGTCCTGCTGCCCGCGCCGGGCGCCGCCCCGCTGCTGGGCGCCCCGGCCGACGTCATGGCCGTCTCGCCGGTGTACCCGCCGGTGGTGGACCTGGGCCGGCTCGCGGGCTGGTCGCCGCTGCCCCTGACAGTACGTGACGCCCGGCGCCGCGCCGGGGACCTGCGCGAGCGCCTGAGCGGCCGCGAGCCCGCCCCGGCACCGCTCCCGCCCACCGCACCGCCCGCACCCGCCACCCCCACGGCACCCGGCGCACCGGCGGCTCCCCGAACACCCGGGACGGCTCCCACAACACCCGGGACGGTCCGCCGGCCGGGTCTGCGCGCGCTCCTTCGCAGGCGCACGACCGGGGCCGCGACCGCGTCCCCGGCCGCCGCCCCGGCCCCCGGTGCCCCCGTCGCCGAGGTCCGCGCCCTCGGCGTCCGCCGCGACGGCGTCCAGGCGCTGCGGCACGTCGACCTGACCGTCGCGCCCGGTGAGACCATCGCGCTCATGGGCCGCAACGGCGCCGGGAAGTCCACCCTGCTCGGCTCGCTGGTCGGCCTGGTGGAGCCGCGGAGCGGAGTGGTCCGCGTCGGCGGGACGGTGCCGCACCGCGCCTCGCCCCGCGAGCTGGTGCGCCGGGTGGGCCTGGTCCCGCAGGAGCCGCGCGACCTGCTCTACGCCGACACGGTCGCCGCCGAGTGCGAGGCGGCCGACCGGGACGCGCACGCGGCCCCCGGCACCTGCCGCGCCCTGGTCGGCGAGCTGCTTCCCGGCGTCGCCGACGCCACCCACCCGCGCGACCTGTCCGAGGGCCAGCGCCTCGCGCTCGCCCTCGCGGTGGTGCTGGCCGCGCGCCCGCCGCTGCTGCTCCTGGACGAGCCGACCCGCGGCCTGGACTACGGCGCCAAGGCGCGCCTGGTCGCCGTGCTGCGCGGCCTGGCCGCCGAGGGGCACGCGATCGTGCTGGCCACGCACGACGTGGAACTGGCGGCGGAACTCGCCCACCGGGTCGTGCTGCTCGCCGAGGGCGAGGTGATCGCCGACGGCCCGACGGCCGAGGTGGTCGTCTCCTCCCCCTCCTACGCCCCGCAGGTCACCAAGATCCTCGCCCCGCAGCACTGGCTCACGGTCTCCCAGGTCCGCGAGGCGCTGACATGACCGCGCCCTCCTCCCTCCGTGCCCCCGCCCCCGCGCCCGTCGCCCCGGCCGGCCGGCAGGCGCGCGCGGTCCGTCTGGGCCCGCGCTCCCTGGCCGCCCTCGTCCTGGTCAGCGCCGTCGGTGTGGCCGCGTTCACCTGGCCGTTCCTCGCCCCGCCGACCGCCCAGCTCAGCGCGCACGCGCAGGACGCGCCCTGGCTCTTCGCGGGCCTGCTCGTGCTGCTCGTCGCCGTCGTCGCCGCGACGATCTCCGAGTCGGGCCTCGGCCCGAAGGCGGTCGCCATGCTGGGCGTGCTCGCGGCGACCGGGGCCGCGCTGCGCCCGATCGGCGCCGGGACGGCGGGCCTGGAGCCGATGTTCTTCCTGATGGTGCTGAGCGGACGGGTGCTCGGGCCCGGCTTCGGGTACGTGCTCGGCTCGGTGACGATGTTCGCCTCCGCGCTGCTCACCGGCGGGGTGGGCCCGTGGATGCCGTTCCAGATGCTGGCGATGGGCTGGTTCACCATGGGCGCGGGCCTGCTGCCGGGCCCCGACCGGCTGCGCGGCCGTGCCGAGCTGCTGATGCTGGCCGGGTACGGGTTCCTCGCCGCGTTCGCCTACGGCACGGTCATGAACCTCGCGGGCTGGCCCTTCATGGGCACCCTCGCCTCCTCGATCGCCTTCGACCCGCACGCGGCGGTCGGCGCCAACCTGGCCCGGTTCCTCGCGTACTGCCTGGCCACCTCGCTCGGCTGGGACCTGGGCCGGGCCGTCGTCACGGTCGTCCTGACCCTCGTGGTGGGTCCGGCGGTGCTGCGGGCGCTGCGGCGGGCCACCCGGCGGGCCGCCTTCGAGACGCCGGTCACCTTCGACGGCCTCTGAATCCCGCCGCGCGGTGAACCGTCGGTGAGCCCCGCCGACCCACGGTGACGGCCCCGGTGAGGCGCCCCACATGACGTGGGTCACCTACGATGCCGGGCCGTAGCCGCGAGCGGCTGTCATGCACGCGGCTTTACCCGCGTCCACCTGGGCTTTGAGACGCCGCTCACATCAGGACGGATCACCCAGGATGCGACGACCACTAGTAAAAGGGGTGCTTGCGGACGGATTTCCCGGCTGCTTCTCTGGACGACGTCGCAAGGAGCCGACGGTCCCCCGGGGGCGCGGCACCAGGCAGCTCCTCCCCCGCTCCCGCGGGCTCCGGCTGTCCGCGGCCCCCCGTCCCCGACGCAAGAGGTTCTCCGTGTCCGTCTCCTTCATCCGCCGCATCGCCACCCCGAAGAAGGCCCTCTCCACCGCCGCCGTGGCCGCCGCCACCGTCGGCATGGCCCTCACCTCGGCCCCCGCGCACGCGGCCACCACCGGCTCGGGCGCCGACGCGAAGACGATCGCGCACCAGATGATCCCGGACGACGCCCAGTTCAACGCCTTCAGCCACATCGTCGAGCACGAGAGCGGCTGGAACCCGCACGCCACCAACGCCTCCTCCGGCGCCTACGGTCTGGTCCAGGCGCTCCCGGCCTCCAAGATGTCCTCGGCCGGCGCCGACTGGAAGACCAACCCGAAGACCCAGATCAAGTGGGGTCTGGACTACATGAACTCCCGCTACGGCAGCCCGGCCGCCGCCTGGAACTTCTGGCAGGCCAACGGCTGGTACTGAGCCGACCAGGCCCTGTCCGAGTGAGCCCCCGGGTGCGATCCGCCCGGCGCGGGCCACCGGCACCGCAGTCGCGAAGGCGGCGGCCCCCGATCCCCGGGCCGCCGCCTTCGTCATGTCCGCACGTGCGGCGCCTACCGCCCGCGGGTGTCCTCCAGCGCGCCGAACCACCGCGCGATCTTCGGCAGTGCGGCCATGGCCGAGCCCCCGTGGTCGACGTCCCCCTGGTTCATCACCGGTGCCGTCACCCCGTGCGCGGCCAGGGTGCCGGAGCAACTGCGGGCGTTGCCGATGGGCACGTCCGTGTCGGCGTTCCCGGCGTACAGCCGCACCGGCACGGCCGGCTTCCAGTCGCAGGTGCCGTCGTTGGCCTTCAGCGCCTCGGCGAGTCCGCCGCTCGGGTGGGTGAGCTGCGCGTAGAAGCGGTCCGTCAGCAGCTCCCGCACGTTCGGCGCGAGCTGCGGGATCACCTCCTCCTCGGTGTGCCGGCCGTCGAAGAGTGCTTCGACCCGGTTCGCGTAGGGCGCGCGGAACACCTCGGCGGGGTCCTTGTAGATGGGGTGCAGCCGGTTCTGCGCGACGAGGAAGTACGACATGTAGAACACACCGCTGATGTCGTTGACCCGCCCGTCGGTGAGCGCCGGCGTCTCCGTGCCCGCCAGGTCGTAGGGCCCGCTGACCGGTGCGAGCGCCCGCAGCCGGAAGTGCCGGCCGGCGCCCTGCTGGAGGGCCCGCCCGAGCGCCATCGCGACCTGCCCGCCCTGCGAGAACCCGGTCACGTACACGTCCCCGGTCACGGTCCGCCCGAGCCCCGACGCCGCCGTGCGGGCCGCCCGCAGCATGTCCACCGAGGCGGTCACCGCCGAGCGCGTGTCCATGTACGGGTGGACGCCCGGCCCCTTGCCGAGCCCGAGGTAGTCGGGCGCGGCGACCGCGTGTCCGGCCGACGCGAACAGGTACGACTGCGCACGTCCGTCCTCCGCCACGGACGGCGCGTAGTCCCGGTCGACCATGGTGCCGTGCGTGTCCGACACCAGGCTCAGCCGCCGCCCGCCGCCCTCGGGCAAGGTGAGCAGACCGGTGGCGGTGGTGGGGCGGCCGTACGGGTCGACGGTGCGGTACGTCAGCCGGTACGCCCGTACGCCGTACCGGACGGTGCCGGTGTCCATGGGCAGGGCGGCCAGGTACCGCACGACCCCGGCGCGGCTGTGCGCGGCGACGGGGACCACGGAGAGCAGCGCGCCCCGGCCGCTGCTGTCGGCGTGGGCGGAGGCGACGGTCGGGGCGGTGGGTCCGCCGGCCGTGACGGCCGACGCCGCGGGGGCGACGGCGAGGGAGGCGAGCAGCAGTGCCGCCGAGGCGGCGAGCCCCCGCCGCATCCGCCAACCACCCTGCGCTGTACGCGTGTTGTTCATGTGCTTCGTCATGCCCCAGACGCTACGGACACGCGGGGCGCCCCGGCATCCGAGACTCCCCCGCCTCCATGGTGGACTTGGGAACACCCCTGACCGTCCAGGTGACCGGAGGTTCGATGACAGCGGAGGGTGCACAGGACGCGCGGCCGGACGACGCCGACCCGGAGGCGCGGGGGCTGCCCCTGGTGCCGGTGCTGCTGGGACTGACCGTGGCCAGCGGGATCATCGACGCGGTGAGCTACCTCGGGCTCGGGCACGTCTTCACGGCCAACATGACCGGGAACGTGGTCGTCCTCGGCTTCGCCGCGGCCGGCGCCCCGGGCTTCTCGGTGCCGCACACCCTCACGTCACTGGCGTGCTTCCTGCTGGGCGCGCTGGCCGGCGGCCGGGTCGCGGTCCGCTACGGCGGCGGCTCGCGCCGCACCTGGGCACGGGTGACGCTGGCCGCGGAGGCGCTTCTGGTCGGGGCCTCGGCGGTGGTGGCGTTCACCGTGCCGGACGCCACCACCACGACGTACGCGCTGATCGCGCTCACCGCCTTCGCGATGGGCCTGCGCAACGCGACGGTCCGCAAGCTGGGCGTGGCGGACCTGACGACGACGGTCCTCACGATGACGCTGACCGGCCTCGCCTCCGACTCCCGCGCGGGCGGCGGCTCGGGCCACCGCTCCCCGCGCCGCACGGCATCCGTGTTCGCGATGCTGGCGGGCGCCACGCTCGGCGCCTGGCTGGTCGTCCACCGCGACCTGGGGACACCACTGCTGATCGCGGGGGTGGCAGCGGGGGTGCTGGCGGTGGTTACTTCGGGGCGGGAGTGACGGCGCGGGCGGTCACTCCCCGTCCTCAGCCGGAGCACTGCCCCCGCACTTTTTGGCGAACCTACCCCTCTGACGAGATCTGCTTCAACAGTTCTCTCTGGAGGAACTGCATGAACTCACTGAAATCCCGCGCAATGACAGCTACACCAGGCCCTTCAACCTCATAGTCAGACCCAACGAGGGCTCCGCCTTCGAGTCGGATAATCTCTCCTGTCTGGCGATCGGCGGCGAACAGCGCACCGCCACCTTCAGATCCAAAAACCACGACATTCCTCTCGGACACGCCGGAAACCCGTGTCGGCTGAGTACCACGCAACCCGTCGATCACGTCTTCAACCTCGTCTGCGAAGAACCCAGCTCCGACATCGGGAAGAGAGATTCGCGCAACATGCGCATAGAAATCTATCAAGTCCTGCGCACCCGAGCCCCCCAAAGCCGCCGCGAGCGATTCGCTGGCCTTACGATCAGTGGATCGCAGCACACAGTGTTCACCTGGCGGATATCCATACGCGGCCTCGAATCCTGCAGTGAACCGCAAGACGAGACGTGACATTTCGTCGATCCATCTATCAACGTTCAGCCCAGAAATAGGCACCGTACCCCCTATCGATCTGTCCGGCGAAGTCTTCGATTTGCGCTCGCGTGGGATCCGGGTTCGTATCGCGGAACCATTTCCACTGATTGGTTATCTCTTGATGAACATTGGCCCCGCGGGACTTCATTCTACTACCGGGCACTCCACGCATGTTGGACGGGGCATCGAAGTCGAAATCCTTGAACTCCGGGTGCCCTCGATACTCCTGCGGGATGGCGTGGTGAGCGTCCCAGTCGTCCGGCAGTCGCTTCACACCTCTACGGTGCAAGTACGCCTGGAATCGGCCACGATAGTTGCCGACGTCGATACTGGGCGCTTCAGGTGCCTTACCCGCAGGGGTCTGGGAGGCTGCCGTTGAGCCCGCCGACTCGGAAGAGGCTTCGGAGAACGCCTTGCCGAGCAAACCTGCGCCGTTTCTGGCGACCCCGTAACCGGTAATAGCAAGACCCGCACCACCTACGATGGAAGGGGCTCCTGCGAGGCAAAGGAGGAGGGTCCCGCATTCGACGACTCCAGTGGCGCCAAGGGCCAGACCTCCTCCTCCAGCTAGCGAACCGGAGCCGAGCTGGAACAGTCCGTTCCAGAAGTTGGGATCATGCGCCAGGCTGTTTCCGTAGTGGAGGACAGGCGCTATCTTCTCCTTGCCCCAGTCGACGAGGTCGTCGCCCCAGTCCCCGAGGTCGTCCCACCAGCTGCCGCCACCGCCGCTCGTCGAGCCGCTGCTGGTGCCTCCGCCGTTGGTGCCGCTGTTGTCGCCGCAGCTGTAGTAGCAGCCGTCGTCTCCGACCCCGCCGGCGGGCTTGCCCTCGCCATAGGGGTTTCCGGCGCCCGCCGCGCCGCCGTCGTGGCGGGTTTCGCTGTGGCCGGTGCCGTCGTCGAGCCACGTGCCCGTCGGGTCGCTGTAAGTGGTCGGGTTGTGGGCGCTGTAGGCGTAGCCGCCGATGGTCTGGGGTTTGTCGAGTTCGAGGAGGGGGTCGACGCTGATGAAGCGGCCTGTGGCGGGGTCGTAGTCGCGGGCGCCGATGTGGGTGAGGCCGGTGGTGGAGTCGGTGTCGCCGTTGATGAAGCCCTTCTGGCCGGGCCAGAAGGTCGGGGCGGTGCCGCGGGGCGCTCCGTAGGGGAGGGTTTTGCGGCGGTTGGTGGCGAGGGTGGTGGCGGAGATGGAGAGGGTGTTGGTGCCGTGGGGGTCGGCGATGAGGAGCCGAACCCTTCCGTCGCTGCTGGTGCGGACGGCTGAGCCGCCGGGGACCGTGTAGTAGCGCGTGCCGGCCAGGGCGTTGGTGGATTTGGTGAGGAGGAGTTCCTGTCCGCCGGGCAGGTAGAGGGTGGTGGCGGTGGGTTCCCGCTTGAGGAGGCGGGTGCCGTCGGCGTCGTAGAGGAATTTGGTGGTGGCGCCGGAGACGGTGGAGGTGGCGAGTCTGCCTTCCTCGTTCCAGGTGAGGTCCTGGGCGGGGCCGCCGGCGGGGGTCTTCTTGGTCAGGTTGCCGGTCGTGTCGTACTGGTAGGCATCCGCCCCCGTCGCGCCTCCGGTGGCGGTGACGGTACGCACTGCGTGCGGCTGGGCGGCACCGACGGTGGTGGGGTAGCTGTAGGTGCGGGTGGTGTCGGCGGTGACGGAGCCCGCCTTGTGCTGGGTCTCGGTGGCGCGGTCCCCGCTACCGGTGAAGGTCCAGCTGGTCCAGTACGGGTCGGTGGTCCCCAGCTTCGGAGTGCCAGTGCCGTTGACGGGCTTGGTGGCGCAGCCGTCGCCCGTGGTCCAGGCCTCGCTGAGGCGGCGCGCCCAGTCGTAGGCGAAGCACTGGTCGTCGACTACGGTGCCGTCGCTCTGGTCGTCGCGGACCCGGGTGAGGTTTCCGACGGTGTCGTAGGAGTACTTGATGTTCGACAGCGTCTTCGGGCCCGCGGCCTGGCGGTCGGTGATCGAGGTGGACAGGCGCTGGGTGACGAGGTCGTAGCCGAGGGTCTGGGTGACGAGAGTGCCGAGGTTGCCGAGCTGGGCCTGGGCGAGCTGGCCGAACGGGGTGTACGTAGCGCCGCGCAGGTATGCCTGGTTCAGGGTGCTGTCGACGATGGAGAGCTGGTCCTGCACGTAGTGGTCGGTGACCGTTTCCGCGGGCAGGGCCGTGGTGGCGTTGGTGTTGGTGGTGCTGTAGGCGGTGGTCGCGGGCAGGCCGTTGACGGGGGTGGCGGTGGTGGCGACGGTGTACGTGCCGGCGAGTTTCTCCTCACCGGTCACCGAGGGCACTGTCACCTTGGTGCCGGTCGGCTTGCCTGCCGTGTCGTAGCCGGTGACTTCCGTCTTGTAAGCGGCGGCAGGGGTGACGGACGTGTCGTAGCGGGTGGAGGTGGCCGGTAGCCCCTTGCCGCCGGTGACGGTGTCGTAGGTCCACTCGGCGAGCTTGGTGCCGGTGATGGAGCCGAGGCGCAGGCTCGTCTTGCGGCCGAGTTCGTCGTACGTGGTGGCCAGGGTGGTGTGACGGGCGTCGGTGACGGTCGCGACGCGCCCGTCGTCGCCGTAGACGGTGGTGCCGGCCCCCTTGTCGGGGTCGCTGGATGCGACCTGGCGACCGCGCAGGTCGTAGGTGTAGGTCCAGCTGTTGCGGCCGGACGCGTCGGTGACCTTGGTGAGGTTGCCGACCGCGTCGTAGGTGTAGTGGGTCGCTTCGTAGTGGTCGGCGGACGCGCCGATGGCCGGGGTCCGGTCCTTGTACTCGCGTCGCTCGATCGTCCGGCCGCGGATGTCGTTGACGGCGAGTTCAGCCGTGCCGCCTGCCGGGGGCAGCGTGGCCGTCCAGGTGTCGCCGTAGGTGGTGGTGGTGCGCCACTTCTCCACGTTCAGGGAGAGGGTCACCGCGGCCGTGGGGCGGCCCCGGCCGTCGTACTCGGTGACCGTCGAGGCGGGTATCTGGTTGGGCGTGACGCTGAGCAGCTTCGTGGAGACCGGCTGGTCGTTGTAGAACGGCGCGTCTGTCTGGAAGGCGCGGCCGTGGGTGTCGTAGAAGGTGTCGGTGATGGTGCGGCCGGTCACGCCTACGGCGTCGGTCTGGGTCTGGCGTTCACGCAGCAGGGAGTCGTACAGGGTGACGGAGGTGGCCCAGGTGCCGTCTTCCCGGCGCTGCTTGCTCGTCACTGCCGACGGTGCGGAGGAGGAGATGGCGTAGGTGAAGGTGGCGTTGGGGTCGTCGGTGGTGGCCCGGCCCGCGCTCCACGCGTTGGTCAGGCGACCCAGACTGTCGTACTGGCTGGTCGCCGTGCGCCCGTTCGCGTCCGTGGTGGTGAGGGCCAGCCCGCGCAGTCCGTCGAAGGTGGTGGTGGTCGCCTGCTTCTTGACGTTGGTGACGGTGACGGTGGTGGGCTGCGCGCCGGTGGCGGGCGTGTAGGCGGTGGTGACCGGCTGGTTGTCCTGGCCCTTGCTCGTGGTCACGCGGCCGTACTGGTCGTAGGAGGCCTGGTTGGTGGTCTCCCAGAGCAGCGTGCCGTCGGTGTTGAGTTTCGACGCCTGCTCGGTCTTGGTGACGTTCGCCTTACCGGCCTTGGGAGCGGTGCCGGGTTCCTGATCGTCATACGACGTGCGGGAGGAGCTGGTGATGCTGGTGTTCAGGATCCCGCCGTCGCAGCGCGCCGACGTGACCGTCACTGTTTCGCTGGGGTAGGCGATCAGCCAGTTGGTCTTGTCGGGGGTGACATAGGTGGTGCGCGTGCACACCGGCTCGACGCCGTGGCCGCTGTCGCCGCCGTCGCCCTGGGAGGTGACCAGGCCGTAGACCGGGTCGTAGGTACGGGTGGTCGTCAGGGTGCGCCACGTGGTGCCGTCGTCGAGGAGCGTGGAGGCCTTCTCCGCGACGGTCCCGGAAAGGTGGGCGACGGCGTCGGGCAGGTCGGGGCCTGCGGTCCCCGGTTTGTCGGGGTCGGTGATCCCGGTGATGTGCCGGGTGGCGGTGGCGTCGGATTCCCAGGGGACGTAGGTGGTCTTGGCCACCACCTTGCCGTCGGTGCCGTCCTTGTCGTAGGTACGGGTCTCGGCTGTCCGGCCGGCGAAGTCGTCGCGGTCGGTGATCCCGTTGACCTTGGGCACGCTTCTGGCGCTGCCGTCGGCCAGGGTGTCACCCGCCATGCCGAGGAAGTAGCTGGTCTCGGTCTTGGTGCGGTTGGTCGTGCCTGTGAGCGTGCGGACGGTGCCGTATCCGCGGAAGTCGCTCCAGCTGCGGTGCTTGTCGAGCGTGAACTCGTTGTCGTCGCGCCGCCAGTTGGGGCCGTCGGCGTACTCGTAGGTCGTCGTCTTCGAGGGGGACCCGGAGCCTGCGGTGGTGTCGTCCTCGATCACCTGAGTGACCACGTACTTGTGGAACCAGTCCTTGACCGGGTCGACGGCACCGTCCGGCGTCCACCATGACGGGTAGCAGCGCTTGGTGTTCTTGTCCGGGGCGGGCAGGTTGCCCGTGGTGCACTCGGTGGGACTGTAGGTGACCAGCGTGTCGGCGCCGGTCTCATTGGTGATGCGGTCGATGCGGTACTTGTTCAGCGGCGGCCGGCCCTCGGAGGAGTCGACCCGGTTCGCCATCAGGACGTGACCGAAGGTGATGGCCGGTGTGGACAGGTCGGCCAGAGCGCCCGCCTTGGCGGTGTGCTGGACCGAGTCCAGCCACAGAGTGGAAGTGGAGACGTCACCGGTGCCGGGGTAGGACTGGGTGAGGGTCCAGGTGTCGACCGGCTGCATCGTGCTGCCCTGCAGGGCGAAGGTGTTGACCGCTTTCAGACGCTTGCTCGACCAGAAGGTCGGAGCGGCTTCCAGGCACTGCTTGTCCGCCTTGCAGTCCAGGTCCACCGGTACGTCGGGCCAGTTGGGGGCATGGTCCTTGTCGAAGGTGCAGTCGGACAGGCACCGGTCCGCCACGTCGAACTTGACCTGACCGGCCGGGGTGGCGGTGGTGAGGGCCTCGCCCGCACGCAGTCCGTAGTCGATCCGGGTCAGGTAACCGCCGCGGGTGTAGGAGACCGAGTCGTCGATCTTGTTGTTCTGCGCGTAGTAGCCGGTCTCCTTGGCGTAGTACAGGGCCATGGCGTCGTCGTGCGGGTCCACGACGTAGTCGAGGTTCCAGCGCCATCCCTGGGTCTGCACCGAGGACGCGAAGTCCGTACCGTGCCCGGGTTCACCGCTGTGGTTGCCGTAGACCGGGACGGTGAAGACGGAGTTCGTCTCGCTCTTTCCGCTGCTCCAGCCGGGCAGCCGGTTCTTCCCGAACCAGTACTGGGTGCCGTCGACGGTGGTGAGCTTCCAGTACTCGTAGTCCTGGTCGCCGTTCACGTCGTCCGGGGCACTGCCCTTGATCAGCTCGACGCGGGATCCGTCGTCGTCAGCGGGCTTCCACACGTTCTTGCCGGCGTCCCACACCAGAGGCGTGGACCTGCCGTTCAGGGACATGGTCGCGTTCTGCGACTTCCAGCACAGGTCACCGACCTTCTCGGTGTTGTTGCCGCCCTTCTTGTCGTTCTCGCACGGGGCGTAGGTCCGCTCGATGTATCCCGGCGAGTACTCCCAGCCCTCACCGATCCATGAGGTCTGGTTGTTGGTGGAGGAGGTCCGCCCGTCCACCGCCGAGGAGTTGTAGGTGAGCCCGACCTTCGGCTGCAGACCACCCGGTACGGGCGGTACCGCGAAGGGGATGTTCCAGCCGAACCCACCGGAGTTCCCGCCTGCCGACCACGATCCGGACGCGGTCAGCGAGGTCGCCTTGAACGACCCTCCCTCACCGGTCGCACCGGCCTCGGCGGCGAGCACCACCGTGCTCTGCGCGGAGGCCTTGCCGGCTGCCAGGGAGGGTGAACCGGATGCCTTCTGAGCGGGGGGCAGGGCGACGGTCGCCGTCAGGGTGTGAGACTTCGCGTTGTTGTCCGTCGCCAGCGGTACGCCCTGGCGGCACTTCGCCGCCTTGGGTGTCGTCAGTGCGCAGGCGGGGAGCTGTACCAGACGCAGACGTGAGGCCCAGTCCGCGCCGTATGCGGCGGTGATGCCCGTGTAGTCCACCTGGACGTCGGCCGCTCTGGTCGCGGCGGAGGCTTCTGCAGGCCGGAGCGACAGCAACAGGCCCTCGACACCGGCTTGTTGGGCGGCCTTATGGTCGGCGACCTTCACATGCAGTCGGTTCGGCGCTGTGCTGCCGGCGGTCCGGGCCGCTTTGCCGCTGCCCGAAACCGGGCGGGAGGGCCGGCCGACACGCACCGGAAGCGAGCCTGCTTGTACACGGCGGACACCGCTCTTCGCCTTCGCCCCCGCGGGGCCGGCGGGAAGTGTCACGTCCGCTTCCCCCGCAGCAGGCCAGGTCACTCTCCCCGGTGGGTGCCAGACGTTCAGATCGGACTGTGAGCGCACCACCGTGCGGTGGGTGACCAGGTCCTTGCCGGGCACCGATACGGGCTTCGGCACGGCACGCGGCGAGAAGGGGGCGGCGGGCGCGGCCCAGCTCGGGGCTTCGAGCAACGTCACGCACAGGACCACGGCGAGCAGACCGGCCAAGGCCGTCGTCAGGCGGTGCGTCCGCAACAACCGATGAGCCGAAAACGGCATGCCAAAGCTGCGGCGGAACGCCATGGAAATCCCCACCCTCAGACCTTCTCGCTACAAAGATCAGTCACAGGAAAGCCGATTAGGTGGCCCATGCACAAGAGAAACAGGAACGACTTTGAGACACATCAGAAATCACGGAGACCAAAGCGATCTCCATGCAGTCATCACATGTCAATGCCACCTGACCAGGAGGAATGAAGGAAAAACAAGAGTCATCTTCACAAAAGGTAAAGATGTGCAGAAGATGTGAACAGTTACGCGGCCTTTCGAAGTCCGAACTCAAGGGGTGGCTGCAAGGCTGAATGCAACTCAAATCGACATCGCGTTTCGCGTACTCTCCGGGGCGTGCTTCCCGAAAGGAATCTGATGAAATATCCTCGGCTCACAGGTCGCAGAAGGAGGCGTCTGGCAACGGCTCTCGTGGCCCTGTCGATCTCGGCGGCGGCAGGTGTCAGCGTCCAGGCTCTCCCGGCGGCAGCCGCGGCTCCCGCCGCAGCGGAAGACGGTTCCCCCTCGGCGGGGTCGACAACCGCCTCCGAGAACAAGGCGGCCGGCCTCGCCGCGAAGACCGGGCAGCCCGTGGAGATACTGGGCCGGCGCGAAGAAGACGCCGAGACCTTCGCCAACCCTGACGGCACCACCACGCGCCGCCAGTACTCCACCCCCGTGTGGACCCGCTACGAAGGCGCATGGAAAAAAGCCGACGCCACCATGGTCCAGCGGTCCGACGGCACTGTCGGCCCCGCCTCACCGACCTTCGGCATCACCTTCTCAGAGGTCGTTTTCACCTGGACTGCACTGGAATGAACCGATTACCGGAGCATGAGGTCGTGGGAATCGTGAGGTGTCAGGTGTGCTTCGGCGTCTG